>RZZS01000004.1 GCA_009929775.1 Alphaproteobacteria bacterium
CGCTAGGAAAAACCCCGATTCCTTACCTAAATCAGCCCTGTATAAGGATTTTCAACACTCCCCGCCAACGATTCGGAAAAAATGGGGAGAGTTCAGAAACAATTTGGAAGGTATAAATCCATGGTTACCGACACAATGCTACTCTAGCGTTAACGTAAGTGTAAGAATTGTTACGCATTATTAGGATACAAAAATGCGTCAGATAACTGACCGGACAATCATCGGGGATTTTTCAGGTTACTTCCATGGCCTTCCTGAACTCACAAGATAAGCGCGACTTCAAGGCTGGCGACATCATCATGCGTCAGGGCGAAAAAGGCGAGTGTGCCTATATCATTGAAGAAGGCCGGGTCGAAATTTTCATCGAAAGCGACAACGGTACGATTCACCGCGTCGGCACGCGCGGTCCCGGGGCAATTATCGGCGAAATGGCGATTATCGACGATGCACCGCGAACGGCGACGATCAAGGCCGTGGAGGATTGCCGCATGCTGGAAATCTCCAGGGACGATTTCAGCCGCCGCCTGAAGAATACAGACCCCGTGATCCAGACAGTCTCACAGGTCGTCCTGACACGTTATCGCGACATGCTCGCCCGCGCCGAAATATTCCGTGAAAGCAATAGCAGCCCGCCGCCCGAGGAAGTCGAGCGCAGCTTTCTCGAAGAGACCGATGCAGTTGAAATGATCAAGCTCGCGAACGATTTCAGGGACGCCCTCAGAAATCGGCAGCTCTCGCTGCACTACCAGCCCATCATCGATCTGAGATCGGGGGACATCCAGGGTTTTGAGGCCCTTGTGCGCTGGGAGCATCCGGAGCGGGGTTTCCTATCGCCCGGACTTTTCATTCCCATGGCGGAGGATACCGGGCTGATCGTTGACGCCAGCAAGTGGGTTCTCGAAGAGTCCTGCCGCGCACTGAAACGAATCGAAAGCCTTACCGGCTACGATTCGGGCTTCTATATGAGCGTTAACTTCTCGAGCACCGACTTTGCTTCAGAGGACTTCGTTGAAGGACTTTACGATACCTTGAGCCGCACCGATGTTTCCGCGAACCGGCTCTGCCTTGAAATCACGGAACGGATTCTCATGAGCCAACCGGAAAGCGCCCGGGAGACGCTCGAAATGTGCTGCAAGGCGGGTATGAAAATCGCTATTGACGATTTCGGTACAGGGTACTCTTCTCTGAGCTATCTTCACTCGTTCCCGATCCAGGTCCTTAAGATCGACCGCAGCTTCATAACGGAAATGATGCACAAGAAAGAGAGCCTTGAACTGGTTCGCTCCATTATCGCTCTCGGAAAAAATCTGAACATGACCGTTACCGCCGAGGGCGTCGAGAACCCGCGGGAAGCGCAGACGCTGCTTGAAATGGAATGCGATTCGGCCCAGGGATTCTGGTTCTCCCGGCCGCAGGCCGAAAAGGACGTGATAAAAATGATTCGCGACCGGGACAAGGCTCCTGGAAAGCATATGTTGCCGCCCGAACGAACCGCTGCCAGAGAATTGGGATAAGTTTTATCCGAATTTTCCCGGAATATCGCTCTCTTTCGAAAATAAACCTCGGCAAAAGTTACGTTTTTTTAAGCCATCTCCGGATAGACTAGTGTAGGGAGCGCAGTAATCCGTTACTGCGCCAATGGATTGTATGTGGCAATAATAATGCCGGGCATGCAGGAAAGACAAAGACGGGGAATTTGAATTATGGCAAGGACACTCGCGGGAACTACCGATGGCGGACAAACCGACGCCCGGGAACAGACCATTCTTTCAACACATTCGACGGATTCGGGCTCCGTAACGGTTCCCGGTAACGAGTTCATTTCCCATGCCGAACTGATCCGCGACGGGCATGATCTGGTCCTGAAGACACCGGATGGCTCCATCGTCATCGAAGGGTACTTCCTCGCAGAGCCCGCGCCGGATATCGTCTCGCCGGAAGGCGCTGTGCTTACCCCGGGGCTGGTCAGTTCATTTGTTCACAGCCCGCCCCAGTATGCCCAGCTCGGCACGCTAAACGACACCACCCCCGTCGGCTCGGTTCAGGAAGTGTCCGGCGAGGTTACGGTAACCCGCACGAACGGAACCGTCGAGAACGTCCAGATAGGCACCCCCATTTTCCAGGGCGATGTCGTCGAGACCGATGCTGCCGGTGCTGTCAACATCGTTTTTATCGACGAGACGAGCTTTGCCGTTTCAGAAAACGCGCGTCTGGCGATTGACGAATATGTTTTCGACCCCGTATCACAAAGCGGCGAAAGCAATTTCTCCGTCCTGCGCGGCATCTTCGTCTTTACAAGCGGCCTGATCGGACGCGACGACCCGGACGACGTCCAGATCGAAACGCCGGTCGGCTCGATCGGCATCCGCGGCACGACAATAGCCGGTAACGTCGACACCGGAGAAATTACGGTCGTCGAGGGAGCCATCGTCCTGCGTACGCACGGCGGCCAGGAAGTGACGCTCGCAGGCCAGTTCGAAACAGCGCGGTTCGATGGGGGAAACGAAATCATACCAATGGGACAGCTTAACGCAAACGATGTTGCCGCGAAGTTCTCCTCAATCGGAAAAGTCACTCCGAGCTTCTTCAATGCTATCGGTCGCAGCCCCCAGAACGACAACGGCGATAAGGAAACCGCCCCGGAAGAGTCGTCGTCCGAGGAAGCGGCTGGTGATGAAGCCGCGGGCGAAGAAGCATCGGCGGAGGAGACCGCGACTGATGAAAGCGGCACGGAAAACGCCGGGGAAACGACGGAAACTCAGAAAACCGCAGCAGAACCATCGGAGACGACAACGACCACGACGGCAAACACATCAACAGGCACGACAACGACCTCCACCAATACCCTTGCATCCGATACGCTCGCAATTAGCGGTTACGGGACGAGCCTGACAGGAACAGACAGCACGGGAAGCTCTTCCGCGACCGATAGCTCCGTATCCGGGACCACGACCGCCGACACGACGACAACGGACAGTTCGCAAAGCATATCGACCCCGCAAGCGACAAACGGCACAACCGCGAACGACGCGCCGTATACGGAAACAACGGACGACACAACGACATCCAGAAACGATTTCGACCTCGCCGCGTCGCGACCGGGAGTCTTCGCTCTGGTTTCAGGAAACCTGAACCAGAACGGCATTGCCATAGCGGCTCTTGGCGACATTGACAAGGATGGCGATATTGAATTCGGCTATTTGTCCTATACCTCTGGCGACGATCTGGTTATCGAGAAATTCTCCGGCACGAGCTTTGAAAGCAGAAACACCGCTCTGGTTTCGGACGGCGCGGCGTGGTCCGACGTCACGCAGATTTTAAACGCCACACTTGCGGGACTGGGCGACGTAAACGGCGACGGAAAGGCGGATTACATTGTCGGCATGCCCGGACGGGCCGCCAACGTTTCTGAGGCACCTACATATAGCGGCAACGTGCGAATCGGGACAGCAACGCTTATTGATTCTGGAGGTACTGCGATGTCTGCCGACGATGGTTTTGGCTACAGCGTCGCTGCGCTGGGAGACATAAATCTCGATGGATTCGCCGATTTTGCCTTTTCGGCCCCTAACTCCAACGGCGGAAAAGGCGGCGTATACACGATCTGGGGAAGCGCGACAACCCTTGATGGCCCTATCGATCTATATAATCTGGGAAGTCTTGGCATTGAGCTTCAGGGTCCCGGCATCGGCAGCGCTTACGGCGAAGATATCCATTCCGCCGGAGATTTTAACGGCGACGGAATGGGCGACCTAATCATCGGCGCGCCGGGATCAAACAAGGCATTCGTCATGGCCGGAGGAGATTTTTCAAACACGCTCCTTGCCATATCAGGCCCCGCCGGTTCCGTCGTGGCCGAAAATTTCGGACATGGCGTTCTGGGCGGTATCGACCTTAACGATGACTCCTATGACGACATTATCGTTGCCGGCGACGGAGAAGCATGGATTGTCTATGGCGGACAAACCGGAATGCTTGACGTTTCCACCATGACAGCCACGCAGGGCTTTAAAGTCATCGCGAACGACCCCAATGACGGCGGTTCATGGCGCATTACGAATGGCGGTACGGCAGGCGACTTCAACGGCGACGGATATGCCGACATGGTCGTTGTCACGACCATCCCGGACGCTTCTGCGGGCGGTTATGCAAACGATATATACATCGTGTATGGCGGTCGTAACCCGGACGCCGACGGAGACGGCATCGTAAACGTCATGTCGCTCGACGAACAAGGCAAGGCGTTCAAAATGATTTGGGACGGCGCCTTCAACGGCGACGATCTTAACGTCTCCGTCGCAGGAGACGTGAACGGCGACGGTTTCGACGATCTGATGGTGGCAAACGAGCTTACCGGAGAAATTCTGATGGTCTACGGGCGCGACGCCGAAAACGTCGTCTTGAAAGGACAGGATATCGAAGCGATGGAAGTCGACCAGAGCCTTGTGGGCGGATCAGGCGCGGACATTCTCGGGGACGGCGGAAAAACGGGACTTAGCATGAAGGGCGGCGCCGGTAACGATATTTTGGAAGTCGGCACTTTTATTGGCGACCAGCACCGTGTGCTCGATGGCGGTTCCGATATCGACACGCTGCGTATCGTCGGCGTCAGCGCCAACCCTTCGGGGCTTGATTTCAGTCTCGTCGACCGGCTGTCCAGTATCGAGCGTATCGACATGGCGAACGACCAGAACGACAAGATAACGCTCGACACGAAAGCGATTTTCGATATGGCGGACGGCACATTGTTCCATTACTACGGTAACGGTTCGGACGATGCCTATACGCTTCGCATTAACGGCGAAAGCGGCGATGAATTAACTATTCAGGGTGCGCATGCCAATGAATGGATGAGCAACGCGGACGCAAACGAAGCGGGTTACACGGGCTACGTCCATGAAAGTGGAAATTATGCCGTTCTGGTGGATAACGATGTTACCGTAAACGTTTTACCCTAGTTTTGATCCATACAGACAACAAGGGGCGGCTTCGGTCGCCCTTTTTATTTACTGGTCGCCACGTAGACGCCGTCCCAGTCCGGGCCGGGCAGGTTTTCAAGCATTTCCCTGATGCGCAGCCGGTACACTTCATAAACCGTCTCAAACGCCGGATCGGCGATTTTCGCGCATTTTCCGATCTGCTCCAGGGCCTTGTCGAAATTCTGACTGCGGTAGGCGGCGATCATCTCGCGATGCAAGGCGCGCCAGTTCACGAAACGGTCGGTTTCCGCGCAGACCGGATCGCCGAGAAGCGTAAAGACGCGCTCCGGCCTGTACTTGCCCTTCACGCGAATCAAATCGACTTCAAGCGTGGCGAAATCCGGGGCCGCGCGGTATGTGCGTTCGCCGATCAGGTTCGTCAGGCCGTAATTCTTCGTCTGCCCTTCCAGGCGCGAGGCCAGATTGACGGTGTCGCCCAGAGCGGAATAGGCAAAGCGCTGGCGCGAACCCATATTCCCGACCGAGGCCGCACCCGTATTGATGCCGATCCCGGCTTTTAAAACGATCGGCTCCGTCCCCTGCTCCGCTGCCCGTTCGGCAAGGCGAGCGTTGATCGGGTCAAGCGCCTCGTTCATGCGCAGCGCTGTCATGCAGGCATGGCGGGCGTGGTCCTCGTCGTCGAGCGGCGCGTTCCAGAACGCCATCATCGCGTCGCCCATATACTTGTCGATGGTGCCGCGATTGTTCATGACGAGGTCCGACATGGGCGTCAGAAAGTCGTTCATGAGCTGGATCAGGTCTTCCGGCGTCAGCCCTTCTGAAATCGTGGTAAAGGAACGGATATCGGTAAACATCACCGATAGTTCGCGCACTTCCCCGCCGAGGCGCAGCTTGTCGGGGTGCGCGGTGAGTTCTCTCATGAAATCCGGCGAGATATAAAGCCCGAACGCCTGCCGCACCTGCCGCCGTTCGGCCTCTGTACGGATGTAGGTCAGGAGGGAGGCCGTCGCGTAGAGGACCGCAAGACTGATCGCCGGATAGACGGGATCGACGAGAATATAATGTTCGGCAAAAGCCCACCATGACGTACCGGCTGCAGCAAAAATGATGCAGAGTGTGAAGAACGACAGGAAGACTGCGCCAACAAACGGCGAAAGCAAAATGATAATGAGCCCGGCAGCCGCAATAACGAGAAGCTCCATACCGACAATGAACCAGGGACGCAGCAGATAAGTCCCGGTCAGGATCTGTTCCGCCACGTTCAAATGCAGCTCGACCCCGGGAATGAACAGATCCAGCGGCGTGGAGCGAATATCGCGCAGCCCTTCCGCGCTTGTGCCGACGAACACAATCCGGCCGCTCACCTCGTCGGGTTCGACCTGTCCTTCGAGCACCCGCCAAGCCGGAACATAAGCGTCGCTCCGCGCCTTGCTGAAATAAACATACAGCTCCCCGTCCGCATCAAGGGGCACATCGTGCTCCCCAACTCGCATGCTGTAGGGCGGATGAAAGGCCCCTCCCTCACCCGCCGACACGTCCCGGACCCGGATCAGCGAACGCGGGTTGTAAGCAACCCGCACACCTTCGACCGAAAGGGTCGGATAGAGGTCCTTCGTCGCGCCCTCTTCGTCAATCGAGCGAAGAATCAGCGGAACCTTGCGGATGAGCCCGTCGACTTCCGGACTGACAACAAAAGCGCCGTTCCCGGCCGCAGCTTCCGCCAGAACCGGAATATTGGTCGTGACGGCACGCACAGGCATGACCGTGTCGCGTAAACTCCGCGCGCTTGACTTGATGCCGATCGGCTGAGCGATGTGCGGCTTGCGCTGTCCTTCCTGAACGGCGGCCGCCCTAGTAAAACCCGTGACGACATTGCCGGATTTGCGGATCGTCTCCGCAAGGACGTCGTCGTTATCCCTGAACTGCCCGAAGGCCCCGGCGAGTTGACGAACCTGCTCTTCGTCCTCCAGCGACTTGAGATAATTCTGCAAAGACGTGCGATCCGGTTCGGCGAAGACCATATCGAAAACGATCGCTCGCGCCCCCAGATCGTGCAGTTCCTCGACCAGTTGCGCAATCACCGTTCGCGGCCATGCCCACTGCCCCACGCGCGCCAGCGATGCCTCGTCGATATCCACCATAACGACGGTGTCGGTCTGTGGACGGGGCTTCACACGGTTATAGGTGTCGAACGCGAGATAGCGTATGGACTGCGTCCACTCGAAATCGTACGCGCGGACCGTCAGAAGACCGAACAACAGGACAAGCAGGACGAACGTGTGAACCCAGCGGCTGATGAGGAAACGCGCCATCGGCCCTAGCGCTCCCGGAACACGGTATCCCGTGCCTGCAGAACCGGCTTGGCGAGATATTCGAGAATCGTGCGCTTGCCGGTGATGATATCGACCTGCGCGACCATGCCGGGCGTGACGGGGAGCGGGTTGTCCGGCGTGCCGAGGTGATTGCGATCCGTGCGCACCTCGATTTCGAAGAAGATGTTGCCGTCGCGGTCCGACACGCTGGTCGCCCCGATGCGAACCACCTTCCCGTCGAGGCTCCCGTAGCGCTGCGGATTATAGGCGGTAATTTTGACCTTTGCAGGCTGGCCCGGATCGAGAAAGGCGATATCGTTCGGCGAAACCTTCGCGACGATCTTGAGGTCGTCATCGACAGGCACGATTTCGACGAGGCGCTGGGCCGGCTCGATAACGCCGCCGATGGTCTTGACGGCGATATTGTTCACGACTCCCGCGACCGGAGAGCGAACTTCCGTGCGGAAAACCCGGTCCTCGATGGATTTCAGGCTTTCCTGAAGCGCGGCAATGTCCGTCTCCACCTCGTTCAGTTCCCCGAGCGCCTTGGAGCGAAACTTGTCTTCCTGATCCTTGCGTTCGTTGCGGGCGGCACGCAGTTCCGCCTCAATCCCCGTCCGGCGTTCGCTCGCCGCCCTGATCTGGCCCGAGAGATCGGAAAGCTCGCGTTCGAGGCGGATCTCGTCAATTTTGGGAGCGGCCTTTTGCGCGACCATTTTGCGAGTGATGTCGAGTTCCTCCTGCAGGAGGCGGCGACCGCTCGCGAAGCTGTTGATACGAGCGTTAATCTCGGCCAGCTCCGCCTCGCCCTTTTCAATCTTGTCGTCGAGGATGAGCAGCGCGTTCTTTAACTCCGATTGCCGCGATTCGTGCAACGCTTTTTCGTTTGCGGCGATATTGGGGATTTTCGCCGCAATGGTTTCGGGAACCGAAAACGCTTCTCCGTTCGCCTCGGCCTGAAGGCGGGCCTTTTTGGCGGCCAGCGAGAGGAACCTGGCTTCCGTGCCGCGCTCCTCGGACGAGAACTGCACGTCGCTGATTCGCAGGATCACCTGCCCCGGCTTGACGAGGTCGCCTTCGGACACCAGAAGTTCCTGCAGAATACCGCCTTCGAGGCTCTGGACGACCTGAACCTCGCGCGTAGGCACGACCTGACCCTGCCCGCGAGTCAGAATCTCGACCTCGCTCGCCGACGCCCAGACGAAAAAAAGCACCACGAACGCAGCGATCACCGCCAGCAATAGGTTGGAGAGGAGCGAGGGGCGCAGGTTCCGCGCCGCGGCAAGCTCGGCCATGAAGTCGGTATCGTCTGTCTCATCCGCTCTCATGCGCCTACTCTTTCCTCACTTCAATTTTTCCGCTCGCAAGGACCTCTAGCACCTTGTCGCGCGGACCATCGAGGATGACCTTGCCGAGATCGATGAGGATCAACCGATCGACCATTGGCAGGAGTTGCTGGCGGTGCGTAATCAGGACAAGGGTCATATCCCCGGCCTGTTGCCTTACGTGGGTGCGGAAGGCCTCCTCGGCCTGCATATCCATCGCGTTCGTCGGCTCATCGCAGACCAGTACCCGCGGTTTTGTCAGCAGGGCGCGGGCCAGCGCGATGGCCTGTCTCTGTCCCCCGCTCAGTCCCTCCCCGCGTTCGCCGACCGGCGCGTCGTAGCCCATCGGATGGCGCTGGATGAAATCGTGCACGCCCGCGAGCTTTGCAGCCTCGAGAATTTCCTCGTCACTCGATTGCGGGCGGCTGATCGCGATGTTTTCACGGACCGTGCCGGTGAACAGCACCACGTCCTGCGCGATATAACCGATGTTCCGGCGCAGGTCGGCCGGGTCGATCTGGCGGTGGTCGGTATCGTCCACCATAATCGTGCCGCCCGCCGGATCGTAAAGGCCGAGCATCAAACGGGCGATTGTGCTCTTCCCCGAACCGATCCGACCGATAATGCCGACCTTTTCCCCGGCATCGATCGTGAAGCTCACGCCGTCGAGAATCGTGCGATCCGTGCCCGGATAGGCGAATTCAACCCTGTCGAAAGCGATTTTTCCCTTGAGATCAGGACGGTGCAGAAACTGCTTGTTCGCCGGGCGCTCGACCGGCTTGGCCATCACGGCGTTCAGGGTCTTCATCGCGCTCGACGCCTGATGGTAGCGGGCGGCGAGGTTGGCGATCTGGCCGATCGGCGCAATCGCGCGGCCGCCGAGAATAACACAGGCGATCAGGGCGCCCATCGTGATCATCTGGTCGCGTACGAGATACATGCCGAGCAAAACCACAAGAACGGTCGCGCTCTGCTGCAACATAGCAGCGACATTGACGCCAAGCGCTGACACGAACCGCGATTTCTGACTCCAGACGGCATTCTCTCCGACGATCTCACCGTATTTCGCCCGGAGGCGACCGTCCGCTCCGATGGCCTTGACAGTTTCGAGCCCGTGAATGCTTTCGACGAGAAGCCCGTGCTTAAACTCGGCGGAACGAACCGACTTGCGAACGAGATTGCGCAACGGGATTTGCAACAGGACGCCCGTGACGATCACAACGCCGATCAGACTGGCCAGAACAAAGGCGATCGGTCCGCCGAGCAGATAAATTACGAACAGAAACAGCAGCGCGAACGGAAGATCGACAAGCGCGGTAATCGTCGCCGATGTCATAAAATCACGTACCGAATCGAATTCGCGCAACATGTTGGCGAACACACCGCTCGATGGCGGGCGACCGGCGAGCTTCATGTCCATCACCTGGTCGAAAATGCGGCGCGCGGCGATAACGTCGACACGGCGACCGGCAAAATCGATGAAATAGCCGCGCAGCGTCCGTACGACGAAGTCGAACAGGAACACCGTCAGAGCGCCGATGGCCAGAACCCAGCCGGTCGCAATAGCGTTGTTTGGAATAACCCGGTCATAGACGGTCATAACGAAAATCGGCGAGGTCAGGGCGAACAGGTTGATGAGAATGGCCGCAATAAGGACACGGGCGTAAATCCAGCGGCTGTCCAGAAAAGAACCCCAGAACCAGTGCTTCCCCGACTCATCGGCAGCGGCGGGTTCAGAATCGCACCGCCCCGCGCGAGAATGAACGAAAATCGAATACCCGGAATAGCCCGCCTCCAGAAGCCCTAGCGACGTGCGACGAACATCGTTGTCTTCCGGAGTGAATATCCACGCCGCATCGTCTGCCGGATCGAGCCGCATCAGCACCACGGCCTGCCCGCCATCGAGCACGAGAACCGCCGGAAGAACGGGCGCGGGAATTTTTCTCAAGGAACGCCTTGTAACACGGCTCCTGAGGCCGATCCGGGCCGCCGCGTCGCAAAAGGTTTGGGGCCGCATCCCGCGCGCGTCATACGACAGTCCCGCCTTGATGGCATCAGCCGACTTCGCCCGACCGAAATGGCGGGTAAGAAAGACAAGGCAGTCGAGAAGAGGATCGCTACCCTGCGCTTGCACCTGCGGCGGGGGTGGCGGCTTCTTTATCGTTTTCTGTATGGTCATCGGATGCCGGGACAATGTTCAGGGAGCTCTGCAGTTTGCCCATACCCGCCAGCACGCCGAAATGCGCCGCAAGCAAGCGGTACTTGGCGCCAATCTGGTCAAGTTTTGCGCTGAAAAGCTGGTTTTCCGACTGAAGCAGCTGCAGCAGGCTGGCCAGCCCGCCCTCGAACTGTGTGCGGTTTGTCTTGGCGAGATTGTTCATGAGAATAACCCGGCGCACGTAGGTCTCGTTCTGGCGCCCCGCCGTATCAAGCTCGGCAAACGCAGTACGAATTTCCCTTTCGATCTGGCGCCGGGTTTCATTGACGCGCGCCTGCTGGGAGAGGTACTCGTGCCGGCGGCGATCAATTTTGTCGAACTGCTCACCGCCCGTCGCAAAGTTCCAACTCATCCGGATCAACCCGCGCGCATCGACGACCTCCCCGCCGATAATGTCGTCGAGATCTTTCTTGTAGTAAGACATTTCAGCGTTGAATTCAGGGTAAAGAGCCCCCTTCTCGACCGCGATCTCGTTTTCGGCGGCTTCGGCCCGCCATTTGGATATCCCGAGGGCCGGGTGGTTCTCCATCGCGTCGCTGACAGCCACCGCCTCTTCGGGGATCAGGCTTTCGTTAATCGCCGGAAGCGCCAAACCCCCTTGTGGATAATTGCCAACGAGTTCCGCATAGCGGACCCCGGCAACCTCAAGACGCCCCTCGCTCTCAAGCCGGATGTTCTCCAGCAGAATGCGCATGTCTTCCGCCTGATGCAACTCCGCTTCGTTAGCGGCGCCGCCATCCACCATCGTACGAATCCGGTCAATGTAATCGTCGACCTGGGCCGCATAGGCGGAGATGATTTCTTTTTCCTCATGGGCGCGAAGAACGCTCAGATAGGCGAGCGCCGTCTGGAGAGCGAGCTCTTCCCGGAGATCGACGATCTGCTCGCTCGCGGCCATACGGCGTGCGGCGGCAGCATCAATGCGATTTCGCACGCGAAAACCGTCGAACAGCACCTGGGTCAGGGTTACCCCACCCTCGTGCATCCATGAGTAACCGGCCCCTCGGTCGACGGAAAGACCCCGGCTGGTGGCGTTGTCGCCGTAAACCCTGCCGGTTGCGGCATTCACTCTCAGCCGCGGGAAGTAACCGGAAAACTGTTCTTCCTGCGACTCGATGGCCGCATCGCGGCTGGCGAGCGCGGCCTCGACGCTCGGGTGATTGTTGAGCGCGGCCAGAACTGCTTCCTCCAGTGATTCGGCCCGGGCGTCGGGAGACAACAGGAAGAGCCCGGCGAGAACACCGGGTAAAGCGCGAATCTTCGAACGGGACGGTTTCATCGGTCGGAACTCGGAGGTGTAGGCGAACGCCTGATAATGACAAATTTAAACAATTGAAGACACTAGCGCAAGGACCTTAACAGAGCATGAAGAGCAACAGACGAAAAAACCGGCCTGCAACCGGATAAATGGACTGTTGCATCTTCACAAACGCCGTCCGATGAGGCAAGTTCTTCTCTGTCAACAGACATGCTTTCAGGTTTTTGCCTGTATTCTCTGCCCATTCACCAGTGAGGGAGAACCGAACGTGGCGCTTAAAATCGCTGTTCCAAAGGAAAACGCCGACGAAACGCGGGTTGCCGCATCGCCGGATACGGTCAAGAAATATGTCGCACTCGGCTGCGAGGTGACGATCGAGAGCGGCGCGGGCGAGAAATCGTCACTGACGGACGCGATGTTCAAGGACGCGGGCGCGACCGTCGCCAAAGACCGGGAGGGCACCCTTAAAGGAGCCGATATCGTCCTGACGGTCCGCACAGCCTCGGTCGACTCCGAATTGCTGCCCAAGGGCACGTTGCTCGTCGGGATCGCCGATCCGCACGGCAGCGAAGCCGCCATCAAGAAAGCGGCGGAAAAGGGCGTCGAACTGTTCGCCATGGAGCTGATGCCACGAATCACAAGGGCGCAGTCGATGGATGTGCTGTCTTCGCAATCCAATCTGGCAGGTTACAAGGCCGTCCTGGATGCTGCCGAACACTTTACCCGCGCCTTCCCGATGATGATGACGGCGGCGGGAACGATTCCCCCGGCCCGGGTATTCGTGATGGGCGCGGGCGTTGCCGGTTTGCAGGCTATCGCCACGGCAAAACGTCTCGGCGCGCTCGTCTCGGCCACGGACGTGCGCCCGGCCGCGAAGGAACAGGTGCAATCGCTCGGCGGCACCTTCGTCGCCGTCGAGGACGAGGAATTCAAACAGGCCGAAACCGCCGGCGGCTATGCAAAGGAAATGTCCGCCGAATACAAGAAGAAACAACAGGAATTGATTGAAGAAACGATCAAAAAGCAGGACATCGTCATCACGACCGCGCTCATACCGGGTCGCGCCGCGCCGAAACTGATTACCGCCGAAATGGTGAAATCCATGAAACCCGGCTCGGTCATCGTCGATCTCGCCGTCGAAACAGGCGGGAACTGCGAACTCTCGGAAGCAGGAAAAATCCTCAAAAAGCACGGCGTGACCATCGTCGGCCACCGGAACGTGCCCGGACGCCTCGCGACGGACGCTTCGCTGTTGTATGCGAAAAACCTTCTCAATCTCCTGACGCTCCTGATCGACAAGGACAAGAAGGAACTGGCCATCGACTGGGAAGACGATATCGTCAAGGGAATCGCCCTGACCCGGAGCGGAAAGATCGTCCACCCGAATTTCGGTGGAGAGACGCCCGCGCCGAAAAAGGAAGAGAAAACGGACAAGGAAAAAGCCGTGCCGGAGCCGGTCCCTGCCAAGGGCGGCGAACCGAAAGAAGACACGGACAAGAACGTGCATAAACAGGAACCGGCAAAAAAAAGCGCTGCCAAGAAAACGCCCGCAAAAAAAGCCGCGCCGAAAAAAGGGAGTTAGAAATATATAGATTTGTCATCCCGACGCGACCTGTCCGCCGAGGCCCGAGGGGCGAAGGTGGAAGCGGAGGGATCTTTGCGGACGAAACGTGAAAGATTTCCCGCTTCGCTCGAAATGACAGAATATCAAGCACAGAAGGAAAAAAGACATGTCAAATAGCGAATTGACGAATAAAGCCGACAAGGTTGCCGAACAGCAGGAACTGACGGAAAAAGCCGCCGATCTTGCCAACATGGCCGAGGCTCTGCGGGAAAAGGCCTACCAGCTCGGTGTGCAGGTAAGCGACGCTGTCACGCAAAGCGCCTCCGGGGGCGAAGCCATGTTCATGACCGGCCTGACCGTGTTCGTGCTGGCCTGTTTCGTCGGCTATTACGTGGTCTGGCGCGTGACGCCCGCCCTGCACTCGCCGCTGATGGGGATCACGAACGCGATTTCCTCGGTCATCATCGTCGGCGCGGTGATCGCGCTCGGCGCGGGCGGCGAAGGCCAGAACGTTTCCGGCTTCTCGCAGTTCGTCGCGTTTCTGGCCGTAACGCTCGCCTCCGTGAACATCTTCGGCGGCTTCATCATTACCCGCCGCATGCTGCATATGTTCAAAAAGAAGGGGTAGGCGCTATGCAACGCGAACCGGAAGCCTTGGACAGGAAGGAAATCGAACGCCGCCTTGAGGGCGTGAAAGGCTGGCACGTCAAAGACGACGTCCTGTGCGGCGGTTTCCGGTTTGTAGATTTTTCGCAGGCCTTCGCCTTTCTGACCCGCGTTGCCTTGGCCGCCGAGCGCGTTCAGCATCACCCGGACATGGAGTTATACGGCTACAGAAAAGTCGCGATCAGGCTGGTCACGCATGACGCCGGAGACGCTATTACGCAAAAAGATATCGACCTTGCCCTTGAGATTTCTGAATTCGCAAGTAACGCAGCCTGCTGAAATCAGTTCTCAGGGCGGAGCCATTTGAGATGAAAATATTCAAACGCAAAATGCGACTGCAGACAAAAGACGCCCGGACCCGTCATGCCTGTCGCTGCGGCGAACCCCGAAACCGTATTGTCAAAAGCTCTTGCCCGATCCCGGCCTTCGCCGCAGCAATGGCTTTTCTTCTGCTAACCGCCGCCCTGCCAACGCCCGCCTTCGCCGCCGACAAGGAAACCGCATGGGAGCGCGTCATGCGCACGGATACGATACGCTGCGCATATGCGCCTTACGATCCTTATTTCACCATCGATCCGGTCAACTCGGTCGTTGGCGGCCCTTTCGCGGAATTCGCGGAAAAGCTCGCCTCATACCTCAACCTGAAAATCGAGTGGGCCGAAGACGTCAGTTACGCGACCTATGCTGAGGGTTTTGAAACAGGCCGTTACGACATGTTTTGCGGGATTATTTCCGTATCTCCCGCTCGTGCGCGCGTTTCCGCCTATACGTCTCCGCTTGCCTTCAGCCCGCTTCATGTATATGTGCGGGAAACCGACGACCGGTTCGACAAGTACGCTCAATTGAACGATTCTGCCCTCAAAGTCGGCACGATCGACGGCGAAAATTTCCAGCTGATGGCCAGAAAACTTTTTCCGAAAGCGCAAGACGTCAGCCTGCCGGACATCTCCCCGCCCAATCAACTCATGATGGATCTGGCCTACGGCAAGGTGGATTTCATTCTTCAGGTTCCCCACGTCATAAAAAAATTCAATGAAAACAATCCGGATTTGACCCTGAAGAAAGTAGCGGAAGAACCTTTCGAAGTCGCAGCTTACGCCTTCGCCCTGCCTCTCGGAGAGCCCGATTTACTCAATTTGATAAACACGGCCATATTGCAGCTAAACCTTCTGGGCGAGACCGACAGGATATTGAATTCCTACGGAATGGACGAGACCGTTCTTTTCCGTCCCGCCCATTCCTTTAATGCACCTGAAAGGACCGTAGAGCAAACGCCATGAACCGTTCCGAATCTCCCCCCACCCGCCTGCGCGCTTTTTTTTCCTTCCTCTCCGAGAGAGTTAGTGTTCCGTGCCTTCGCGCCTTCGCGGTTTTCATACTTTTAAACATAGCTGCCTTGCCCACGCCCGCCTTCGCCGCCGACAAGGAAAGCGCCTATGAGCGCGTTGTGTCTACCGGTACAATCCGCTGCGGCTACAATTACTGGGAGCCCGTGGTCATGCGAAATGAGCGCACGGGCGAACTGCACGGCCTGTTCGTCGAGTATATGCACTCACTGGCCGAAGCGGCAGGGCTGGCAATAGAATGGGCGCAGGAAACGGACTGGGGCGCAATACAGAGCGATCTTGAAACGGGGAAGATCGATGCGTTCTGCGCCGGCGTCTGGGCCGATGCGCGGCGGAGCGTCCATATCGCTTTCACCAAACCGGCCTTTTACGTCGGCATTGAAGCCTATGGACGGGCAGACGACGATCGATTCACGGACGGCGATCTCTCACGCATCAACCACGAAGACGTCACCATCGCCCTGCATGACGGCGCGACCATGCAGAAAGCCATTGCCGAAATGGATTTTCCGAACGCGCAAACCTTCGTCATGACCCACATGCAGGGCGACGCCGACCTTCTGTTCAACGTCATGATGGGCAAGGCGGATGTCGCCTTCACCAGCAACGCCCCGGCCGCCGGTTTTATGCGCGCAAATCCCGGTGCGTTAAAACGAATCGCACCCCGGGAACCTTTACGCATCAACGGCAGCACGATCGCCATAGACATAGATGATTACAGACTGCGTTCTCTGCTGGACGGCGCAACGGAAGAGTTGATCAATAACGGAACGCTCGACAAACTGGTTTCCCGCTATAACGCCAAATACCCGGGAGCGTTTCTGCCTGTCAGCAAGCCATATACGGCGCCAGACAAGAGTGCCGATAGCACTGACAAAAATGCGGAAAATAAAGGAACAGAATGACCGCCCACTCCGAAATGAAATTCATCCGGCAGCTTTCTAAAACCGCTTCCGGCGTACGACAAGAGCGATATTGACTTTATCGCTGAATTCGAAAAAATGCCCGTAACGGAAAAGGAACAGAGTAATGGACAACTTCACCGCCTTTATCTATCTCGTCTCGGCCGTCTGTTTTATCATGGCGCTGCGGGGGCTTTCGCATCCGGAGAGCGCGCGGGCCGGGGTGATGTACGGCATGGCCGGTATGGCGCTGGCCGTGGTCGTAACTTTTTTCGCGGTCAGTTCGTCGCATCTCTGGATCCTGCTTGGCATCCTTATTGGCGGCGGGATCGGCGCGGCGATTGCCAACAAGATCGAAATGACCGCCCTGCCCCAGCTCATGGCGGCGTTCCACTCGCTCGTGGGTCTTGCCGCCGTGTTCGTCGCGGCGGCGGCGTTTTATAATCCCGAGGCCTATCACCTCGCCACGGCGGAGGGCATCAAGGCGGTCAGTCTGATCGAAATGGGGCTGGGCACCGCCATCGGGGCCGTGACTTTCACCGGCTCCATCATCGCCTGGGGCAAGTTGCAGGGCACAATCTCCGGAAAACCTCTTGTCTTCAGCGGACAGCATGCGCTCAACGCCCTGCTCGGCGCGCTGCTGGTTTTGTTCCTGATCCTGTTCGTGGTGACGCAAAGCGCCTTCTGGTTCTGGGCAATTGTCGTTCTGTCCCTCGCGCTCGGCGTTCTGATGATCGTGCCGATCGGCGGGGCGGACATGCCGGTGATCGTCTCGATGCTGAACTCCTATTCGGGCTGGGCGGCGGCCGGAATCGGATTCACGCTGCATAATAATTTGCTGATTATCGTCGGCGCACTCGTGGGCGCGAGCGGGGCGATTCTGTCCTATATCATGTGTAAAGGCATGAACCGCTCTTTCGTCAGCGTGCTTCTTGGCGGCTTCGGAGGCGAGCAGGCCTCCGGCAGCGCGGGCGGCGACGCGGGCGAGCGCAACGCAAAAATCGGCGCGGCGGAAGACGCGGCCTATATCATGAAGAACGCCTCGAAAGTCATTATCGTCCCCGGATACGGCATGGCCGTGGCGCAAGCCCAGCACGCCGTGCGCGAAATGGCCGATATCCTGAAGCGCGAGGGCGTCGACGTCAAATACGCGATCCATCCTGTCGCCGGGCGCATGCCGGGCCATATGAACGTGCTGCTGGCCGAAGCCAACGTCCCTTATGACGAGGTCTTCGAACAGGAGGACATCAACCGCGATTTTGCGCAAACGGACGTGGTTTACATCATCGGCGCAAACGATATCACCAACCCGTCGGCAAAAACCGACACGGCCTCGCCGATCTACGGCATGCCAGTGCTCGACGTCGAAAACGCCCGCACAGTCCTGTTCGTGAAGCGCTCTCTCGGCTCCGGTTACGCCGGGATCGACAACCCGCTTTTCTACCGGGACAATACGATGATGCTCCTTGGCGACGCCAAGAAAATGACCGAGGAAATCATCAAGTCGCTTGAATAGGCAAACCGTTTCCTGTAAACACCCGGCGTATTCTATGTAAATGGAAGCCGGGTGTTTTCATGTCTCGAATCCCGACCGTCCTTTCCGAAGCGGCGCAATCGCGACTGGCGCACGCAAAGGCGTTTTTCTGGGACTTCGACCACACGCTTTACCGCGTTGGAAATGAACAAGTCGCAGCGATCAACAGGGCCATAGCGCGTGCCGCAATCCGCCTTGGCCTTCAGATGACATTCCACGAAGCCGTTCGCTGCATTGAAGATGCCTATGCACGGACAGGGGCATCGATTCCGTACCTGGCCAGATCACACAATCTATGCCTGGAGAAGCTTCACCTGGAAGCGCACAGTAATATTGAGTTCACGCACGTCACTCCGCTCCCACGCCTCAAGCACCTTTTCAACAGCGTGAACGATTGCAGGCACATTGTCATCACCCACGGCTCCGTCGAATATGCAAGGCGAGGGCTTGCACATGTCGGCCTGCTGCGGTTTTTCCCGGACGATCATATACTCGGTCTTGAGAGTGGGAGTTTCCGGCACAAGCATGAGAGCACCAAGCTCTTCGAAACGGCGCTTTGCCTTGCTGGTGTGCGTCCGGACGAGGCCATATTTTCGGATGACTCACCCCTTAATCTCCCAATACCAGCGCGAATGGGCATCGGTACGTTCCTCATCGCGCACGGTCGCACGTTCACCGCGGTACCGGAGGGCATACTCGGCATTGCGGACACCCCCGTCGACCTGCTGCACGCAAGAGTCCGTAGCCCCGAATTTCAAAGCACAGCGCGGATTTCAACTGGCGCCGAAGGGCCAGCGCGTTTAATATCTTCGCCATGACCGGTTCCAGGGCTTCTCTCCCGAATCTCGAACAGCGCTTCCTGCCACCTGATGGATGGCGGTGGCACAGTTTTCGTAACCCGCAGGGACGTATTTTGCGGTTTGGTACGGTTTCCCCGCGCGGCCAGATCCCGCATGCCGTCGTCATCGGCCTCCCCGGCCTGTCCGAGTTCGGCGAAAAATATTTTGAGGTCGCGAGCGATCTCCTCAAACGGAACCTCTCCTTCTGGGTACTCGACTGGCAGGGGCAGGGACTTTCGCACCGACATCTGAAAAATCGGCACAAGCGCCACATCGAAAGCTTCAAGGAGGACGTCGCCGACCTGCATTATTTCCTGATGGAATACGTCAAACATTCCGCGGTGCATCCCGACGTCGGGCGTATTCCGCTCGTGATGCTGAGCCACTCTATGGGCGCGCATATCGGCCTGCGCTATCTGCACGACCACCCGGACATGTTTGCCTGCGCCGCCCTGCTGGCCCCCATGATCGGCATCAAGGCGCTGGAAGCCCTGCCCTTTCTTTTCGCGCACGGGCTTGCAAACCTCCATTGTACCGCACTCGGCCAGCAATATGTATATGGCGGTTGCAACTGGACTCCTGACTGGCGCAAGGACTACGGCAACGGCCCGTTTTCCGGTGACCCGGAGCGCGACCGGATCCATAACGTCTGGATGGAGCATGACCCCGAGCTTCAGGTCGGCAGCGTGACATTTCGGTGGTTGCGTGAAGCTTACAGTTCCTGCGCCGTAATTCGCCGGAAGCAATATCTCGAAGCGATTAAAACTCCTTGCCTGCTAACCCTGTCCGGACAGGAAATATTCGTCGAAAATGCCGCCATTCTGGCAGCCGCGCAGCGACTGCCAAACGCCACCCTCCTCGAGTTGTCTGACGCCCGCCACGAGGTTCTGATGGAACGGGACGAAATCCGGGACGGCTTTTTCGATGCTTTCGACAAACTCGTCAGAGAGCACGTGATCGAAAAGCCGGAGACCTTGAAACCTTTCTGAGTTCGGTGCACACTCTCAAGGAATTTTTAGCCGGAGACAAGAATGAGAACGCCTGAAGGAATTGACGCCGAACGACTGAGCGACCGCATCCTGTTCGCGCTCGAACTCGCCCTTGAGCAATCGGACCTTGAGATCAGCGAAAAGCTTCTGCACGCGATGGACATGTCAATGACGCGCAACACAGGCGGCGGCGAATTCGTCGAACGGCGCGACTACCCGCCAGTAATGGAAAAGGCCGTTGAACGATTTTTCGAACTCAAGAAACAGAAGGAAGCGGTGGGCTGATCGTTGGCAACGCTGTTTTTCTTCGGAGACAGCATTGCGGCGGGCGCATGGGACGAGCGCGGCGGATGGGTCGACCGGGTTGCCGGCGAGATCCTGAAAAAGACCGAATCGTCGCTCCACGGCTCCGGCGGCTACTATTGCTTTCCCTATAACCTTGGCGTTTCCGGCGATACGGCCCCGGAAGTTCTGGAGCGGCTGCAACGCGAAATTGACGCGCGAATAGACGAACAGCGCGAAGCTGTCGGGATCGTTCTTGCCGTCGGCGTGAACGATTCGATTGTCCTCGAAGAGGAAAACAAGCCGCGTTTCACGAATGACGAATTTCGGGAAAATGTCCGCCGCCTTGCCGTCATGGCCAAAGCCGTTGCCGGTCGCGTGGCTTTCGTCGGCCTTCTTCCCGTGGACGAAGCGCTCGTCGCCCCCATGCCGTGGGCTCCCTCAATGTCATACAGAAACACCAGAATTCACGCCTTCGAGGGCGTGATAGCCACAGTCTGCGCGCAGGAAGACCTTCGCTTCCTTCCCCTTTTCGAGCGCTGGATTGCAAAGCCGAAGTACAAGGCGCTGTTGTCGGACGGCGTACATCCGAACAGCGACGGGCACGCCGCGCTTGCGGAGGAAATCGGCGCTTTTTTGTTCGCGGATGGATTCGCGGATTTTCACTCCGTACGGAGCACGTCATCGACATAAGACCAGGCACTCTGCATTCGAGACTTCATGAACCGCGAGACGAGAGAGGCCTTTTTCACGGGCCTTATCGATAGCTTGTTCCGCGACTTCGGGACTCAAGTGCGTCATACATAACATATGGCTCGTTATTTCCAGAAGGTTGTTCACAAGCCTCTCCTGTTCCGGTTCGCGCAAATAGCAAGCCAGCGACATGCACAACGTTGCGAAATACATCTGCCCCCGGGGCGGATTCGCAACGAGATCGCAGGGCGCAAGGAAATGTACCCTGTCCCGTAAATGCGGTCTGACGGTGTAGTACCCGTCGGCAAAAGCAAAATCCTGCATTACGCTGGTCAACGGTTCGAACATGAACCAGACAGGATAGCGATATGTCCGGGCGGCCGCCATCTTGGCTGCCGAGATATCGGTCGAATGGATTTGCGGATTTTTTCCTTCGGGTCGGTACAAGCCCTTCTCGCCGAAAACCGAAGCAAGGCTGAACGACTGGCATCCGACGCTATCGGGTGCGCTGAGAACGGCGGGCCTGTCGGCGTCAGAACCCGAGATGTAGTCCGCCACGTGCTCCATAACCCCCCTGTATCTGAAGAAACAGGTGATGTCATCGAGCGAACCTTCCGTCCCTTTCCTGCTGAAGACCCTGTTTTGATCATCGACTCTCGGAACCTGCCTGCCGCCACGGTCGACAAGACGAACATCCAGACCGTCCCAGCCGGGTACGCGAACCCGGCCTGTAACGTGTTCGAAAAGTTGTCTTAACAGCACTGGCCCCATGCGCTGTTGTAGGAAACGATTAATATTATGTCAATGAATTAGTTGGGGGACACCGGACTGGCCCGCCAGTTCCTTCCACTCCTCTTCCGAGAGAATACGAACCCCGAGCTCCCTTGCCTTCTTCAGCTTCGATCCCGCATCTTCGCCTGCAACGACGTAATCGGTCTTCGCGGAGACCGAGCCCGCGACCTTTGCGCCAAGGCTTTCGGCACGAGCCTTGGCTTCGGCGCGGGTCATGGTTTCGAGGCTGCCGGTAAAAACCACGGTTTTTCCGGCGACCGCGCTTCCCGATACGTCCGGCGCGACATAAGGCTCGATGGTCAGGAGCGACCCGAGGTCGGCGAGAACCGCGCGGTTGTGAGCCTCGGCGAAGAAGCCGAGGATGTCGTCGGCGACGGCGGGGCCGATGTCTTCGATGTTGAGAAGATCGGCGTACGCCCGGCTATCACGGTCCTGCGCCTCGATCATACAGGCTTGAAGCTGGTCGAGACTTCCATAGGAGGCGGCAAGACGCTTTGCCGTTGCCTGTCCGACCTGACGAATGCCGAGCGCATAGATAAAACGCTCAAGCGGGACGGTACGCGCCTTTTGAATCGCGGCGAACAGGTTGAAGGCCGACTTCTCGCCCCAGCCCTCCCATGTCTGTAGCGGCTCGACGCTCTCCCTGTTCTTCTCCTCAAGCCGGAAAATGTCACCCGGCGTATTGACGAGGCCTTTTTCCCGGAAGTCCTGAATAATCCGCTCGCCCAGACCTTCGATGTTGAACGCGCCACGGCTGACGAAGTGAATGAGACGCTGGGTCGCCTGCGCAGGGCAGACCAGCCCGCCGGTGCAGCGCCGGATCGCCTCGCCTTCCTCGCGAATCGCCAGCGACCCGCAAGCCGGGCAGTGATCGGGATAGACGAATTCCGGCAATTCGCTCTCGCGCTTTTCGGTCATCACCCGCACGATCTGCGGAATGACGTCGCCCGCGCGCTGGACGACCACCATGTCGCCGGGCCGGGCGTCCTTGCGGCGAATCTCGTCTTCGTTGTGTAGCGTGGCTTTCGAGACGACGACGCCGCCCACGGTGACGGGCTCGAGAATCGCCGTCGGGGTCAGCGCGCCGGTGCGACCGACCGTGATCATGATATCGTGCATGCGCGTCACCGCCTGCTCGGCCGGGAATTTATGAGCAATCGCCCAGCGCGGCGAGCGGGAGACGAAGCCGAGACGTTGCTGGTAGTCGATGCGGTTGATTTTATAGACGATTCCGTCAATTTCGTAGGGAAGGTCGGCCCGGATTTCGATGACCCGCCGGTAATGATTGAGGATGCCGTCCATATCCAGAAATGTCACCCCGAGCGAATGCGAGGGATCTTCCCCGGCCGATAACGGGTCGGATCCCTCCTCTCCGGACTTGCGCTCTCCGGTCGTCGGGATGACAGGAACATTAAAGCCCCAGGACGAAAGAAAACCGAGAAGCCCGGTATGGCTGTCATAAAAGCGAGAGCTTGTTTCCCCGACACTATACCCGAAGAAATGCAGCGGCCGCGCCGCGCTGATCTTCGGATCGAGCTGGCGCACCGAACCGGCGGCGGCGTTGCGCGGGTTGGCGAAGACCGGCTTGCCCTCCAGCGCCTGCCGCTCGTTGAGCGCGGCGAAGTCGTCCCGGCGCATGTAAATCTCGCCGCGCACTTCCAGCACCTCCGGCACGCCATCCGGAAGGCGCTTCGGCACGTCGGCGATGGTGCGGACATTCGCGGTGATATCCTCGCCTTCCGTTCCGTCACCGCGCGTCGCAGCAAGAACGAATTGACCGTGTTCGTAACGCAGCGAACATGACAAACCGTCGATCTTGGGTTCAGCGACGATCTCCAGGGATTCGTCCTCCGGGAGGTTCAAAAAGCGCCGAATCCGGTCCAGAAAATCCGCGACATCATCGTCGCTCATCGCATTGGAAAGCGAGAGCATCGGCAGCGCATGTTTTACCTTGCGAAACCCAGCCGCCGGAGCCGCGCCGACGTTTTGCGTCGGACTTTCCGGCGTAATCAGCTCCGGATACCGGGCCTCCAGAGCCTCCAGTTCGCGGCGCAACGCATCGTAATCGGCATCCGGTATTTCCGGGCTGTCCTCCGCATGGTACTTGCGATCGTGATAGCGGATTTCTTCGGCCAGCTTCCTGTGCTTCTGCCGCGCGTCTTCAATCGAAAAATCGAACAGTCCATTCATGAGAGACAAGATAGGTCCCTGCGCGCGGCCCGAAAAGCGAAAAAATACGCCCGGCGCAGGGCGCCCCCTATTCAGGGAGAATTCGTCGGCCACGCCGCCGTCTCGTTGCAAATCGCCTTGATCGCCGCCCATTCTCCGGTCGTCAGGGGATCGCGAAACGGACCGCTCTCCGCCGCCAGTCCGGCGACCTTCTCTCTTTCCTCAAGAGCGGGATGAGTTGAGATATACTTTTCAAGCCCACCAAGCTCGAGCCAGTGCCCCTCCGTCACCCGGCGCAGGAGGATCGTCGTCGCACGGGGGTCCATCCCGGCGGCAACCATGACGCGGGCCGCATATTCGTCAGCCTCGATTTCTTTTTTGCGTGAATAATGCATGCCGGAGAGAAACTCCCCAATTCCGGCGGCGTTCGAGAGAATTCCAGCGTCCCCGAACATGGCACTCAGCGTAATACCGACACCAAGCGCCCGCAACATAGCCTGCTCGGGATGGCGTTTCCTGACATGACCGATCTCATGGGCCAGAACGCCCGCAAGTTCCGCCTGATTTTCCGCGAGGTCGAGAAGACCGCGACCAATCACGACATAACCGCCCGGAAACGCGAAGGCGTTCACCATCCTTTCGTCGGACGCGACGGAAACCAGGCGAACCGGCGCACCATCATCGTCCGGGGCAAGCAGCCGAACGAGACGGTCAAGGCTTTCCCCTCCTTCCGGCGCAATGCACGCGTCGCCGTCGATCGACCCGGCGATCACGGCCTGCCCAAGTCGCATCATCTGGCCTTCGGGCAGGAAAACGACCGCGCCGTCGATGAGCCGCGGCATATAGACGATAAAAAGGAAGATCGTTGCCGCAGCCGCCAGCGCGGAATAGAACACGGCTCGCCACGTGCCGGGAATGGCGACGCCAGTGTTCCGGCGTGGAAGACACGACTGGAGGTACTTCCATGCGTCGCCAGACACTTCAAGCACGGCGCCTTCCTCCGCCGAATAGCCAAGCCGCGCTGGCAGCGGTTTCGCAGGCGGATCGAGAACGACCAGTGCATCCCAGCTCCAGTGGCGCTCTACGTCACCCGAAAAATACAGGCCTGACGACGAGACGGTAATGCGAACGTTTTGCCCGCGGGCGCTTTGACCATCGAAAAAGCGACCGGTCAGATCCATCCAAACAGCCCGCTGTCAAGCCCGAGGACATCATCAAGACCTTCGCCGATACCGGAAGCCTGAGCCTGTGCCTGACGGATCTCCTCGCCATTCAGATCGCCCCGGACGAGCGTCGTTTCAGCAATCATTTCCAGCCTGCGCCGGATAACAAACGGCAAACCAAGGCCGAGGGTGAAAAGCAGAATGAAAAAGTTTCCGACCTTGAGCCGCAAGAGGCGACCGGCCGTGACATCGTTCACAAAACCGATCGGGCCGAAACGAAGAGAGGCGACCTTTTCCCGCAGGCAGGCCGCCTGATAGATCACGCTGGACAGAACCATTCCGGCGACGGTAACCGCCATTCCAGCGAACATCATCATAAGCATTCCGGGCGTGAACACGGATCCCCCCGCCTGCGGTACGATTTCCCAGGGCAGGGAATCCTGGGCTTCGGGTCCGGTGCCCGCTTCATATCCACCGGCTGAGCCCGATTGTCCCGCCAGTAATTTTTGCATGATCGCTTCGGAATCCAGCGAGCCGAGGGCCATCATACTTCCGCCCAAAAGCAGCGCTCCTGCAATCACAACACAAAGAGCCCGCACCCCTTGCGTCAGCATGAAAGCGCTGTAAATACGGCTTGCACGCGGATCGCACTCCGCTTCGAGCGTTCCGAAACGGGCGTGACGAAACTTATGCTCAAAGCGCCGCATGTCCGCGTATGGCTTTGCAAAGCCCAGCGAAATGATCGTCAGAAACGACAGCCAGATTGCGTAGAACCCATACCCGAAGGGGGAGGAATCGAGCGCAAAGCGGATTCCGCGCCAGGAGAGACGCGACATCCGGTAACGAACCGCCATGAAAATCGCCACATTCAAAAAGTAGAACAGGGCTGGCAGTGCGATCAATATCCAGACCGTAAGCCAGCCGGGAAGAGTTTCGCCATACGATTCGCTGATGACCATCGGCGTAAGGATCGCCGCCATGAAAGGCAGCGCCTTGAGAAAACCTATGAATAGCTCTTTGCCCGTCCCGAGATAGGCGAACCGGTCCCCGGCGAGAGAAAACGAGGCTGTGTTATAGCGGCGCAGCCGGGTTTTTCCCCAGAAGCTATAGATACCAAGGGTGCATATGTTCAGCAAAACATTGATAAGCCATATTTTATATATTTCTCCAACGCTTCCGTCGTAGCCAGGCGACAGAGCCGTCGGTCGGGAGATTGCCTCGGTTCTAGAGGAGGCGATGATCGTTGCCTCCGGTGACGGCTCCCTTTTTTCCTCCTCTTCCTCAAGTTCGAGAACGATACCGGGCTCGGAAATGCTGGTGTTCACCAAATCGGCTTTCTGTTTAAACGCTGTCGAAAAACCTTTGTCCCGAACAAGGTTAAAACGCCTGCGGACGCACAGAACAGTCCTTTCGGGGAATTATCTGTATTTTTCAGTGGATTATCGTAATTGCCCCGTGCCACTGCCGTGGAGAGTTTCTTCTGCCTCCAGCAGTTTCCCCGCCGCCGCCCGCGCTTCGTCGGTGATCGTGGCCCCGGAAAGCATACGGGCGATTTCCTCGCGGCGCGTTCTGGAGCCCTCGAGGTGAATCACGGTCGTCGTAACATCGTCCTGTCCGCTCTTCATGACGATCCAGTGACTCCCGGCACGCGCAGCGACCTGTGGCGAGTGCGTAACGACAAGCACCTGCCGTGCCGCCGCCAGCCGCGCAAGCCGCTCTCCGACCGCGTCCGCCGTACTGCCGCCGATGCCCGAATCGACCTCGTCGAAAATGAGCGAACCCGCGGTCCCGACTTCCGCCATGATCACTTTAAGGGCGAGCATGAAGCGCGCCATCTCACCTCCCGAAGCGATCTTGCCGAGAGGCCCCGGCTCCGCCCCCGGGTTGGTGGCGACGAGAAAGCGAACACGGTCGAAACCCTCCGGCCCCCATTCGCTCTCGTCCTTGCGCTCGATGGAGGTCGAGAAACGCGCCTTGTCGAGCTTCAAAGGCGGCAATTCCATCGCGACGAGCCGATCCAGACGTTCCGCCGCGGCCTTTCGGCCTTCGCTTACCCATTCGGCCTCCGCGACAAAGGCCTTGCGCGCAGAAAAAACCTTGCCCTCGAGTTCCGCCAGCACATCGTCCATGCGTTCGATGAGGTTCAACTGGCGGGCCAGTTCGTCGCGTTTTTCCGGCAGTTCCTCGATCAGGCAACCCAGCTTGCGCGCCTGTCCTTTCAGCGCGAACAGGCGGTCGTCGACAGTCTGGAGATCGTGCCCACCCTCCTCAAGGTCCGCCGAGATCGCCTCGATTCCGGCCAGGGCCTCGCCGATCTGGGCGGAAGCGCCCTCCGAGAGAGTGACGATTTCGCGCGCATCGTCTCCGCTTCGATCGAGAGCGCGCAAACCGCTGATGATCGCGCTTTCAGCTTCAGTGAAAGCGGCGTGAGCCGCGTTGAGGTTTTCGACGATCTGTTCGCGCCGCATCAACCGGTCGCGCAAAGTCGTCAGCGCTTCCTCTTCGCCCGCCCGCGGCGCCAGTTCGTCGATATCCTCAAGGGCCGCACGCAGATACGCCTCGTCTACGCGCGCCTTCTCGACCCCGGCGCGCGCCGCCTCCAGTTCGTCCCGCGCATTCCGCCACTCCCCCCACAAAGTGGGAAGCCGGTGCGACAGACCGGCATAATCATCGAGCAGCGCGCGGTGCGTTGCCGGATTCAAAAGCCCTTGTGTTTCAAACTGGCCGTGGATTTCGACAAGCGTATCGCCGACCGATTTCAACAGGCCGACACTGACGCTCTGGTCGTTAACGAAAGCACGGCTGCGCCCATCCCGACTGATGACACGCCGCAGAACGAGAACGCCCTCATGGGTAAGCCCCTGCTCGTCAAGAAGAGCAAAAACCGGATGGTCCTGAGGCGCATGGAATTCGGCGCTCACGATCGCCTGATCGGCTCCCTTGCGCACCAGTCCGGCATCGCTCCGCCCCCCGAGCGCGAGCCCCAGCGAATCGAGCAGGATGGACTTGCCCGCCCCTGTCTCTCCGGTCAGCGCACAAAGCCCAGCGCGAAACTCAATGACGAGTTTCTCGATGAGCACGACGTTATGAATGGAAAGACGGGCCAGCATAGGGCTAATTTACAAAATGTCCGGCCAAAGACAATCGCAATTTCGCAAGTCCCGTTTTGCCCCAGCCTGCCAGCGCTCCCGTTATGTGGGCCCATCGCTTGCAGCCGCCATCGGTGTTCGCTCTGCCGCGCCCCCGACCGGCCGTGGAGGTCCACGCCGCAGAGCCAAATAAAGATTTGCGGGAACCCCCATCAACCCCGCACACCCCAGGTACGCGGAAACCACCCCCTTTATATGAGGCCAGGAGCCGAAATCGCCGGCATTCGTCGTAAATGCGACCGTCAATCCTCCTGCTGCCAGACCAGCATAGGCGGCCGCCTTCACGAAATGCCTGGTCGAGTGTATTCGCATTTGTCACCCTCTCGATTATATACACCGACGCAGCAATATTTACGGAAACTCCCGGCCCATTTCAAGCATTTCCGCGCACAAAACGCGGAAAATGAAAAACCGGAAAT
The DNA here is from genome assembly GCA_009929775.1 of Alphaproteobacteria bacterium. Classification (GTDB taxonomy): domain Bacteria; phylum Pseudomonadota; class Alphaproteobacteria; order Micavibrionales; family Micavibrionaceae; genus RZZS01. Next base: position 28,561 of record RZZS01000004.1, read on the forward strand.
CCGGGCTGGAACCGGTTGCCGTTATCGCCGTTTGGTTTATGTATGAAGGGGCAAGCGACATACAAAGCGGAACTGGCGAAATGGAACTCACCTCACTCTTTGAGACGTATGCTCCCTGGCTGAGCGTAAAATATCTGGGTCTGGAAGTCTGGATCTGGCTGGCGCTACCTCTCCTCCTTGTCTCCTCCTGGGTCGCCGCCAGACTCATCGTAAGGACCGGCGGTGCGATTGCACGCGGTCTTTCGGGTCGTGTCAGGAAGGCTTACGAATCGCTCGTAAAGCCCTTCCTGACGCCTCTCGAGCTGTTTATGACGATGCTTCTCTTCACGCTCGGCGGAAAAATCCTCCCGCTCACCGAAGCTGCCGAGTCATACGTATCTCTGTTCCAGATGCTCCTGGGCACTTTCGCCGTATTGCTCGCAACCTTGCGAATTACGGACGTTGTCGTCGCACGGACAAAAGACTATTTCGCCATGAAGAACAATCCGGGCGCCGTGGCCGTTCTGCCGTTGCTTTCAAAAATCCTCAAGATTTTCATTTTCATCGTCGCGGGCCTGTTCCTTTTGCAGAATTTCGGCTTCGACATTGCGGCCATCATTGCCGCGCTCGGCATCGGCGGCGTCGCCATCGCTCTCGCCAGCCAGAAGAGCGTCGAGAACCTGTTCGGCGGAGTCATGCTTTCTCTGGACCAGCCGGTGCGCGTCGGCGATTTCTGCCTCTTCAACGGTATGGTCGGCACGATCGAGGATATCGGCCTGCGTTCGACGAAAATCCGCACCTTAAACCGCACGCTCGTCTCGATCCCGAATGCCGAATTCGCCGGGATGCAACTTGAGAATTTTGCACACCGCGACAAGATCCTGATCCATACGACCATCGGCGTGCGTTATGAAACCACGCCGGACCAGATGCGGCGAATCATCATGGATATCCGCAAGATGCTGCTCGGCCATCCCATGGTCGACAAGGATCCGGCCCGGGCCCGATTTATCAATTTCAACGACTACTCGCTCGATATCGAGATCTTCTCCTATATCAAGACCAACGATTGGACGACTTTCCTCGAGGTCCGCGAGGACATTTTCCTGCGCATCATGGACATCATCCATGACGCGGGCAGCGACTTCGCCTTCCCATCGCAGACGATCTATTTCGAGCGCGGCGCAGGCCTGCCCGAGAAGACACAGAAATCCGTCCACAAGCAGATGGAACAACTCCGCAAGGAAAACCGGCGCTTCTTCCCCGACCTCGACGACGAGGAAAAAGCGGCGATAACGAACACGCTCAGCTATCCGGGGTAGCGGCCCCGTTGGTTATACTGCCTGCGAACTACGGGAGGGGAACAGCGCCCCTTATTCCCGTGCAAACAGAGAATCGACCGTTTTGTAGATCCATGAGCGGTCTTCGAGGATCTGCTGGCGCTGCGCGTCGTCGAGAAGCTGGTAACTATCCTGATACCACTGCGACCCGGGATAGTTGTAGCCAAGAACGGCGGCGGCTTTTGTCGCCTCGTCGCGAAGGCCGAGAGTTAGATAGGCCTCGACAAGCCGGTGGAGAGCTTCCGGCACATGCGTCGTGGTCTGGTAATCGCGCACGACGGTCTGGAAGCGGTTGATCGCTGCATTGATGTGGCCACGCGTCAAATAGTAGCGGCCAATCTCCATTTCCTTGCCCGCGAGATGGTCCTCGGTCAGGTCGCGCTTGAGCTGCGCATCGCGCGCATACTTGCTGGACGGAAAGCGGCGGATCAGCGTATCGAAAGCATCAAGCGCATTTTCCGTCATTTCCTGATCGCGGCGGACGTCCGAAATCTGCTCGTAGTAGGTCAGTGCCTTCAGGTAGTACGCATAGTCGATCCGGTCGTTTCCGGGATGGAGTTCGATAAAGCGATCAAGGGCAAGCACAGCCTCGTCGTAGCGTTGGTCCTCGTAGGAGGACAAAGCGGCCATCAGCTGGGCTTCCGTCGCCCATTTCGAGTAAGGGTGCTGGCGCTCGACTTCCTCGAAAAGGCGGGTGGCCTCCACATACTCGCCTTCCTCCATGGCTTGCCGGGCTTCGGAGTACAACTCCTCGGCCGGCCGTTCCTCGCCCTCTTCGTAACTCCCGCTCGTCGAGCAGGCGGCAAGCGAAACAGTAGCAGCGAGCACCGCGGCTAGCGGCAGAACGCGAAGCTTGGTCAGGATCATGTTCACGGCTCCGAAAAGGCGTTTGAGGTTTCTATCATATCTATCCCCCCACAGCGCGAATGACAAGGCATGAGACAGGAAGAAAAAGGCATCGCGGCTCGCGTACCGGAATTCCGTGGCGACAAAAAATCGGTTACCCCGGGAATCTGGAAACAACTTGACAGAATCAAGTCAAATCAATAGAGCTCGCTCCCAGTCCAATCAAACTATCAGAAAGCAACCATGTTTCGCGGAGCATCCCTTTTTACGGCCCTTCCCGCCCTGCCTGTCGCCCTTGCATCTGCCATGCCGCTCCCGGCACTCGCGGACACTCCAGAGCAATCCGATGGAACGATCAGCCTATACCTGCTCGAGGAGAATCTTGACGTGACAAACGGGGGAAAGCCGTTTTATGCCATGCCGGAATTCCTCTACACAAGATCCTTCCCGGCTGGCACTTGGTCCGGGGAACTGAGCACAGGATTGAACATCAATAATTCGAGTGGCCACAACCTCACCGACTGGTCCGATAGAACCTTTAAGCCCGACCATCTTGAAGTAACCCTGACGAGCCCTGGCGGTTTTTCCATCACGGCAGGTGACTTCTTTATCGCCCCCGGCTGCCAATTCTGGGTAAAAGGCTTCGTGCACGGCAGACCATTGATTCAGGCCGACGAAGCCATGTTTGCCGACTGCGCGGTCGACGACCATCTTGGGATGCGGTTAACGCAGACTCTTCCGGCAGGGGACGGGAGTATGTCCGTCTCTGGTACGTTCTCTCACTTCAATCCGGTTTTCGCACGGCAGTACGGTCAAGACATCCCGCTGCAAAGAGGAGCCTTCGGCGACTCGTGGAGAGCTCAGGTGGAAGGCTTGCGGGTCTGGAATATGAATAACGGGACTCTGACGCTCGGCGTTCAGGCTTCCCGGACAGGAGCCGCCGCAGACGCCCCGAAAGAACAAACCCACCTGAGCGGCCATTTCGAAAGATCCCTCGACCTGACGCCGGATACCCAAGCGGTGATTGTTGGCGAGATCGCTCATTTCGTTCATTTCAAAGGCACGCAGGACGATCACACGGCTGGTGCCCTTATCGGCATTGTCACCCATGATTTCAGCGGAAATCTCTCCGGGCATTTCGCAGCCCACGCTGTTCATTCCGGATATCTTGAAGGCGGACTTGAGGCAGGCGCGCGTTACTGCATTTCTCCCAAATTTTGCGGCTACGCCGCTTTGAGCCATACGATTTTCGATGGCAAGCCGCCGCAGACCGGTACACAATTCGGGGTAATCTACCAGCACACGTTCAACTGAAAAATCAGCCTGCAGCGACAAACGAGCGGGCAACAATCCCGGCGATGCTTCCCGGAGAAGCATCGTCCGTCCGCCAGAACACAAAACCCGGTCACACCGCGCCACCTCGGTGGAGCATTGTTTCTGTCTTGCAGAACCGCCTCGAATGTGGTGTTTAGCGGCCATGGACGGGGAAAACCGCAGAATCGTGATTATAAATGAAGCCACAAACATTTGCGGCGTTCGGGATCATTACGAGAATATCATCCGGCGTTTGCGCAATCACGGTCATGAAATCCGTGAAATTACCCCTGACGACATTCCATTGAAATTCAGGGCGCCCGGTCAGCCAGATGTCATGCTGGCATTCGATTTCAACGCAAAAATGGCAGGACGTATAATCGAGTCTTTCAATCCGCACCATGTGCACATCGCCACCGAAGGCCCGCTTGGATGGTCAACTCTGTTCTGGGCTCGTTCCCGCCGCGGCCATGTGACGACAGCCTATCATACGGACTGGACCGACTATGCGGAGAAACGATTGCCGGAAGGTTTCAAGGTCGCCGGACGGCTCGCGATGGCACGGCTGTTGAGCAGCTTTCACAATCGATCAGACGGCGTGATGGTCGCGTCGAAGATGATGGAAGCCGCCCTTCGTCATATGGGTGTCAACACACCAACCCTACCCCAGGTAAAAGGCGTCGATACCGACATTTTTTACCCTGGAGAAGTCACCGATGATGAGGTTCTGGCCGCCTTCGGGAACAAACCCGTTGCCCTGTACTTCGGGCGTGTCACGCGGGAAAAAAATATCGAGGCTTTCCTGAAGCTGGACACTCCGGGTTTTCAAAAAGTCGTGATGGGCGAGGGACCGGACAGGGAGCGCCTGACGAACATTTGTCCGCCACCGGGAGTGATTTATGTTGGTTTCAAGAGAGGTCGGAAGCTCGGCGAATATCTGCGCCGTGCCTCGGTTGTCGTCGGCCCGTCGCAGAACGAAACGTTTGGACAATATATCATTCAGGCCAACGCCTGCGGCCTGCCGGTGGCCGCCTACGACACCGGCGGTCATACTTTTTTGCTGAAAAATCCTATCTTCGGCTCCACTGCGCCAGACCTTCAGGACGCATTTTTCCGAGCCGTAAACGCACCCGGAACTTCAGAAGAGCGCTTCAGAGAGCGCGCCGCTGAATTTTCATGGGACAGGGCAGCGAAAACCTTCGTTGAAAGCCTTGTTCCCTTCCGGAACTAAACCGACCAGCGTATATAGCGGCGTAGAACGAATGCGGGCAGTCAGCCCGCCACGGCGAAAGAATGCGCGGAGATTCCCGAGATAGCAGGCGAAACAGAACCGCCGTCATAGGTGCGAACGATCTCAAATGCGTCGAGGTCGGCGAACAGTCTGTGAAGGACTGCATTGTTTACGGCGTGCCCCGCGCGAATCCCGTGATAGGCGCCAAGGATCGGCGCACCCGCCAGATACAGGTCGCCGACGGCGTCCAGAAGCTTGTGGCGGATGAACTCATCGGGACGGCGGAGCCCATCCGGGTTCATTACGCCCTTCTCGTCAAGAACGATCGCGTTCTCGAGCGAGCCGCCACGCGCGAGCCCTTGCGAACGCATATACTCGACTTCGTGCAGGAAGCCAAAAGTGCGGCAATCGGCCAGGTCGTGGACAAAATTGCCATTCACGAGCGTCGTGCCGAAGGATTGACGCCCCACCGACGGGTGCGTGAAATCGATTTCGCCGCTGAAAGCAAACTCGTCGCTCGGCGACAAGGTCACTTTCCTGTTGCCGTCTTCTACGGAAATTTCCTTGAGAACACGGATGACACGGCGAGGTTCCGCCTGCCGCGCGAGCCCCGCCGCGCGGATCGCCTCGACGAAAGCGACGGACGAGCCGTCCATCACCGGCACTTCCGGACCGTTCAGTTCGACGACCGCGTTGTCGACGCCGCAGCCGCGCAGGGCCGCCATGAGATGTTCGATCGTGCCGACACTTACGCCGTATTCGTTACCGACGACCGTGCAAAGGCGCGTGTCGACAACCCGGTTCCAGCGGGCCGCAACGATCCGGCCGCCATTTTTGACGTCCGATCGGAAAAACACGATGCCGGTGTCTTCCTCCGCCGGATGGATGTGCATTTCGACGGAAGCGCCCGAGTGCAATCCGATCCCGCTCAGGGAAGCCGTGTCCTTCAATGTATGCTGCATGATGCCGAACCTGTTCCGCTATTGTCCTGCCAATAACCTGAAACAGACGACCACTAAAGACAAATCACGCTTTATTGCGTTTTGTTACAAGGCGCAGAAAATCGTAAACCTCGCCCCCCCCCCGAATCGGCACCAGTTCCCTACGGACAGTAACGCGGATCGCTGTCCGGCATCGGCAGATCGAAGGAGCCGCAAATGCCCGACGAGTCGAACAAGGCATCAAGAAGCTCCTGTGGATCCTCAGCACTGTAGTATGTCCCTCCGGTATCACGGGCAATTTGAGCCAGAGCCGGGTTATCTCCTGTAACATCGATGATATCGATCTGAAGGTGCGGATACCTCGTCAAATAATCGTCAACAAGGACATAGGGACTCGCCCCCTTGTTGCTGTAGCCATCCGAAATCACGACTATTTTGTTTGGCTGTTTTCCATCCGGCGGATCCCCGGTCTCCCTTGAAACATCGTCCAGCTCTCTTGCCAGCGCATCAATGTGCACGCCAAGCGGCGTCCATCCGTTCGGACACATGTGTTGTAGTCTAGATTCAACATCGCTTTGGATCGTGTCGTACCTCGTATCGTCCGGCTCATCTGGATCAACGGAAACATCGACGTCGATCCCGGAACCGCCCTGAATCCGGTTGTAGACTTCGTCGGTGGTAATGCCATCGCGCTGCGTGCCCGGAATAAAGCCTGTAAACGCTGTCGTTCCGCTCGAATAGGAGGAGCCGGACTGTTCGATCAGGCTTCCCACCGCCGCGCGGGCCGGCAGCATTCGGCGCATCGCCCAGTGAGCGACATCGATCCGCCGACATGGCGTTCCGAGAGAGCCGGGACAACTTGTCTCCCTCTCGCCCATGCTGCCACTTGTATCCATCAGATACGCGACGTGCTTGGGCGGAGGGTCGATCGTGTCCTCGCAGGCTGCAGGAAGGTTCGTTGGTCGGTAGGTGATCCGCATCTGGAACGGTTCGTTTTCGTTCGCCGATTTGTTCACCGTGTTAACGAACACGGCGTCACTGTAATAGTTGCAGTTTTCGCCGGACAGGGCGATGTCGGTATCGCACGGAGATATAGGGTCGCCGCCATTTAGATGATAGGCGCCGTTCGTGTCCCATCCGACACTGAAAACTGTCTGCACGAGGTTGCCCGGAGCCGACGTAGCGTGATTGCCAGCGGGATCCTGAACCGAGATATCACCAAACTCGCCGCTCGGGATTGTTGTCGTCGCATCGGTATAGGCATAGTCCCGGGTAACGGCATAGACGTACCGGTGCTTGTAGCCGTCGGCGATCATCTCGTCGGGTAATCCCAGCGTGCGAACCGGAACGGCGCCGGTTCGGACAGGCAACCCGTCGCGTCCGGCAGCTTCAAACGTACCGGCGGCGAGAGTGGATGTCGGTCCGCAATCCGTCTCCGCACCGAACTCAGGCGTATCGAGGCCTGCTCTAAGCGATGCCGGGCAGGGATAGCGACCGTTTTCGGTGAGGAACCATGCGAGCCTTTCCTGGATTTCAAGAAGACCGCTCTCCGTCTTCTGCCGGGTCTCATACTCCTGCCACAGGCGATAAAAATGCGAAGCGACAATTACGCCAAACCCGAGAACCACAAGCAAGAATGCCGCAGCGACAAGAGAGGCTCCGCTTTCGCTTTTGAAGCCTGTTTTTCCCTTTATCATTTCAATCTTTATCATTCTTCCCCCGCTTTGTTTTTCTCTCGGTCAGCGTTTTAGTGCATGCGCCTAGGAGGATTTTTCACAATAGGTCAGAGCAAGATACGGTGGCCTGTTTTCGTGCTCTTCATCCACCGTGGAATCAGTAATGGCAACATCATGGGTTATGGCTCCCGATGCCGGAAACGATAAGGTTTCCAGTTGCAGGCCGACATTGGAGACGTCCAGTTCAAGCTCCACCGCCTCTTCGCCCCCACGTTCCCCCAGAGTATAGGGGGCAGCACCCGTCATGCCGACAATAGTCCTGCCCCTTGCCTCAACATGCTCGACCCAGCCCAAAGGACAGCTCGGCAGGTTGAACGCCACGACCGCGCCTGCCGGGACATTCCATCCATGAGGCGAGGCCGTGCGCACGGACACGATGTCATCCATCGAATTCGCGCCTTCGCTGAACAGCAGCGTGCGCACGAACATAGCATCGTCCCGGTCGCAGTTTTCCTCTTCCAGCGTACCGCCAGGACATGCAGTAGCAGCCCCTCCGCCGATCGGGACGGCTCCCTCGCCATTCCGTCCGTGGCTGACGATCACGTAGTGAGCATAGCCATTATCGACATTTCTTACACCGCCGACAGGAGGAGGATTGACGACAGGATTGCCGTAACTATCAACGACGTCAATCGCCCCTTCAAGGCGATTGAACGTCGCGGCGTCGGTCATCCGTTCGGTCACAGCAAGTGTAAAGCGCCCCCCCCAGGCATCGGCGATATACTCATCGGGCAAGCTCAGGGACCGGGTGGGAACCGCACCGATCGAAACGGGAAAACTGTTCAGTACGCCCGTGACTTCTGCGGTTCCAGACACCGCGCCGTTGGTCGCGCAATCCGCAACCTCGACGCCGAATTCGGCGGAGTCCGGAAGCACGTCCGCTCTAGCAGGACAAGGATAGCGTCCGTTCAGACTCAGGAAGAGCTGCATTGCGTCGTTGACCGCGTCAATGCGCTGCTCTGTCGTTCTGATCTGGGTTTCCTTCAGGTAAATGAGCAACAGCGAAGAGGCACCGGCCAGCAACAAGCCGACGATGACCATAACCAGTGCAACCTCGATAAGAGTAAATCCGTCCCGTTTCATTCCCCGCAGCCTCCGCCTTTGCGCTTTCTTCATTTTAACACGATGTCCGCAAGCGCGTCCAATTGCAAGCGCCAAAAGGCGGCCCGCCGGGGCCGCCTTTTCGTTTGAAGGACGAAAGACTTAATTCGCCTGCCGACGCAGAAACGCCGGAATATCCAGATCACCGTCGGAAGACGGTGCAGGCCTTGCCGGACCGTCAATCGGAAGACGTCCCTGCGACGGACGCTGTGGAGCGCGCAGCGACACCTCCTCTGACGACGCGGACGCGGGGCGATTCGCCTCCTCGTCATCGCGGCGACCGCCCTGCCCCGTGATTCGCTCAAACAGCGAGGGCGTCCGGCGGCGTTCGGCGGCACCGGCTCCGGGAACAGGCGGGCGCAAACCGACCGGCGACATTCCCGTCTGGACCGGAGCCTCGACCGGCGCGGCGGGTCTGGCCGCCTGCGACTGCTGCTGATGAAAACTGCCGAAGGAAGGCCCGAACCCCGACGCCCCACCCCGGCCCATTTCCTGCGCCGTCACGGGACGCGGAGGAATGAACGCACCCTCGTGTGTCGTGCCGCGGAGCACAGTATTTTGAGGCGACACGGGGGACACTTCAGGAGTCTGCTGTGAGGCGAACTCCTGCTGCTCGAACATGTCCGCCTCGGGCTCCTCGAGCTTGCGGGCCGTTGCCTGCGCCGATGCAACCGGCTGCTGGGTCGCCTGCGCCACGGGACGGGAGGGAATGGACTGGGAAGCAGGCTTGTAGGACGCCACAGGGACGACCTGCTGCTGCGGCAAGGACTCCGCCGCCCTATCGGGCTGAGGAATCGTCGGCGTTACCGGCTGCGCGCGTTCAAGTATCCGACCGCCATTGCCACCACCCGCCTTACGTTGCTCGGCCGCGTCGATACCCGTCGCCACAACGGAAACGCGCATCATACCGTCCATTGCTTCATCGAACGTCGCGCCAAAGATGATGTTCGCGGACGGATCGACTTCTTCGCGAATACGATTGCAGGCCTCGTCCGCCTCGAACAGAGTCATGTCGTAGCCACCCGTCACATTAATGATGACACCGCGCGCCCCCTTCATCGACACATCATCGAGGAGCGGATTGTTGATCGCGGCCTCGGCAGCCTCGATGGCGCGCTTGTCGCCCTCGGCCTCGCCCGTACCCATCATTGCCTTGCCCATTTCCTGCATCGCCGAACGAATGTCGGCAAAATCGAGGTTGATCAGACCCGGCATGACCATCAAATCAGTCACCCCACGCACGCCCGATTGCAGGACGCTGTCTGCCATTTTGAACGCTTCAGCGAAGGTCGTCTTCTCGTTCGCGATCCGGAACAGGTTTTGATTCGGAATGACAATCAGGGTGTCCACATATTCCTGCATCTGCTCGATTCCGGCTTCCGCCTGCTTCATGCGGTGCGTGCCTTCGAAATGGAAAGGCTTGGTCACGACGCCGACCGTCAAAATGCCGCGCTCGCGGGCCACACGCGCAATCACCGGCGCCGCGCCCGTCCCCGTGCCACCGCCCATTCCGGCCGTAATGAATGCCATGTTCGCGCCTTCGAGATACTGGATGACCTCTTCAAGACTTTCCTCGGCGGCCGCGCGCCCGACCTCAGGCTTCGCCCCTGCGCCAAGCCCACCCGTGACGCCTCCCCCAAGCTGGATACGGCGCTCGCACAAACTCCCCTCGAGGGCTTGGGCATCCGTATTACAGACGAGAAACTCGACGCCCTCCAGACTGGTGGAAATCATATTGTTAACCGCGTTTCCACCCGCTCCGCCGACTCCGACGACTTTTATATTTGGGGACAATTTTTTGACCTCTGCTGGTTGCATTCTGATGTTAATCATGGTGGGACCTCCGTGGACAGGCAACGCTGATTCTATTTACTTGGGACTTCCGTTGGAAGGGTCGTTTTTGGACTTTTTCACAAAATCCGGAAGGAACTTCTTGCAAAAGCAGTAACACAGCCTGAGATCAAAAGAGAATACTTCCCGCTAAGCGACTCATCCGATTCAGTTTCGTCGAGTCTCGCACAAACCCCGTTCTTGTCCAAGGACTTGCACACAAATGCCTGTGGATAACCCATGTATGAAACCGGAATTTTTAAAATAAGGAATTTGACTTGAGGAAATTCCTCCGAAGACGAGCCCGTCAGATCGACAGGCAGCACGCATCCGAATCATCCTTCATGGCCTTGTTCGGATGAAACAACACCCTTTCCGGTCGTTCTCGGCGCGGCATAATATCGATCCCCTGCTCTCTGGCGTAGCCTTCATGAAACAGCAGGTACGGCGCATAATACTCGTGGCTTGTCCACGGGCGGTACGGGCCGGCGTAAAAATGCGGCACGCCGATTTCCTGCCCTCCCGGATTGCCGTCGCCGAAAACAGCAATGACCCTGGCCATTGAACTCATTGCCGCGGCGTGCCATATCCCGGGCTCGCGATGCCGCGAACTGCTGGCGAGAAAACCCTCGCTTTCAAGTGGAAAGCCTCCGTCCGGATTGTAGACATAGCAGGAGATAAGAAGGTCGCATTCCGGCGCTCCGTCGAGAAAGTCGTTCCCATACTCGAGGTTCAGCGGCAGGAAAGTCATATGAGGACTAATCGGTACTCCAATTCTATACAGAAGATCGAGCGTCGAACGCACATGAATCATATCACGCCGACATAAAGCGCCCGTTTCGTCGTCGTAACGGGCGCCTATCCCAATAACCCGCCGAAGGCCATTTTCATTCATGGCTGAAGCGAATTTTCCGAACTCCGCGCGCAAAGCGCCCTGCAGGCGCGCATAGGCGCCCCGATGATCACACGTCGCGTTCCTCAAATGTGAAATTCCGGGCCATTCTGCAAGGTCATCGTCCATGCGGAAGAATTACAGCAACCAGTCGTATTATGTCAAACATTTTAAGCGTGCAGACTACCAGTTTTCCTTCAGCCACATCCGAACCCGCTCCCACACGCCTCCCGGTTCGACTTGCGCAAGAATTTCCGCGGGCATTTCGTCGAAGCGTTCCGATATATAGACAAGGAGACCCGCCGACGTCGAAAAGGCCGGAGAGCTTGCCGCATCGGGAAGACCGTGCAGGCGAATCGGGCGACCTAGCCGCACCTGCTTGTCGAGGACGCGCTGGCCGAGATCCCGCAAGCCCGGGAGCTGGCTTGCCCCGCCGGTAAGCACAACCCGGCGGCCCATATACGAGGCGACACCGCTGTCCTGAAGGCGCGCACGGACGTGCTCGAAAATCTCTTCCATACGCGGCTGGATAATTCCCACCAGCAGGGAGCGCGGCATATGGTTCGGCATACCGCCATTTTCCTCGCCAAGCGGAGGCACGTCGATCATCTCGCTTTCGTCCGCGTTCGTGGCCATCGCGCTGCCATACAGCGTCTTGAGACGCTCTGCGGCGGACACCGGCGTCGTCAGCCCCCGGGCTATGTCGCTCGTCACATGACTGCCTCCCAGGGCAATGGCGTCACAATAGATCAGGGCACCCGCCGAGAAAACCGCAAAGGAGGTAATGCCTCCGCCGATATCGATGACCGTCGCGCCAAGATCCATCTCGTCCTCAACCAAACTCGAAAGCCCGGCGGCATAGGACGCCGAGCACAGGGCCGTGATATCGAGATGAGAGCGTTCGATTGCGCTGGCGAGATTGCGCAGCGCCGAACTATCGCCGCTCACCAGATGAATATCAACGTGCAGGTTTTGCCCGACCATCCCGCGCGGCTCGCGGATTCCCTGATTCCCGTCGATTGAGCAGGAGACTGGAATCGTATGAATCAGTTCGGCGCTCTGATCGAAAATCTGGTCCTGCGCTCTAGCGAGCGCACGCCGGACGTCGTTGTCGGTAACCTCGTGCCCGGCAATACCGACGTCGGCGTTGACCATGCGGGAAGTGGCGTGGATGCCCGGCAGGTTTACGACAACTTCACGAAGCGGATAGCCTTTCAGAGTTTCCGCAGCCATGTTCTCGGCCGCGTGAACCGTCTGGCGAATCGCGTTTTCGGCGGCCTGCAGATCCGTGACGGTGCCGCTCCTGATCCCCGCCGAAGCCTGATGTCCAACCCCAAGAACCTCAAGCGAGCCTTCGTCATCAATGATGCGGGCGATCAGACAGGCAATCTTGCTGGAGCCGACATCCAGCGCCGCGAGAACCGATCCTTTGGGCCGGGGCGTATGTTTCAAGTGACTTTCTCCGGAATGATTCGAATCGCGCGGGCGCGAAGCGGCAAAATTTCTATGAACGCGAATGGTTTACTTTTTAGCCGCAGAGGACAGGGGGATTTCATCTTATTCAATCGAAAGCTCGTTGGCCTTCGCGCTCCTTGTGGTGAACAACTCTTTTCGCCTGAGGCGCTCTGTTCTGTCTGTGCGACAAAAACCATTCCCTCAGATACCCTTTTCGAATCCCGCCTGCCAGGCTTGCGCTTCGCCGCGGCGGGGCCGGACGATGATACGGTCCACAGTACGCAAATCAACGGCAACGATGTCCTTATCCAGAAGCCCGTCCTGTTCGTGCATCGCCATCAGCCGACGCAGCGCGAGCCCCTCTTCAGTCTCTGGCAGACTTACGTCGATCCCGGATTCGAGCTTGAGATCCCAGCGGCGATCCCCGATCCAGCTGGCATATTCGACTTTGTCTTTCAGGGCCGGCTCGGCATTCAGAAGACCCAGAAGCTTGGCGGCGTGCGCAGGCGCACCCGCGCCCACCAGGATGACAAGGTCCTCGAAAGCGGCGAGGCGCGTTTCCGCAAGCACTTCCCCATCCTCATCGATCAGCGAGAGATGCCCCCCCGACTGCCACAGCGCCAAAGGCTCGCGCTCGACCAGCTCGATAAAAATCGTGTCCGGCAAACGACGCTCCACGCGGGCGCTACGGACCCAGGAGACCTTCTCGAGTGCTATTTGCACCGCTACCGGATCAAAGGCGAGAACGGGATCGCCTTTGTCCATATTGACCAGCCCCTTGATGATCTCCGGGTCGGTATGAACGCGGCCTTCCACCAGTATATTGTCAACGGCAAAGCCCATCTGCGCCGAAAGCCGCAGACTTTCCTCACGCCCCCATGCCTGCGCCTTCTGGACGCCGCCCGAGAGAACGAACCAGCTCCCCAGCCATAGTAAAAAGACGACAACACCCGCGATCCGCCCGAACCGCCGAGCGAAATATACCAGCCGCTCGATCTTCGAATGGCGACGCCTCAGATAGACGCTCTTCCGGGTGCCTCTGGACCGCATGGTCGCCTGCTACCTCCTCTGAAACAGCCGCGCATCCATCGGCACGGGGTCCGCAGGCAGATAGAGCGTTTCCTTGCGGGCCAGAGCCTCGTCGACCAGAAAAGTCAGGAGCCGCGTGAACAGAACCGGAGACGAAGCCGCCTCCCACAGAAAATAGGCAAACGAACCCGGCTGCGGATTTACCTCGTTCAGCCAGAGTTCGCCGGTCTTCGAATTGCACAGGTAGTCGATGCGCGGCGCGCCGGTACCGTCCAGCGCAAGAAAAAGCGTTTCGGCCCAATAGCGGATATTCTGTTCCATCCCGGTTTCCATCGCCGGATTGATCTCGCGCGTGAGAGACAGCATGCCCTCGCTCTGCTCGCCGGGAGACTTCGTCCCTCCCGCGCCCTTCGTGCCACCACCACTAAGATACTTTTCCTTGAAGTCGAGGAGTTCGGCGCTGCTCTTCGGGCGCTCTATGGCCGACGTCGAAATCCCACCAGAAGCCCGGCTGACCGAGACATTATATTCGACCAGATGAGGAACGCACGGCTCAACGATCGCACTCGTGTCGTATTCGAAGATCGTCGGCAGGCTGGCGCTCACTTCTTCTGCGTTGTGGGCCTTCGCAACGCCGATGGAACTTCCAAGGTGGCAAGGCTTGACGATCACCGGCCAGGGCATGTCGCCCAGAAGCTCCGAAATCTGGTCTTCAGGGATAAGATAGCCTTCGACCGGACGTCGCAAGATCGTGCAGGGGAGAACGGGAATACCAAGCGAGCGACAGATATGTTTCGTCGCCTCCTTGTCCATCCAGACGGACGATGCCAGCGTACGCGGCCCGGTATAAGGCACGCCCGCCGCTTCGAACATACCCTGAATTTGACCATCCTCCCCGTAGAGCCCGTGGAAGGCTGGCATGGCGACGTCGAATTCGACCGGGCGGCGCGACCCCAGAAGGCCGGGCTTTTTTGGCATCAACGCCGGACGCCCCGTCGGCAGAACGTCGAGCGTTACCTCGGTCGCGCGCGCAAGCGTATAGGCGTCGGGCATGTAATTAGCACGGTCGCGCAGGACGTCGCCTGTCAACCAGCGCCCTTCGCGGGTTACGTAAACCGGAAACGCTTTGAACGTTTCCGTGTCGATGGCCTGCAACACCTGGAGACCCGTGACGACACTCACATCATGTTCCGGTGAACGGCCACCGAAGAACACGGCAATGGTCTTTTGATTGGCGGTCATGTCTTGTATTGTTCCGTGGATCTGGAGAGATTCGGACCTTCTATCACGAGCGTTCATTTAAGCATGAAAGCCACAGGCGATAAAGAGCCTAAGCTTTCTCGTCCATAGGCAATACGATGACCGAAATGCGGCAGTATCAGGTTCCCGGCGCGACGATCTTCGCCTTTGCAAGCGGCCCCCAAAACGCGCCGGTTACCTTGATCTGGGCGCATGGCTGGGGGCAGTCGCATGCCGCTTTCGACGCGCTGCGCGCACCGTTTTCGAAACATGCCGGCTTCGCCTTCGATTTTCCCGGATTCGGGCAATCGCCAGCGCCAGTCGAAGACTGGGGCACTGCCGACTACGCCGACGCCACCGCCAAGATCCTGCGTGGGCTGCCGGGAAAAAAAATATGGGTCGGCCATTCATTCGGTTGCCGTGTCGGGATCCAGCTTGCCGCCCGGCATCCGGAGACCGTGGACGGGCTGTTCCTGATTGCCGCCGCGGGCTTGAAGCCCACGCGCCCAATTGCTCGACAGATTTATATAAAAGCCCGCGTAACCCTTTTCAAAATTCTCAAAAAGACCGTTCCGGAGAGATGCCACCCGGCTCTCTACGAAAGGTTCGGCAGCACGGATTACAAAAACGCGGGACCGATTCGCGCCCTGTTTGTCAGGGTCGTCAACGAAGACCTGTCCGAAGCCGCATCGAGGATCACCTGCCCCGTGCAGCTCGTCTACGGCGACAAAGACACCGAAACCCCGCCTGACATCGGCGAACGGTTTGCCCGATTGATGCCCGATTCAAAACTTACCCTGCTTTCAGGACAAGACCATTACAGCGTTCTCGGCGCCGGACGCCACCCGGTTGCCGGAAAGCTTCAGGAATTTATTTCTCTCGTCACAGGAACACACAACGCGGAATGATACCATCGACATGTCAGAGCTCGCACTTACCTTACTGATTCCGATAGCATTTATCATTTTCTCCACAAGGCGCCTGCTGACATATCTACATGTTTACCAACAGGAGGAATATGATACGCGGCGTTTTTTGCGCTGGATGCTCGAAAAGCGGGCTTTCGACAAGCGCCTGACGGTTGCGCTCGCCGCCATATCGGCGCTTATGCTCGTCATGCCGCCCGTCCAGTGGATCGGGGCTGGTCTGCTCGCGGCATCTTTCCTTGTGTTCGCGCTGCGTGAATCAGACCCGAGACGGAATTCGAAGAAAAAACTGATCCTGACGCCGCGCGCCCGGCGGATTCTTGCGCTTGCGCTTTTCTTTAACGCCGTAATGGCCGCAGGCGCCGCCTTTCCCCACATCCCGCTATTCTGGATTGTTCCGGTGCAGATCATTCCGTTTACGCTGGCTCTTGCCAATTTTGCCCTCAAGCCCCTTGAGGATACGATTCAGAAGAAATTCCGGGATGAAGCGCGCGCGAAGATAACAGAAATGAATCCGACAGTTATCGGCATCACTGGAAGTTTTGGAAAAACTTCGGTCAAACACATCCTCGGTCATATTCTCGGGACGGTCGCCCCGACGCTCATAACACCGGGCAGCGTCAATACGCCGATGGGAATTGCCCGAATCGTCCGCGAACAGCTCGAGCCGCGCCACAAATATGCGGTCATTGAGATGGGTGCCTACGGTCCCGGTTCGATCGCCCGCCTGTGCCAGTTGACGCCGCCGGATTTCGGCGCTGTCACCGCGATCGGCCACGCGCATTACGAACGTTTCAAGACCCTTGAGACCGTTGCCACCGCCAAGTTCGAGATGGCCGACGCCGTTGCCTCCAAAGGGGGGCAAATGGTCGTCCACGAGGATACACTTCGATATGAAAAACCTGGCGCGTTGCATAAAGAGCGTCCTGACATGTTCACGATCGTTGGCACAGGGGAAACTGCCCATGTCCGCATCGTCGGTAATCGCCAGACCGGGCACGGGATACAGGTGGACATCGTCTGGCAGGGCGAACGCTTTACACTGGAAGCCCCGCTTTACGGCAGCCACCACGGCACCAACATGGCGATTGCGTTCGGCATCGCCTGCAATCTCGGTCTGCCTGTCAAACATGTTCTGACAGCCCTCAAGACGACACCCCAGATTGCCCACCGGCTCGAGATCAAGCCTCGGGGCGCGAAAGGGCTACTCATCGACGACGCCTATAACTCCAACCCGTCCGGCTTTCGCGCCGCGCTCGATATGCTGGACTTTCTCGCGAACGGTCGGCGGCGTATCCTCATCACGCCGGGCATGGTCGAACTCGGCAAGGCCCATGACGAGGAACATGAAAAACTAGGCGATTACGCCGCCCGGAAAACCGACATCGTTATCGTCGTGCAGCCACAAAGAATCCGCAGCTTCGTGGAAGCCTGCTCGCGAGCGGAAACCGGCTTTCACCAGACTGTGGGGGTCGATTCGTTTGCGCAGGCACAGACGTGGCTTGCACAGAACGGGCATGAAGACGACGTTATCCTGCTCGAAAATGATCTACCTGATATATATGAAAAACTTCCCAGACTCTAGGAGACCTGAAATGACGCGATTGCCTGCCGCCTTTCTGATCCTGGCACTTGCCGCACTGCCCTTGCAGGCATCGGCCGACAACGCAACGCAGGCCCGCACCATAACAACAACGGGCGACGCGGAAATCCGCGTTGTGCCGGATGAGATACTGATTTCATTCACCGCCGAGAACCGAAGACCGGATCTGGCTGACGCGCAACAGGAAAACGACAGGACAGTCAAATCGCTGATCGCTTACCTTACGAACGAACTTAAAATCGAAAGCGAGTACATCCAGACCGATATGGTCGCAGTCGAACCTGCTTACCGGCAATGCCACTACGACGATGAACTGAGCGGCGCATGCAGCCCGCTCGAAATCGTGTATTTTTCCGTCCGTAAAGGCATCCAGATCCGCCTCAAGAAGCCGGACTTGTACGAACCGGTTGTGACGAAGGCTCTTAAACTCGGCGTCACACACATCGATAATGTTCGGTTTGTCACCAGCGAACTCCGCAAGCACCGGGACCGGGCGCGCGAAATGGCGGCCACGGCTGCCCGCGAGAAAGCAGACGCCGTCGCCGGAACGCTCGGCATGACGGTCGCCAAACCGGTGACCATTCATACCGGAAATATCGATGTTTTCTACGGCCATAACGGCCCCAGACGGGGTTCACAAACCATGATGGCACAAAACGCCCTGCAGGAAGTCGCCGGAAGCGCGGGAGGCAACGATGCCGCACTGGCTCTCGGCCAGATCATTATCCGCGGACAGGTGACAGTCACGTTCGAAATGGAGTGATCAAGGTCCGACGGACTCCGTCCCGTTTCGAAAGAAAAAAAGGCGCCAGTCGCCTCAGCTGTTGTCCGGCTTTCGATCCTGATCGACGGGAGCACCGATACTCCGGACTAGAGTCATGAACGCATGCTCATCATCGAACAGGAACTTGAACGGCGACTTCCCCGATTGCCGGTAGGTATAAAAAATAAAAATCACAAAAACGAAAATAGCGAACAAAAGCGACGAGCAGATCGAAAGTACGAATGTGGCAAGAAAGAAAAAAACAATTGGCGGATAACCCGTCAAAACGGACCCAACACAACTGACGGTGATCGCTGCCGTTCCGAAAATAGCGATATTACGTTCCGACTCGTCTAGCATAGTACCCTTCGTTCTCTGGCATAACGTTCGCTCAATTGCCGTCCGCCCATCCTTCCCAGTTCCCGTCGCAGATCACCACCCAGCGGGTCATTTTGCAACCCGCGTGCAGCGGACTCCCGGCCTAAAGCACCAAGAACAGGTTGTGAAGCACGGTCCAGCCTTTTTCTGATACCCCATTTTTGATTCGCCGCACCGAAGATTTCCGCGCACTCCACGCCAATATGTCGCAAAACGACGCCCGCGTCTGTCGAATCAATATTACGAAGAATCGTAACCAGCGCCTGCAAAGGGACCCGGAGCACAATCTTTATGTCTCGCAGACATGATTGAAGGGTCATTTTCTCATCACCGCCGATACCGAAAACACCAGTTCCCGATGATTGCTTATAAGTCGTATAGAGCACAGCAAATGCGAAGACAACAGCACCGACGACGAGCGACCCGAGAAGAGTTGCAAACGTCGCGGCTATAAGAAAAGAAATCGGGGTCATATTCGTCGCGGCGGCGCCAAGAACGGAAATGACGATAACCAGCAAACCGCACGAAATGATCATTCCTTCCGAATCTCTCTGTGCCATGAATCTTCCTTTTATGTTCAGGATATCGAGGCAAACGCCGGCCGGTCTGCATCGAAAAAATTCTTTGAACGCACCCCCCCCTCAATAACCCTGTCATTTCTAAAATAAAATTCCGTTAACTCCGTTCGCCTATTCTTCTGATTTCCCAACGCAACTCGACGCCGCTGCGGGCCTGAACGCGGCGACGCACCTCCTCCCCCAGATCCTCGAGGTCAGCCGCACAGGCAGTCCCTGTATTTATCATGAAATTGCAGTGCATCTCGCTCATTTTTGCCCCGCCAACCGTCAATCCACGGCATCCGGCCTCGTCAATCAGTTGCCACGCTTTATAACCTTCCGGGTTCGCGAAGGTCGAGCCGCCGGTCCGCTCGTGGATCGGCTGGGTCGATTCCCGCTGCGCCTTGATTTCGGCAAGCCTCGAGCGAATTGTTTCAGGGTCTCCCTTTGCTCCGCGCAAAACGCAATGCGTCAGGATCGTCCCTTCCGACAGGTTGGTATAACGATAGGCCATTTGCAAGCTCTCCGACGTATACGCAACGATTTCGCCACCTTTCGTGACGGCCTGCGCCTCGACAAGGACGCTTTTCATGTCCTGCCCGTAAGACCCGGCGTTCATCTTCAACGCGCCGCCGATTGTACCGGGAATGCCAACCAGAAACTCCATTCCGGTGATGCCCGCGTCCGCCGCAGCATTCGCAACACCCGCGTCCAGAACAGCCGCACCGACCTTGAAGGTGATGTCGTCCAGTGGCTCGATGAAATTGAACTCGCGCCCCAGCCGAACCACAATGCCGCGCACGCCGCCGTCGCGAACAATAGTGTTCGACATGACGCCAACGGTCGTCACAGGAATGTCCTCCGGGCACGCTTTCAGGAACTGCGCCAGATCCCGCTCATCGACCGGTTTGAACAGCACATCCGCCGTCCCGCCGGTCCGGAACCACCCGACAGCGCCGAGCGGCGCGTCTTCAGTCATGCGGCCCCGGACGGGAGGAAGGTCGATGATGCGGGTTTTGGTTTTTGCGCGCATGGCCACCCAAACCCTCTAAAACCCGTCAGTTCGACCGGAGGAACGTCGAAGCAGGTGCAAAGTGGAAAAATCCGACCCCGCCAATTCCTCCAGTTCCCCCGGCAACGCATACGCCCATTTCGTAATGTCACCGGCGCCAAGACAAATGACATAATCTCCTTCGCCCGCCATGGCGGCAATTTCGGGGGCAAGAGCCTCACGGAAGGGAAGAACCCTCACGTCGCGATGGCCGTGCGTGCGGATTCCTTCGGCGAGCGCTTCCTTGCTCGCGCCCTCAAGCGAGTCCTCCCCGGCCGCATACACATCTGCCACAAAGACGCTGTCCGCGTCATTGAAACATGTACAGAAATCCTCGAACAGACTCGACAAGCGGGAATAGCGGTGTGGTTGCATGACCGCAATGAGCTTGCCACCCGTTTCCTCGACCGCCATGCGCCCGGCTTTCAAAACGGCGGCGATCTCGACCGGGTGATGGCCGTAATCGTCGATGATCGTAATGCCGCTCACGACTCCGGTCCGGGTAAAGCGCCGCTTGACACCGGAAAAATTCTCCAGCGCCCGCTTGATGAGAGGTTGTTTCATGCCAAGTTCAAGCCCGATCGCGATCGCAACCAGAGAATTCTGGACATTATGCTGGCCAATCATCGGCAGATACACGTCATGGAAAACCGTCTCGACGCCATCATTCAGCGCCGCCGCAACATGCACGTCGAACAGCGAACCGCCGTTCCGGACCCGGATATTGCCTGCCCGTACTTCGGCCTGAGGCGTAAACCCGTAGGTGATGATTTTTCGATCCATGATTGTCGCTATAAGCGACTGGACCTCCGGGTGGTCGAGGCACATTACAGCGAACCCGTAAAAAGGAATATTTTCAATGAACTGCCTGAAGGCCGCCTTGATATTTCCAATATTTCCGTAGTGATCGAGATGCTCAGGGTCGATATTGGTGACAATGGCGATGGCCGAAGGAAGGCGCGTGAAGGTCCCGTCACTCTCGTCCGCCTCGACAACCATCCAGTCGCTCTCGCCGAGCCGCGTGTTCGTTCCATAGGCATTGACGATGCCGCCATTAATCACCGTCGGATCGAAACCGCCCTCTTCCAGCATCGCACCTACCATCGAAGTGGTTGTCGTTTTGCCGTGCGTCCCGGCGATGGAGACCGACCATTTGAGCCGCATCAGCTCGGCCAGCATCTCGGCCCGGCGCACGACCGGAACTTTAAGCGCGCGCGCCGCGACGAGTTCCGGATTGTCCTGTTTTATCGCCGATGAAAACACGACGACGCCTGGCAGCGAACCGTCCTCTGCCTGAAGGTTTTTTGCGTCATGACCGACAGAAACGTGAATACCGTTACCGCGAAGTCTCTGGACATTGGCACTCTCTGACAGATCCGATCCCTGCACGGTATAGCCAAGCGTGTTCAGCACCTCGGCGATCCCGCTCATGCCGATCCCGCCGATGCCGATGAAATGAAGCGTGCCGATGTCGAGGGGTAGCGCGCGCATGAATATCTTTCCGTCTATACGTAAATTTGCTTGAATGTTCTTTTTAACGCGAAGTAGCGAAGGCGCGAAGTTCTTTCTGCGATATTCATATTCAAATCGTAAATCAAACCTGATAGAAAATATCTTGCTTTTTCTATAATGTTGTGCATTTCTTCTAACTTACCGAGAGCTTGTAACAGGGAGAACTTAACAATGGAAAATGGCGTAACAAATGGATTTAACGTCGGTGCAAATTGGAAGAAAGTTGCCATTCCGACCGCACTTGCTTTTGGACTTGCTGGCGGACTGGGTGGATGCACAGACGCAGACATAGCTTCCGCTAACCTTTCACAAGCTGCCGATAATTTTGAAATCAATCGACGAACTGTTTTCTATAACGGCATTACCGATTCGTACATGCTAACCATAGAGGGAAGATGCAGTATTCGAGCTGACGGTATGGACCGGCAACTGGAAGTAACCTGCAAAACTGGCGAAAAAGAATTTAAGAAGCACTTCCTTGGCCTCTCGGACAATGTAACCTACTTCTCCGAGCAAATTGGTGGCGCAGACGTTAGCACTTACCACCATCGCGTAATATTTAAACCTCAAGCCATTGTTCCTGACATAGACTTTCGTGGTGATGCGAGAGAGTTGCAGAAAGCTGTAACGCCCACGCCGGATTAATCGTTCTTTTGGCAGGCGGGGGCACAGTCCGATTCCTTGTGTCCCCGAACATGCTCAAAAATCCTCCCGGCCCTGGGTCAAATCGAAATTCTTCTGTTCCTGTTTGTCCCACCCGCTGGCCAGCGCGGTGACAAGATTGCCGAGCCGCCTTGCGGCATCGGGACGACCGCAGTCGCGGGCGCTCTCGGCAGCGCGGAAAAGGGATTGCGGGTTTTGCAGGAAGGTCTCGATCCGCGCCATCAGCGCTTCCGGCGTAAAGCCCTCTTCGGTCATCGTCCATGCCCCGCCGCTGTCAGAGACGTGGTCTGCGTTGATTTTCTGCTGGTGATCAGCGTGATGCGGATAGGGAACGAAGATTGCCGGACGCCCTGCAGCGGTGATTTCCGCGACGCTGGACGCGCCGGAGCGTGAAATCACCAGATGCGACCAGCCGAGCAATTCGGCCATGTTCTCGAAAAACGGCGAAATGGTCGCCTCGATACCGGCTTCGGCATAGACAGCACGGGTCGTATCGACGTTTTCGGGACGGCATTGCTGCATCACGCGCAGGCGGGCGCGGTAGGCGCTGTGAAGGCTGGAGAGCGCCTTCGGCACAACATGGGAAAACACGGCAGCGCCGAGCGATCCGCCAACCACCAGAATATTGAGCGGCCCGTCAGGGCGCATCGAGGCGTAGGGACGGGTGTAAAGAGCCGCGATATCGCCGCGCACCGGGTTGCCGGTAACGACCGTGCGCACAGCGTCCGCTTCCTGCAGGCCGTAGACGTCGGCGTAAGAGACAGCGATCCGATCGGCTTTCGGAGCCAGCATCGCGTTGGCACGCCCGAGGATCGCGTTTTGTTCGTGGATAACGGTCGGAATTTCCATCTTTTGCGCCACAAATACGGCCGGATACGATGGATAGCCTCCGAATCCGACCACGACGCGGGGTTTCATCCTGCGTACCAGCTTGTACCCTTGCGCTATTCCCACCGCAAGTGCACCTGCTCCCTTGATCCGGCCAAGAACGCCGCCGCCGATCGTCCCGGCGGAAAGCACGTGCACATCGACGCCTTTAAACTGGTTCTCAAACTTTTTGCCGCGCTGGTCCGTCGCCAGCACCACAAGGTAGCCGCGGGACAGAAGGTCCGAGGCAAGCGCCTGCGCCGGAAACATGTGGCCGCCCGTACCTCCGGCGCTCAACAAAATCAGTTCGGATCGATCGTCCATTTTCACGCCTTGCCTTTCGTCCGCAGCGTCAGCCCGCCGCGCGCAATCCCCGAACGCGGCTGCCTGCGAGTCAGCGCGAGCACAATGCCCATCGCGAACGCCGAGGCCAGCAGCGAGGAGCCGCCATAGCTGATAAAGGGCAGTGTCATCCCTTTTGTTGGCAAAATGTTGACGTTGGAGCCCATATGCACAAATGTTTGCAACCCGAACATAGTCAGAATGCCGCCCGCCGCAAGCACGGCGAACAGACGTTCGTGACCGGCCAGACGCTGGAAACCGCGCAGCAGGATGAACCCGTAAATACCCATCAGAATCAGAATGAACACCAGCCCGAGTTCCTCTCCCGCAACCGCAAAAACAAAGTCGGCATGTGCGTCGGGGATCGTCATCTTGACTTCGCCCTGCCCCGGACCGGTCCCGATGACGCCACCGTTTCTGAAGGCGGACAGCGCCTTTTCAATCTGGTAATTGTCGCCGCTCGCCGGATCCAGAAAGCGGTCGATCCGGCTCTGGACGTGATCGAACGCGAAGTACGCCGCCAGAATCATCAACAGGCCCCCAACTCCGGCAAGGGCCATGTAACGAAACGGCAGACCCGCGAGAAAAACCTGTACGCCCATCACAAACGTCACGACGACCGTCATGCCAAAATCCGGCTGAAGGAGAAGCAGAGTTACGACAACCGCATAAAGAACGCCACACATTATGTACCAGGCCGGAAAGTCCGGCTTTTCCTTTTGCCATGCGATCAGCCAGGCCGCGACGACGATGAAGGCGGGTTTCACGAATTCGCTCGGCTGAAGCGAAAAACCGAATAGCGGAATCCAGCGCTGCGCGCCCTTGATTTCGGATCCGGTGAAAAGAACCGCAACCATCAACAGGACGCCCACGCCCAGCACGACACTCGAAGTCCGCCATATCCAGCGGGTATCCAGCATGGAAACGCCGATCATGATGACAAGCGCGGGAACCAGGAAGACGATATGGCGGACAACGAAATGAAACTGAGCCGCACCAATACGCTCGGCGACCGGCGGACTGGCGGCGGCAACGAGCGCGACCCCGACGACGACAAGCATCAAAAGAGCCGCCAGCATGCCGCGGTCGACCGTCCACCACCATCGCCCGAGCACCGAGCGGTCGGTGCGCGAGAATGCTTTCATAACGAATTCTCCGCAGACAGCGCCTCGACAAGCCGCGCGAATACATCGCCCCGATGTTCGAAACTGTCGAACTGGTCGAAAGAGGCACAGGCCGGGGACAGCAATACGGTTCCCGTGCCCCCCGGCTTGCCCCGCTCGGCCTGGGCCATATGGTGAGCTTCGGCGACCGCACGGTCGAGGGTCTGGCTGAAATTATGCGGTACCCCGTGCTTGTCGAGCCAGCTCGCAAATTCCTCCATCGCCTCGCCAATCAGGAAGGCATGACGGATCCGGTCGATGAACGGCTCAAGCCCGTTCAGACCGCCCTCCTTTGGCCTCCCGCCAACGATCCAGTAAATGTTGCGATAGCAGGAAAGCGCCTTTCCGGCCGCATCCGCGTTCGTTGCCTTGCTGTCGTTGATATAGGCGACGCCGTTAACCAGCCGGATCGCCTGCTGGCGATGCGGCAGACCGGGATAGGTTTTGACCGCCTCAAGAATGCTCGCCGGAGACAAGCCGAAGCTGCGAGCCACCGCGTAGGCCGCACACAAATTCTGGGCATTGTGCGCACCGGGAAGCGCTGGAAACGACGTCCCGCCAACGTCAGCTCCTTCACCATCGATATCGTCGATCAAACGGTCCTCGAGGACATAGACGCCCCCCGGCGCTTTCTCGTCGGCCGAGACCGGCAGCCCGGTCTCCATGCGCCCTTCGGCTTTGACGTTTTCGAAAATGCCCGCACAGTATTTATCGTCAACCCCGATGACGGCAACGCCGCCGTCCCGCTTAAACATGGCCGCTTTCGCCGCGACGTAACGCTCCATTGAACCGTGGCGGTCGATGTGATCCGGCGTTATGTTGAGGAGTACACCGATATCCGGGCGGAATGTCGGGCAGAGATCCATCTGGTACGAAGAGATTTCGAGGACGATCACGCCGCATTTCGGCGACAGTGTCAAAGCAAGCGCAGCCTTGCCGATATTGCCGCCCACCGAAGCCTCAATCCCGCAAGCATTAAGAATATGGCCAATGAGGGCCGTCGTGGTCGATTTGCCGTTTGTACCTGTCACACCGATCACGCGACGTTCGTGCCCCGAGCGGTGCAGGACCTCGAGATCGCCGATGACCTCGACCCCGGCCTCCCGCGCCTTTTCGACAAGGCTGTGCGGCTTCGGGTGATAAAGCGGCACGCCGGGCGCGACGACGAGACAACCGAGCTTTGCGAAATCCTCCGCGTAGAGATCCTGAACCGCCGCTCCGGCCTTCCCGGCTTCGCCGCGGCGGGCTTCGCTGTCGTCCCACGCGAGCACGACCGCACCCGCCCCGACCAGCGCCCTGACGGCAGCGATCCCGGAAATCCCGAGGCCGAAAACGGCCACAGGCTTTCCGTCCAGCGTTTGCACGAATTTCGATACGTCGATCATAGATTGGACCCGTATGTCGTTTCCGTCACAGTTGCGTCCTCCTCCCCCGGAAGATAGACAATAACACAGCCCCTCGTTGCCGCTATCTCAGCTTCAACGTGCTCAATCCCACCAGCGCCAGTATCACGGCGATAATCCAGAACCTTATCACGACCGTCGGTTCCGACCAGCCCTTTTTCTCGAAGTGGTGGTGGAGAGGGGCCATAGCGAAAACCCGCTTGCCCGTAAGCTTGAACGAGGCGACCTGCACGATCACCGACACGGTTTCCAGCACGAACAGGCCGCCAATAATCGCGAGAACGATTTCGTGCTTGACGATCACCGCAATCGTGCCCAGCCCCGCCCCCATCGACAGCGAGCCGGTGTCACCCATGAACACGGCAGCAGGCGGGGCGTTGTACCACAAAAAACCCATGCCCGCGCCGATCAGCGCGCCGCAGATAATGGCGAGTTCGCCTGCGCCCGCCACGTGATGGATACCGAGATAGGCTGAATAGTCGGTGCGCCCGACAAGATAGGCGAT
Organism: Alphaproteobacteria bacterium; assembly: GCA_009929775.1. Lineage (GTDB taxonomy): Bacteria > Pseudomonadota > Alphaproteobacteria > Micavibrionales > Micavibrionaceae > RZZS01. The sequence goes on from RZZS01000004.1 coordinate 55,227, forward strand.
CAGGCCGAACGACATCGCGGCGATCATCACCGGCACGATGGCCAGCCCGTCAAGACCGTCGGTCAGGTTAACGGCGTTGGACGAACCGACGATGACGAGCATCGCAAAGGGGATCATGAACAGGCCGAGCGGCAGGAGAAAGTCCTTCACGAAGGGCAGCGCGAGACCGGTTCCGTATTCCCAGCGCTGGACGTACAGATACGCCATGACGGCGGCAAAGGCGACGCCGAATTCGAGCACGAGACGAAGATTGCCGGGAATGCCCTTATGCGACTGGCGGGTCAGCTTGGCGTAATCGTCCGCGAATCCTATGGCCCCGAACGCGAAGACCACACCCAGGACGATCCAGACGTAAAGGTTCGACAAATCCGCCCAGAGAAGCGTCGAGACCCCGGCTGAAATCAGGATCATCAGCCCGCCCATAGTCGGCGTTCCCGCCTTGGCGAGGTGGGACTCTGGACCGTCCGTGCGGATCGGCTGGCCGTTCTTCTGCTTGCGCTTGAGCCAGCGAATAAAACGGGGCCCGATCAGGAAACAGATGACGAGCGCGGTGAGGATCGCCCCGCCCGTGCGAAACGTCTGGTAGTTAAAGAGGTTGAACAGGATGACATCCTGCGCATACGGCGTCAGAAAATTATAAAGCATACTCCGCGTCCGGCCCTTTGAGCATCTTCGAGGGCAAGGCGCGCAGGGTTTCGACGATGGCGTCGACGGCGCCGCTTTTCGACTTGCGCACCATGACCACATCGCCCGGGGACAAAACGTCGGGCACGATTTCGCCCATGGTCCCGTTTCCGTTTGCCGTGCGGTCGCCCCGGCCCTGCATGGATTGCCCCATGTACACGAGGTCGAGGTTAGCGGCTTTCGTGGGCAAATCCAATCGCCCATCGAACGGCTCGGAAGCATCCATATGGCTCAGGAAGGCCATTCTCCGCCCTCCTCGGCCCGGATCGACCAGGGCGAGCACCTGAAAGGCCGGGGCGGCGGGCCGGGCGCAACACGCGCGGTTGTCGCCCAGAATACTGACGTTACAGGAAGATGACATGCGATTGCGTTCGTCCCATGCAGCTTCCAGCGCCCGCCCCGCCCGCGTCAGGTCGTGCCCGCTCACCACCGCCGCCAGCAGCGCGTACAAAGCTGTGGTTAAGTCCGCACCGGGGTCCGGCAGGGTCAGGGAAACTTTCTCAGCCATAACATCGAAGGTCGCGCGAACGCCGTTCCCGGCCCGCAGCGATTCGCAGATCATGGCGGAGGACGTTTCCTCTTCGCCGATCGAAAACAACCCGACCGAACCGCTCTCGCGCGCCGCCGCCGCAACGCTCCGGTAATTTGCGCTCGCCCGGTCGCAGATAACGATCCCGCCGGGCTCCATGCCGTCGAGCGCGTCCTCGTTCCCGTCCTCGACAAGGAGAATATGCGGTCGGGCGAGCCATGTCAGGAAGGCCGTCTCGGCCGCGTTCGTACCGGTAATGTCCACAACGGCGTAATCAGCCGCGTCCGGCAGGCTCGCCAGCGTCGCCGCGGCCGATTCGGCGCTGTGGGACGCGCCGAGCTTCGAAAACAGCGCGTGGACGGTCTTGCGCAACGCCGCGGAGCCGCTCACCGCGATAACCAGCGCCCCGGTCGTTCGCCGCCCGACTTCCGCCGCATCAAGCAAATCATCAGAAGAAACACTCATTCTACTTTTTCTCCAATAAGGTAATAGCCTTTTCCGTTTCCCGGACATCGTCAAACGGCTCGACGACATCGCCGATAATCTGGCCCTGTTCGTGCCCCTTGCCCGCGATCACGAGCACGTCGCCTTTCTTCAGTTCCGCTACCGTCTCGCGGATCGCGCGGGCACGGCCCTCGATCTCAATGGCGCCGGGCGCGCCTTCGAGCACGGCCTTGCGGATAGCGGCAGGGTTTTCCGAACGGGGATTGTCATCAGTAATAACCAGCCTGTCCGAGAGTTCTGCGCCGATCCGGCCCATGATCGGTCGCTTTCCGGAGTCACGGTCGCCGCCGCACCCCACCAGACACAAAAGTCGCCCCCGCACATGCGGACGCAGCGTGCGCAGGACCTTTTCGAGCGCGTCGGGTTTGTGGGCGTAGTCGACATAGATGGCCGCGCCTTCCGGGTGGCCACCGACGAACTGAAGCCTTCCAGGCGCGCCCTCGAGCTTTTTGAGCGCGGCGATCAAACGGTCGCGCCGCGCGGTATCGTCCGGTGCCTCGGAAAGCGCCAGACCGAAGGCCAGCACGGCGTTGAAAGCCTGAAATTCCCCGGCCAGCGGGACGATAAAATCGAAACGGTCGCCGCGGTCGTTAAGCATAACGCGGCAGCCTTCAGGTACCGTTTCGACGCGCTCAATCCGGAGGGCTTCCGCGTTGCGCCCGTAATCGAAAACGCGAACGCCGCGCTCCTTCAGGATACCGATCAGGCGCGCCCCGTATTCGTCGTCTGCGTTGATAACTGCAACGCCGTCCTCGGGCAGCAATTCGGTGAAGAGCCGGAGCTTCGAGCGAAAGTAGTCCTCCATATCGTCGTGATAGTCGAGATGGTCGCGCGAGAGGTTCGTGAACCCCGCGGCTCTTATCGCGACCCCGTCGAGACGGTACTGGTCGAGTCCGTGACTTGATGCCTCCATCGCCAGACGGGTAACGCCCGCCGCGGCGAGGTCGGCAAGGGTCGCGTGCAGCGCCACCGGGTCGGGCGTCGTCAGCGAGCCGTAGCGGTTCACGTCGCGCGACTGCACACCCAGCGTGCCCAGCGAACCGGCCACGGCACCCGTCGCTTCCCAGATCTGGCGCATGAAGTGAACGGTCGAGGTCTTTCCGCTCGTCCCCGTGACAGCGGCAATAACGTCCGGCTGGCGGCGGTAAAAGGCAGCGGCAATCCGCGAGAGGTCCCGGCGCGGATTATCGCTTGTGGCCAGCTTCGCCTCGCCCGCATCGTCCGGCAAAACCGTCCCGGACGGCGCGAGAACGGCAACCGCTCCGTTCCGGACCGCGTCGCCGATATAATCCCGGCCGTCCGCCTTCGTTCCCGGCAAGGCCGCGAACAGAAAATTTTCCCCGGCGGAGCGGCTGTCGAGCGTCACGCCCCGGACCCCCTCCAGCAGGGCTTCGATATCCCGATCAGTAAGAGACAAGATGCTTTTCCTCTTTGTGGACATGTTTCAGCAGGGAGGCGACAAGCTCGTCCGGCCCTTCGCCCTGTTCGACCACCGGCACGCCGAGCAACTGCCCCATGGCGGCGATCACGTTTCCAACCGCCGGCGCGGCGACCCATCCTCCCGTCGCGTAACCAAACGACGTCTTGTTGCCTTTGGGCTCGTCGATCATGATCAGTACCGCGTAACGCGGACTTGACATCGGAAACACCCCGAGAAAAGACGAAATGCGCCGGTTGCGGTCATAACCGTGAGGACCGATCTTGTCGGCAGTCCCGGTCTTGCCTCCGACCTGATAGCCCGGCACGTCGGCGTTGCTACCGGTACCGTCCGTAACGACCAGCCTCAGCAACTGGCGCATCCTGTGAGCCGTTTGTGGTTTTACGATGCGCAAATCGGCGGCGTTCCGGGCAATGTTGTGGCTGCCTGCCGCCGTTTCGTCAAAAACGAGAACGGGATGCACCAGCGTTCCGCTGCCAACGATGGTCGCGGCGGCTGCGATGATCTGCAGCGGCGTGACGGCAATTCCGTGTCCGTAGGACGCGGTCAACGTGTTGATGTCCCGCCACGGATAGGGAACAAGCGGCTCGCCGGATTCGCGAATCCCGATATCGGGCGCTGCGAACAGGCCGAGGTCGCGGTAAAAATCGCGCAAATTTTCCGTGCCAACCTCCTCGCCCATAAGCGCAGAGCCAATGTTTGAGGAGTACATGAAGACTTCCGGCAAGGTCAGAATGCGTTTCTCGGCATGGTAGTCGCTGATCGTATGCCCGCCCCGCTTCAGCGGCTCACGAGCGTCGAAGCGCTGCGCCATCGACGCGCTCCTGAATTCCAGCAACGCCGCCGTCGAAAATATCTTGAAGATCGACCCGGCCTCGTAGACGCCGAGCGTGATGCGATTAAAGCGAGCACTGTCATCTGCGGTGCCGGGATCGTGCGGATCGAAGTCGGGAAGGGAAACCGCGGCGAGAATCTCGCCGTTGCGCACGTCCATTACAAGCCCGGCCCCGCCGACCGCGTTGAAATCATGCACCGCCTTCGCCATTTCGCGCCTCAGGAAGTACTGCAGGCGAACATCAAGGGTGAGACGGACCGGCTCCGCTCCGGCAGAGAGCACTTCGTCAAAGCTTCGCTCGATCCCGGCGAGCCCCCTGCCATCGATATCTGTATATCCCCCGATATGAGCGGCGAGGTTGCCTTGCGGATATATCCGGCGCGGTTCGCTTCGGAAATTAAGGCCCGGCTCGCCGAGTTCCAGAACGCGCGCCTGCTCCTCTGGCGTCAGATTGCGCGAAATCCAGACAAAGCGGCGATTGCTTTTCAGCTTTTCCCGCAGGTCCCTTTCATCAAGATCCGGAAATATCCGGGCGAGTCCTCCGGCAACGCTATCGGGATCAAGAACAAGCTTCGGATCGGCATAGAGCGAGGCGGTTTTGAGAGTCGTTGCGATTAGAACGCCGTTCCGGTCAACAATATGGGCGCGCAGAACCGGCTCCTGTTCGGACTCGGCGGTGGCAAGAGCGGAGCGCTCGTCCGTCCGCAGAAACCCGCCCTGAATAATCGTCAGATCGAAAACACGCATCGCCACAAGAAGCCACGCCAGCGCAAAAAATGCGGCCACAAATGGCAACCGCCCGCGGGCAAGCTCGAGCGCTGAACTTTTCTCGCCGGACAGGCTCATTGTGTTACGGCTTAAGGGAGAGAACCTGTTCATCCGCCCTCCCCGTGCGAACCAAGGTTTTGGAGGAGAGCATTAAACTGGTCGTCATGGGAGGAGGCACCGGAAACGGTGGGAGGCGGGAATGGAGAAGCAATCGGCGCGGACGGTTCAGCGCGGCGTTGAGCCGAGACGGAACGAATCTCAATCACTGGACGGTAAGCCGGCTTTTGCGGCGGGAGAGCCGGAATGAACGGCTCCGGCAGATCGGTTACACCGGCAAGGATACGGTTGGTTTCAGGGGCCTCCATTTCAAGATACTGGCGGGCAAGCTGCTCGAGCCGCGCAGGATGGTTAAGGTAATCCCATTCAGCGTGAAGAACGCGGATTGCTTCCTCTTCCCGGTCGAGCTGCCCCTCAAGGCGGGACAGAACGGATTCTGCCTCATGAACTCTCTGAGAGATCAGGTACAGAAGGCCGCCCGACGCAATTGCCAGCGAAAAAGAAACGACAGTGGACAGCTTGACGATTCTGCGCCTCATGATCCTGCCTCCACATCCGTCCGGACCGCCGCCCGCAACTTTGCAGAACGCGCGCGCGGGTTGCCGCGACATTCCGCCTCGGACGGCTTGACCGCCTTGCGGCAGAGGAGTTTAAACGTCGGCTGCACGGACACAGGGACATCCGGCATGTGGCGCGATACGCCGCCGCGCTTGCCGGAACGACCGACCAGAAAATCCTTCACGATGCCGTCCTCAAGCGAATGGAATGTCACAACGACAAGCCTTCCACCTGGCATCAGAATTCGTTCCGCCGCGACAAGACCGCGGCGCAACTCGCCAAGCTCGTCATTCACCGCAATGCGAAGCGCCTGAAAAGTTCGCGTCGCCGGATCGAGAGCATCGCCCTTCGATTTCGGCACCACGCTCCGCACAATTCCGGCAAGGCGGCCCGTTGTCCGGATCTCCTCAGTCGCGCGCTCCCTGACAATGGCCGACGCCACACGGCGGGCATAACGCTCCTGCCCGTAAAGAAAAAAGATGTCGGCAAGAACCGCCTCATCGTCCTCATTAACGATATCGGCCGCCGTTCGCCCGGCAGAGGAAGAATCCATGCGCATGTCGAGGGGCCCATCGAAACGGAAGGAAAACCCGCGTTCCGGTTGGTCGATCTGTACCGATGACACGCCAATATCAAGAACAACACCGTCGACCCTCCTGAATCCCTCCCCGCCCACGAGATCGTCCATGTTGCCAAAACAGCCGTGAATCACATTCACACGCTCGCCCAGCGACTTGCCGTTGCGCACGGCCCATGGATCGCGATCAATCCCCACCACGCGGACCGATGGCGCAGCTTCCAGAATAGCACGCGTGTAGCCCCCCGCGCCCAGCGTGCCGTCGACGAAGACACCCTGATCCCGCACAGCAAGCGCAGAAAGAACCTCGTTCAGCATGACCGGAACATGGAGCTGCGCTTCGCTCATCCGCGTGCCTCCCTTGGAAGCGTCAACCCCTTGTCGCGGATCGCGCTGCGCGCCTGCGACTGACGCTCCTTCAGTGCCGCGGGCTCCCATATCTGGAACTTGCGCCCCATGCCAACGAAAGCGGCCTGCTCCACGACACCGGCATACTCCATAAGTTCGACGGGAAGGACGATTCGCCCCTCGCCATCGAAGGACAGCGGCACGGCCTCGCCAAATATGGCCGTTGCGAGGTCGTCCTGCGCGTCCGAGAAAATATCGAACTCGTCAAGGCGATTGCTGAGTTCGTGCATCATATCCCACCCGAACCCCTCGAGCGCCGGATGTGCGCTGGAGCGGATCAGGACGACGCCATGAAAAGACTGCCCCGCCAGAGCCGCACGAAAACCGGCCGGCACGGAAACCCGCCCCTTCTTGTCGATCCTGTTGATGTGTGTCGACAGAAACAACGACACGAAATGCTTCCCTTCGCGAATATCAGCCCGGAGCCCTCAACGACGGGCACCCATGGATATATATGGGATAGCATGGTACAGGATGGACCGTCAACGCATGCAAGCCTTAACCGCCTCATTCATCACAAATTTCTTTCACAAAAAAGGCTCGCGCTTCAGATCGCATAGATATCCTAAATTCGACGTGATATTTCAGATCGATGCGGGTACGTACTCAATAAAATCTCTTAATATCGTTGCCTGTTCGGTCTGATTTTTCCACAATCTTTTCAACAAAAGGCAACCTCCAGCGAAGAAGCAGACGCGCCCGGACAATTTCTGGTTTGGTTTTTCCAAACTTTAACTTGAATATTTCGTAAACATGTGAAAAAACGACGATTCCTTTGCTATTTTCTATAAAAAACACTTGCGCGGCGATCTTCAGTTATGGTAAACCACCTTCATCAAGCGATAAGAACAACAGCAAACGTGTGGGGTAACGACAATGATCATCGTATCGCTTCTGCTTCTGGTTCTAACCTTTAACGGCGGCATGTATCTGGGCACGATTCTCTACTCGGCCTGGAAGTCCGCCGAAGAGACAAAGAACCTTCTGATTTCATAAAAAGAAGGCGGACCAACCGCCCCGCTGCCGAAAAAACAAAAAAAACAATGGCAAAATGAAAAGCCGCCCGGGCGCACCGGGCGGCTTTTTTTTAATATGCATGGCAGAGAGCCTGTAAGCCGGGTTCTGTCGAGGACAGCCATTCATCTGGGACGCCTGTTGCCAGACGCCTCAAGCGACCAACCCGGACCGCGAGGCGGAAACGCCCCGTGCGCAGTCCCTATTCGGTCTTGCTTCCGGTGGGGTTTACAATGCCGCCCCTGTTGCCAGAAGCGCGGTGCGCTCTTACCGCACCCTTTCACCCTTGCTCCAGACAAATCCGAAGCGGTTTACTTTCTGCTGCACTTTCCGTCGGGTCGCCCCGCCCGGGATTTCCCCGGCACCGTGTTTCCGTGAAGCCCGGACTTTCCTCCCTCCTTCGCACAAGGCTTCGGAGGGCGGCTGCCCGGCTTTCTGCCGCCGCCATAGTGACGGAACGACAGATCAGAGCGCAAGCCTTTTCGCGAGCAAACCGCCCAGACGGCGCCGCACGAGTTCGTCCGCCTCGCGCGCGCCCAGTCCGAACGCCTCCTGTGCGTAATGCTGTTGAAAAGCTGTTAATAACACATGAGAAAAGACCGACGGATCGTACCCGTATTCAACAAGAGCCCCATGTGCATCTACAACCGGCTCGCCGTCATCGCCGGGCCAGAGGCCGATCCCTTCATCGGCGAGACGCCTCCAGGGAAACTTTTCGCCCGGATCCTCCTTGCGGCCGGGCGCAACGTCCGAATGTCCGAGGACCATGTCCGGCGCGATCTCGTGGCGCTCGAGGATGTCCTTGCAAAGCTCGATCAAAGCGACGATTTGTTCCTCCGGAAAGTCCTCGTAGCCGTTCGCGTGCCCGCCATTGACCAGCTCAATTCCAATCGAGGCCGAGTTGATATCGGTGTTTCCACGCCAGAAGGCCTTTCCCGCATGCCAGGCACGCATATTTTCCGCCACGAAGTGTGCGATCCGCCCATCGCGGTCGATCATGTAATGGGTGCTGATCCGGCCGACATACGGATCGCTCGTCTGGCCGAGATAAAATTTCGCCGCCTCCGCTGCTGTCGCCGTTCCGGTGTAGTGGATAAGGATCATCGACGGCTTCTGCCCGCCCTCACGCTGTTCGTAGTTCGGCGAAGGCTGCCAGTCCGGTTCATTCATCGGGTTTCTCCCTTACAGTAAGCAAAAGCACGAGGCCGCTGATCCAGAACATTAAAATGGTCGCCATCCCCGCCTGCTGCGCCTCGAAGGTCTGAACCGCCAATCCATAGGAAAGCGGCCCGAGAAAAGCGATGGATTTGCCGGTGAAGGCATACAAACCAAAGACCTGCGTCACGGCATCGGGCGGTGCAAGGCGCCCCGCAAGCGAACGCCCGGCCGCCTGCGCCGGACCGACGAACAGGCCGAGCACAACCGCAAGAGCCATAAAAGCCGCCTTCTCCATCGTCAGCAGGATCACGCACCCTGTCAATATCAGGCCACAAAGACTTACGATTGCGGTCAATTTCGATCCTGCGCGATCATCCAGAAAAGCGAAAGAGGCCGCGCCGACCCCGGCGGACACATTCAGGGCAATCGCGAACAAAAGGATTTCATCGAAACCCATGCCGTAAACGGCGGCAGCGTAGAGACCGCCCATGGCGAAGACGGTCGCAAGCCCGTCACGGTACAGCGCGCTTGCGATCAGGAACCGTATGAGATTAGCGCTGGACCGGATCGAACGCGCCGTCTTCAAAAGGTCGCTCGCCCCGGCTCGCACGCTATCCCTTAGAGAAAGCCCCGTGCGCGCCGCATCCTCCGTCCAGAAGAACAGCGGCAATGCAAAGACCGCAAACCAGAGTCCGGCAAGAATGGCGGCAGCCCTTACGTTAAGCGCGTTTTCCTCGGGAAGGGAGAGAAACGGCCGGGCATCGCCTATGCCGATCAGCCCGAAGAGCGCGACCGCAAGGCACGCCAGTCCGCCGAAATAGCCAAAACCCCACGCCCATCCCGAGACCCGCCCGATCATGCCCGCCGGCGCAACCGTCGGCAGCATCGCATTATAGAAAACCAGCGCAAGCTCAAACGCCGTGTTCGCAAGCACCAGCAAAGCGAGGATTGCAACAATTTCAAAAGGGCTGCCTTCCGGCGCCCCCCAAAACAGACCAAAGCTCACGGCAATCGTCACGGCGGTGAGCAACCCGAGCCCCTTCTTGCGCGCCCCGTAATGATCGGCCACCGCCCCGCCTATTGGCGCAAGCACAGCGACCGAAAATCCGGACGCGGCAATCGCATAGCCCCAAATGGCACTGCCGAGCGTCTCGTCTCCGACGACGCTCCTGGCGAAATACACACTGAAGACAAAGGTAATGATGACAGTGTTAAACGCTGAATTCGCCCAGTCATATAAACACCAGGCGAAAATCGAGCGAGGCCTCGCAGGCGGGTGAGCCGAAGAATTCACAACAAAAATTCCGTCATATGGAAAAACTTATGGACAGCGGATAGATTTTTTCGTAACAAGTCCCATCGCCAAACGACAACATAAAGTGCGTCATTTGAAACAGCCGCTCAAGAGGCTTTTTCGGAAGATCGCTTTTCAAGGAGAGAACTATGCGCGCGACTGCGACCTTGACGGCCTTTCTTGTCCTTCTGACCTCCCTTCCGGCCCGCGCCGACGACGCCCGTATGGAGGCGATGGTCGCAGAAAAGAACGCCGAGATGGAGGTAATCCTGAACAAGGAGGGCCAGAAACTCGCCGCAATCCGATTCCTGCATCGGCATATCAGCGACGATGCGCAATTCAAACTCACGGTCAACAATCCAGCCATGCCAACCGCATCGGCGGACCGCACCATCGAGATGGACAAGGAAAGCTATATCAACACATTCATTCAGGGAACGAATTACATCGACCGGTACCAGTTCTCGATCGACACGCTGGATACGAAACCTCTCCCAGGCGGTGCCGAAGCGATCACCGAGGAAATACTGACCGAGCGCGGCGTCATGCTGAATCCCCTTAACCTCAACGCACCGGGCCGGAACTTCGTCAGCCGCACCCGCTGCCAGACCCGCCACGCGGTCGAAAACGGCGAACTGATTTCCAGAGGCGGCGAATGCCATACCGAGGTAGCGTTCGAAGAAGTAATCTGATGTCTCGTCCCTGACGAGAGCACTAACGGAGACGGAGTAGAACCCCCGTGTTTTACTCCGTCTCCGTTTTTCTGTTGCATAAATGCAACAACCCGACCGCAATTCTTATTGGAAAATTCCTTGTTCTGAAAACGTTTACCGAATGTAAAGGGATTACCCTGCCTAATGGTAGGGCTAAAATTTCATATTGGGAGAAGACTTATGAAGGCACTACTTGGTTTACTTGCAGCAGTTTGCGTTCTGGCCGTACCTCCGGCCCAGGCCGCTGAGGAACGCATTTCAGTTCACGATATCCATACCTTCGTGACTGAGGCCAACTCCGCGCTCAACAATCCGAACCCGATGGTCGGACGGACCTTCCTGCTTCGGAACGTGGCGGAAAACGCGATCTTCGAAAACAACATCGAAACGCAGGCGCCCGGTCACCCGGCTTTCCGCGACGTCTGGTACCGAAATACCTACTATCCCTATTACTACCGCTATCCCTACGCCCACTATCCGTACTATTCGACCACCAGCTTCGAGCAGTTGGGCAAGCTGGACCAGATCGGCCTTTTTGAAAACAAGAAGCGTCTGATCGTCGGCTACCAGCAGGAATATGTCGTTACGGGCATCAAAATGCGCCCCGATGCCTCGATGGCGGTCGTGGACGTGGACCTCAAGGAGTACAGCACGCGCTACGCTCCCTACTCGCCCTACCTGACGTCGGGGGTTTTGCACGGCAACTCAAAGTGCAAGATGTACCTTTCGAAATATAACGGGCGGCTTTTCCTCGCCCGCATGGACTGCAATACCGTTACAGCGATGCCCTACTAGCCATCGCCGGGCGGCAACGCTTGCGAAAAGGCGCGTCACATTGACGCGCCTTTTCCATTTGTTCTCCCTTTCCCCCCGGGAATGCCGTTCTAGCTTATTTTCTATGAAGACCATTGTTCCGTTGCTGGCCCTGTGCGCGACCGCCCTCTTGATCATGGCGAGTCCGCGTGCCGGAACGCTGTCGAAAGGAGACGATCTCATGGACCGGAAGCCGGAAGACAATTTCAGAATTGCAACGCTCGGCGGCGGCTGTTTCTGGTGCCTTGAGAGCGAACTGCGCGCGCGTGACGGTATCCTCTATACGGTCGTCGGCTACTCCGGAGGCCACCTTGAGAATCCAACCTATGAGGATGTCACGACCGGGACGAGCGGCCACGCCGAAGTCGTTCAGGTTTTCTTCGACCCCGAACAGATCAGCTATACGGATATCCTGCATTTCTTCCTGACCGACGCGCACGACCCGACGCAGTTGAACCGGCAGGGAGTCGACGTGGGGCCGCAATACCGGTCTGTCATTTTTTATCACGACGCCGAACAGAAACGCGCGGCCGAGAGCATTATCGCCCGCCTGAATGGCGAAATGTTCAGGGGCGCGATTGTAACCGAGGTCACCCCGTTCGAAACATTCTGGCCCGCCGAAGAGTACCACCAGCAATACTACGAAAAGTACGAACAGCAGTTCGGCAAGCCACACATCCGGATCCTTCTGAAAAAGCAGGTTTCGCAGGAGTCCATGGCCGAAGGCCGCTAACGCCTTTTTCAAGAACTCTTTCCGACTTGCAAAGGCCTCCAAAACGTGGCTTGTTCTGTTCTTCTCTTTCGGCAAAAAAAACAGTGAGGGAGGCAGAAGGCCGATGACGACCGGGACAACACCCGTCTGGACAGACGAAGTAGCGGAAGCGACAGCGCCGATCTACGAAAAACTTGCGGACCAGTACCAGGAAAGCCACTGGCGAGCGCTCGCGCCCTATATTTTCGAGATCAACCGGCTCAAGAAGGAAAAGAACGCGATCATCCTCGCGCACAATTACATGACGCCTGACATCTTCCACGGGGTGGCCGACATCGTCGGGGATAGTCTCGCGCTCGCGCGCAAGGCGTCGAAGACGGACGCGGACATCATCTGCCAGGCGACAGTCCTGTTCATGGCCGAAACCTCGAAGATTCTCTGTCCGGACAAGATCATTCTTCAGCCTGATATGGATGCAGGCTGCTCGCTCGCGGATTCGATTACACCCGAAGACGTGCGCGCGCTACGCAAGCAATATCCCGGCCTGCCGATCATCGCCTATGTGAACACGTCCGCCGAAGTGAAGGCCGAGGTCGATGTGTGCTGCACCTCCTCGAACGCCATCCAGATCGTCAACGCGATGGATACCGACGAAGTGGTGATGCTGCCCGACATGTATCTTGCCAAATATGCTGCCGAACACACCTCGAAGACCGTGCACAGCTGGAAAGGAAGCTGTATCGTCCACGAGCGCTTCACGGCCGCCGACATGAAGAAATTCCGGGCCGATTACGAGGGCGCCAAGATCCTCGCCCACCCCGAATGCCCGCCGGAAGTCCTGCACGAAGCCGACTACGCGGGCTCGACCGCGCAGATGATCGACTATGTCGAGAAACACAAGCCGGCGCGAGTCGTGCTGGTGACCGAGTGCTCCATGAGCGACAATGTCGCCGCCGAGCATCCGGACATCGAACTCGTGCGCCCCTGCCAGCTCTGCCCGCACATGAAACGGATCACCCTGCCGAAAATCCTGAAGAGCCTTCAGACCATGACCCACGAGGTCCATGTCGACCCCGAAGTGTCCGCACGCGCCCGCAAGCCGATCGAACGGATGCTGGAGTTAAGCGCGTGATTTCGGACCTCATCGTCGAAGAGGCCGTCCGGCGCGCCCTTCTCGAGGATCTCGGCCACGGACACGATGCCACAACGAACGCGCTGGTCCCGGCGACCAAAAACGGCAAGGCGGTCATGCGCGCCCGCAAGGGCGGCGTTCTGGCCGGACTTCCCTGCGCGCTCAAGGCCTTCCGCCTGCTGGACCGCGACATCGAACTGCGCGCCTTCAAAAGCGATGGCGACCCGGTCGACAAGGGCGAAGAAATCCTTGCCGTCAAGGGGCGCGCTGCCTCGATCCTGACCGGTGAACGCACAGCGCTGAACTTCATGACCCACCTGTCCGGAGTGGCCAGTGAAACAAGGCGCTATGTCGAGGCCGTAAAAGGCACGAAGGCGAAAATCGTTTGCACACGCAAGACGCTTCCGGGACTGCGGGTCCTGCAGAAATACGCCGTACGAAAAGGGGGGGGATCGAACCATCGCTTCGGGCTGGACGACGGCATTCTTATCAAGGACAACCACATTGCGCTCGCGGGCGGCATCTCCCGCGCCATTGTGGCGGCCCGCAAGAACGCCGGGCACATGGTCCGGATCGAGATCGAGGTGGATACGACCGCCCAGCTTGAGGACGTCCTCAAGACCGGCGGCGTCGACAGCGTGCTGCTCGACAATATGAGCCCGGACGAAATGCGCGAGGCCGTCCGCATGGTCGCAGGACGGATCGTCACGCAGGCGTCGGGGAACGTCCACCTGGACACCGTCCGCGCGATTGCCGAAACGGGCGTCGACCTGATTTCCGTCGGCGCCCTGACCCACAGCGCCCGGGCGCTGGACATCGGTCTGGATATCGACATGTAAGGCATACCCATGGATGCTGATACGTTCCGCGTCAAATTGACACCGAAAGCAACCAGAAACGAAGTCGGCCAATGGATTGCCGACGAACACGCCGGATCGATCCTGAAAGTGTCCGTAACGGCCGTCCCGGAAAAGGGAAAGGCAAACAAGGCATTGATCGCCCTTTTGGCGAAAACATGGAAAATCCCGAAAAGCGCCTTGGAGATTGCGACCGGGGAAACCGCCCGGTTGAAAACACTGCGCGTCGCCAGCGAATTTCTGGATCGCGTTCCCCGGAACGGTGTATAAGTCGAAAGGCCTGAATGGATAAAACATTAGCCTTCCGTTTATGTTTTTATGGAAAAATATAAGGGTTGGTCCGCCTTGCGCGGTTCAACCGGCAAGGCAGCAGGGGAATCGGGATACGGAATGGTAAAAAAGCACCTCACCTTTGGCGCGATGCTCTTCTGCGCGACTCTCCTCCTCGCAAGCCCTGACGCGGCGGCAATAGAGAAAACCAGTCGGCTTACCGACGACATCGTCCGGCGATTTATCATTGAGACCACTGACGTAACCAGCCGCAAGGACGCCTATATGTCCGACGACGAAGTGAAAAACTACCTCGACCGCCACCTCCACAAAAAAGGCTTTTTCAAGAGCGCCATTCGCTATGTCATCCCCGGCTTCCCGAGCCAGGAAAACACGATGAGCCTCGACAAAAAGCAATTCATCGAAAGCGTCATGAGCGGCCAGCAGGCGCTTGAAGACTACCGGACGGATGTAAGCATCGAGGAAATCCGGATATCCTCGGACGGCGAGAAAGCCACGGTCGTCACGCGAGCCGCCGAGGAAGGCCTGATGCCGGTGCCGAGCGAATCCGGCGGCGACCCGGAGAAAATTCCGGTTGAAGGCAATTCGACCTGCAACCAGATCCTGATGCTCGAGGACCGCGTCATCCAGATGTACAGCGCGAACTGCACAACGCAGATCAATTTCCGCATGCCGTTCTGAAGAGGAGACGCTTCCATGGCCGGTCCGCAGCCCCGTAGCCACTCCATCCATTTCGTCTTGCGTTTCGCGGGTTATACGGTCCTTGTCTACGTCGCCCTCGCTCTCGGCCTTTTTCTCGCCCAGCGTTCGATGATCTTTTTCCCGAGCCGCGAGGCGCCGGAACTGCGGACATACGGGGCCGAAGGCGTGATGCAGACCGTCCGCGTTGAAACCGCCGACGGTCTTTCGCTGACCGGCTGGCTCGCCCCGCCGGGCCCCGACAAGCCGATCATCGTCTGGTTCCACGGCAATGCCGCCGACCACGGGGCGCGATTCTATTTCGCCCGCCCCTATATCGAGGCGGGCTACGGCGTACTGCTCGCCGGATATCGCGGCTATGGCGGGAATCCCGGAAATCCTTCGGAGATCGGCTTTTACAGGGACGGCCGCGCGTGGATCGACAGCCTTCTCGAAACCGGTATACCGCCGGACCTTATGGTGCTGTACGGCGAATCCATCGGAACGGGCGTCGCCACGCAGATGGCGCTCGAGTATCCGGACACGCTCGCGCTTGTGCTCCAGTCGCCCTATACGAGCCTGCCGGACGTCGCCCGTACCCGCTATTTCTTCCTACCGGTCGACCTGATGGTACGGGACCGGTTCCGCAATATCGACAAGATCGGAGACGTCCGGCCGCCCGTACTGATCCACCATGGAAAACGAGACAACATCGTTCCCGTCACCCATGGACAGCGTCTGTTCGATGCCGCACGCTCGCCCGGGGACATTCAAGTCTATCCGGGTAGCGGGCACAACGACCTGCCAGCAACGATACTCGCCGCAAAAACGATAGATTTCCTGGGCACCCTTTCGCCGGGCCCGTCAGCCCTCCGTTAATACCGGCCACACACGATGCGGCGTTGGGCTGTTCGGCACGATCATATACTCGCCCGCGTCAGAGAAGTCCCGCTGAATATGATGTTGAAGATCAAGCGCCTGCTCCTTGTCTAGCGACGTGAACGCACGGGCGCTTAACTCGCCAACGCCGAAATGTTCGAGATGCGTCAGAAGGTCACGAATCGTTTGCAAACGTGCCTTGTCGTCAGGCGGGACCAGCCGGACAAATACGTCGGCGTCGATGATTTTTTTTAGCTCCAGCGCTTCATGCGCCCGACCGGCGTCTCCGCCGTCCCGCATCGCCACGTTCGCCAGAATTTCAGCGCACCAGATTCCCTCCTCGTTCTGCTCGACACCGGGAGGAAAAATACTGAGAAGCGCTCCTTTTTCGAGAAGTTCGGCCATCCGGCACAGTGCGGCCTGGATCGCCTTTCTCGGGGCTTCGCTTGAATAGCCTGTGACACTGATGGAATACATGGCTGCCTCTCTCACGCAATCGTGTTGAAGGAGCCCTCTAAAAAGCCGATATAACTCGATCGCCTTTTCTGCGCCGTTGGGAGAGAGTATAACACGCACGAAAACATTTGACAGGAAATACTAAAAAACATGAGAATTTTTTATGGATGGCGGTAAGATCGCTCAACGGCGTTCGACCATGAGCTTCTTGATTTCCGCGATGGCTTTCGCCGGATTCAAGCCCTTCGGGCAGGTATTTGTACAATTCATAATCGTATGGCATCGGTAAAGTTTGAACGGGTCTTCGAGCTGGTCGAGACGCTCTCCGGTTGCTTCATCCCGGCTGTCCGCAATCCAGCGCCAGGCGCTGAGCAGCGCTGCAGGTCCGAGAAAGCGATCCGGATTCCACCAGTAGCTCGGACAAGCCGTCGAGCAACAGGCACAAAGGATACATGCAGCCGGTCCGTGCCCGTCAGCGCCGTTCAGTGTGTCGGCGTCTTCAGGGCTTTGCAAACGCTCCCGCGAGGGCGCCGGGCTCTCGGTCTTGAGCCACGGCTCAATCGAACCGTACTGGGCATAAAACTGGGTCAGGTCGCCGACCAAATCCTTGACGACCGGCATGTGCGGCAGTGGCGTGATTTTGATATCGCCCTTGACATCCTCAATCGATTTCGTGCAGGCAAGCGTATTCGTCCCGTCAATATTCATCGCGCAGGAGCCGCAAATCCCCTCCCGACAGGAACGCCGAAAGGTCAGGGTCGGATCGATATTGTCCTTGATGTAAATGACCGCGTCGAGCACCATCGGCCCGCATTTTGAAAGGTCGATCTCGTATTCGTCGAGACGGGGATTGTTTCCATCCTCCGGGTCGAAACGATAAATGCGAAAGTTTTTCTTCTTCTCCGCGCCCGCGTTCGCAGCCTTGAAGGTCCTGCCCTTCTGGATTTTTGAGTTTTTCGGAAGCGTAAACTGAACCATTTTTCAAGCCCGGATCGTTCGTTGCCCCATCAATATAGGGGAGCCCCCGGCGCTTGTGAAGGATGAAAACGGCTCGCAGGCGGCGCGAGGGCCGCCTGCGGAAAATGGGCTTACAGCCGATCAAGGGCCGGAGCTGACTGCGTCCCCGGATAAACAAGCGGCGACTCGACCTCTTTTCCAGGGGGGCATTTCGTGGTAACCGCCCGATTGAGCATCGTGCGTTTCTGCTCCGCGATCTGCGCCGCAATCTCCCTGATTTCCTTCTCCATGGAATCACGAAACGGTTGGAGTTGTTCATCCGTTAGTCCCTTTGCCTTGGCCCCAAACGATCCCACGACCTTTTCGAGGACGCCAGAGAACGGGCCGTCTTCGTAGACTCCAATCCGCCGTTCAACGCGAGAATCGCCGGTCCCTCTCAGATTAGCGTAGGTGACGATCTGCTGAAAGTCGCGCACGACACCATTGACATATCGCGCATTCCCTTTGTCGAAAAGCTTTTGAACTTGCCCGGCCTCTTCCTCCGTCATGCCAGGAATCGTCAGCTTTTCCGCACTCGTTTCCATCATCTCCGTCGCAACGTCGCCGGGAGAAATACCGCAACCGTCATCCGGCTTCTCGCGGGCGGCAGCGGGATTGAAGACGGAAGAAGCCGCAAGCACCACGCCAAGAGCGGTGGAAACGAGTGCGGAAGCTCTGTTGATGTGCATGAGACCCTCTATTCGTTGAGTGTTCTGGAAAATTGACGACACCATAACGCCTTTTCCGGAACAATGGCAAGCGAAATTTTCGCGTCAGGCGGCGCGCCCCGCCAACGCCGGTTCGCCACAGTCGTTCCGGGAGGGATTGAACGGGCTTGATTGTGGATCAAAGAACGTGGTGACGGTCGCCGTATCGCCACCGCGTGAGCGCCACGCCGACAGGGTGGCGCAGGCAGACCCCGAGCGCGGTCGCGAGGGAACCGCGCCTGAGCTTGCGATAAGCGAGACGAAAAGACTCGTCTCCGCCACCGATCCGGCGCACCGCAAAGTCCTGAGCGAGCGTTAAGAAAAACGCACTCATCGGAAGACCCTCCGGCGGCCCTGTCCGCAACCGGCGTCTCCCCTCATCTGTCGGAATCGGCTTTAACTCGAACATTTCAGCTGCTCCCTCTCAGGTCAGTCTAACAAAGAGTGCGAGCCGAAATCAAAATTCCGAAGGAACAAACCCGTTCTATACTGCGACTTATACTGCGACCAAAACCCCCGTTGCGTCATCCGAGCTTTTTAGGCGCGGAACCTTACTAATACCGTACAATAATAGTTGACATTGCTGTTTGCTGGGCCATACTGGCTCTATGACAGAGACGAATAAGCCGAGAGGCACACAGGACGAACA
>RZZS01000111.1 GCA_009929775.1 Alphaproteobacteria bacterium
ACATCGACTGGTCGGTCGCCTTCCCGGCCGGAAACATGGCGACCGTCGTCATGAACATCGAAAACCACGGCACGCTGCGACTCGAATACGACGATATCGGACCCGACACGTTCGTCGTGCAGCTTATGGCGGGCGGCACGTTCACGTTCCGCACGTGGTACGAAGACCATACGGTCACCGGCTCCAGCTCCGTCGTCGCCAGCCAGGAAGGCACGTGGGGCGACGACTGGTGGTATGCGCGCGACAATGCGAGCCAGACCTATTCCGGCAAGTCGGGCGACGATCTCATGGTCGCCGGAACCGGGGGCACATACACGCTGCGCGGCGGGGTCGGCAACGACGAATACCGGTTGAGCGGAGATTCGTTCAGCCGCCTGCAGGATGGGACCGGCATGAATACGGTCAGGGCTCTGGACGTGAATGCGGGCGAGTTTTCCGTGTCTCTGGACGCGGCCGGTTACCTGAACCTGTACCGGGGCGGTGCGCTCTTCGCGACGATCGAGAACCCGGACTCGTTCGGGTCCGTCATGCTTGGCGATGGTACGCTTTATGGAGTCAACGACCTTGTTAACGATATTTATGCCCCCTATGCGGTTGGCGAAGAGGCCGATACCGTGGATGCGCATTCCGCCGGCGTGGGCCTTGCGGTCGACCTGCTGGGCGGTGACGATTTCTTCTTCGGCTCGGCATACGCGGACTTCGTCCGGGGCGGCGATGGCGCGGACACGCTTTCGGGCGGCGCGGGCAGCGACATCCTGAAAGGCGGGACTGGCGACGATACGCTCGAAGGCGGGGCCGGGGCAGATAGGCTGGAAGGCGGCGAAGGGAACGATACGTATCTCGTCGCTTCGGGTGACGGCGACACTCTCCGTGACGAAGGCGGAACGGATGTTGTCCGGTTTGCCGGCTCTCTCACGGCCGGGGACATTACCCTCGAACGCGCGGGACAGACCGATCTTGAAATATGGGCAAACGGCGCGCGCCTGCTGACTGTTTACAATCAGTTTGACGCAACAGGGCAAATCGAAACCCTGGCGTTCGGCGACGGATCCGAAATCGATCTCGGCGCGGTGCACCATCCGTTGACCGGAACGGCGGGCGACGATGTCCTGACGGGAATATCAGCCGGCGGCGACCCGGATGACGTCATCCATGGCGGCAGCGGGGACGATACGATCTACGGTTACGCCGGAAACGACTCCCTGTACGGCGAAGGCGGAAACGACACGATGTATGGCGGCAACGGCGACGATTCCTACTATGTCGGCGAAGGTATGGATACGATTTCCGATACGGGCGGTTTCGACACAGTCCACATGGCGCCCGGCTATTCCGCCGACGACGCGCAATATTTCGTGACGGATACCGGTGCTCTTGAGATTTCCTTCGCAGGCACAGTTGCCTTGAAAGTCGAACATCAGGACCTGGAAGCATTCAAGGTCGACCGTCTCGTCTTCGCGGATGGAACGGTTGTGGATCTCGCCAATCTTGCGTTTGTACAAATCGGTACGGAAGGCATCGACACGCTGACAGGGATGGAGGATTTTTCAGACCAGCTCGAGGGACTCGGTGGCAATGACAAGCTATACGGACGGAGCGGAAACGACATCCTGATCGGCGGCCCGGGCGGAGACCGTCTCGACGGCGCCGGAGGAAATGATATTTATGTCTGGGCCCCGGGCGATGGTTCCGACAGTATATACGACTACAGCGGCACCGATACGATACGCCTCTCTGGAATTGGGGCGAACGACTTCCGGCTCGACAAGGATTCCGTCGATCTCGATATCTATATCGGCGACAATTTTATCTCTGTGAAGAATCATTTCAACTATGACGCATACGGAACGGGCCCGGTATACCGGGTCGAAGCCATCGAACTGGACGACGGCCAGCGATTTGATCTGACCGAAAATCTTACCTTCAGGGGAACGAATGGACGTGATTACATCACCGGCACGATTACTCAGGGCGACCGTCTTGACGGGCTCGACGGGAACGACTCTCTGAGAGGCTTTGGCGGCGATGACGTTCTGGCCGGAGGCGCCGGAAATGACAGTATCGAAGGTGGCGACGGCACCGATACAGCCGTTTTTTCAGGGAATTATGCCGACTACAGCATTTCAGGTACGCCGGGCAGTACCCTGACCGTAACGGATAACGCCGGAACCGACGGAACCGATACGATCTGGAGTGGAACCGAATATCTTCGCTTTGCCGACGGCGTATACGATACGACGACAGGGACGTTTTCCGTTAGTCAGGACAACACGGACCCGGTTGCGGCGGACGATGTCGTGACGACGGACGAGGACTCTGCCGTTACAATCGACCTGCTTGGAAACGACAGCGATGCGGATGGCGACGTTCTGACCATCGCCACCCTGACGGCGGCCGCGCACGGCACGGTGACGGACAACGGGGACGGAACGGTGACCTATACGCCGAACGCCAATTACAACGGCACAGACGGCTTTACCTACACGGTTTCGGATGGCAATGGCGGGACCGGCACGGCGAGCGTCAGCGTCACGGTTAATCCGGTCAACGATGCGCCGGTCGCTTCCGATGCTTCGTTCTCCGTGGCCGAAGATGCCGTGAACGGCACGGTGCTCGGCGCGGTGAGCGCAAGCGATATCGACGGCGATGCGCTGGCCTACGCGATCACGGGCGGCAACGGCGACGGCATTTTCGGCATCGATGCATCGGGAAGAGTGTTTGTCGCGGACTCTGGCGCGCTTGATTACGAAACGGCCGTTTCCCACCTTCTTGCCATTACCGTTTCGGACGGACGGGGCGGCATCGACACGGCATCGGTTTCCATCGCCGTTTCGGACGTTGCCGAGCCTTCCGGGCCGCAGGCCCCCGAAGCCGGTCGCGTGTTCCTCTACGAAACCGGCGTTTCCGGCAATATCGCGAACAGTTCCGACATCAACCTCTCGACCTACGGCGCCAAGACTCTGTCTGCGTCGTTCGAGACGGGTGCCGACGTCGGCGCGCGGCAGGTTATTTACGAGCAGGGCGCGGGGACGCGTGGGCTCAATATGTTTGTCGAGGGCGGCAGGCTGTACATGGCCGTCTGGAACAACGCCGAAGAGAACTGGGGCTACCGGGAAGTATCCGCCAATATTGCGGCGAACACGAAATATACCGCTACGCTGGTCATGGACGGCGCTCTGCCTGCGGACGGGACGATCACCGGTTACCTGAACGGCGCGGAGATCGGCCAGGCGACGGGTGTCGGCCTTCTCTATCCGCACAGCGGCGGGATCGAGGTCGCGGCCAGTGACGGATCGGTTTACCACGGCACCGGATCGGGCGCAGCCAATCCGTTCTCCGGCACGGTCGAGAAGCTTGCGCACTACAACGCGGCGCTCTCGGGCGACGAACTGGACCAGTTGCAAACCTTCATGGCGTATGAGTGGCTCGATGGCTCGCAGCCCGTCAATACGGACCCGGACGCGGCGGACGATGTTCTGACGACGAACGAGGACTCTGCCGTTACGGTCGACCTGCTCGCGAACGACAGCGATGCCGATAACGACGCCCTGAACGTTGTGTCCCTGACGGCCGCCGCGCACGGCACGGTGACGGACAACGGGGACGGAACGGTCACCTACACGCCGAACGCCAATTACAACGGTACCGACAGCTTCACCTACACGGTATCCGACGGGCGGGGCGGCAGCGATACGGCCACGGTGAGCGTCACGGTTAATCCGGTTAACGATGCGCCGGTCGCTTCCGATGCTTCGTTCTCTGTGGCCGAAGACGCGGTAACCGGCACGGTGCTCGGCGCAGTGAGCGCAAGCGACATCGACGGCGATGCGCCGCTCAGCTATGCGATCACGGGCGGCAACGGCGACGGCATTTTCGGTATCGATGCATCGGGCAGCGTGTTTGTCGCGGACTCTGGCGCGCTTGATTACGAAACGGCCGCTTCCCACCTTCTTGCCGTTACCGTTTCGGACGGAAATGGCGGCATCGACACGGCATCGGTTTCCATAGCCGTTTCGGACGTTGCCGAGCCTTCGGAGCCACAGGCCCCGGGCGGGTATGCCGTCCTGCTGGATCCGGTCGGCGGTTTGAGCGGCCTCGCTGACAATTCTGCGATCAACACGGGCGCGCACGAGGATAAAACCCATTCGCTCGCTTTCGAAACCGGCGACGACGTGTCGACGCTGCAGATGGTTTACGAACAGGGCGGCGGGACGCGCGGCCTGAATTTCTTCGTCGAGGGCGGAAAGCTTTACGGGGCCGTCTGGAATTACGCGGAAGAGAACTGGGGGTACAAGGAGCTTTACGCCGACATCGCGCCGAACACAAAATACACCGCGACACTGGTGATGGACGGCGCGCTGCCCGCGAACGGAACGGCCTCGCTCTATGTGAACGGAAGCCTCGCCGGCACGACGGGCGGCATCGGCAAGCTGTACAGCCACGGCGACGATATCGGCATCGGTCAGGTCGCAGGCGGGACGGCCGTTCACGGCGCATCGGCCATCGGATCGACCGCCGCCGCCTTCACCGGCACAGTCGAAAAGCTTGCGCACTACAACGCGGCCCTCTCGGGAGGCGAGTTGGACCAGCTTCAAGCCTATATGGCGAATGACTGGCTCGGCGGCGGTATTCCGTCCGAGCAGGTTGTTCTGGAATTCGGCTCCGTAACGGCAAACCAAAATACGGTTACCGTCGACCTCGTTCACAACTTCGACGACCCGCTCGTCTTCCTGACCATGACGAGCTTCAACGGCAACCAGATCGCCGTGCCGCGCGTTACCGACGTAACTTCGGACAGCTTTACTTTCTACGCGCAGGAAGCGGATTATCTCGATGGGTCGCACGCGGTCGAAACGTTCAGCTACATCGTCGTCGAGCGCGGAAGCTGGACCCTCTCGGACGGCACAAGGATCGAAGCGGGAGAGGTATCCTCCGACCGGCTGACCTCGGACGGCTGGGAAAACATCGCCTTTTCGGACGCCTTTGACGAAACGCCCTCCCTGTTCAGCCAGATCCAGAGCGAGAATGACGCGGCCTATGCCCTGACGCGCCAGCGGAACGCCGATACGGAGGGCTTCCAGCTTTCCATGCAGGAAGAAGAGGCGGCGCTGTACAGCGATCACGGACTCGAGGATATCGCATGGCTTGCTATCGAGACAGGCGCGGGCAGTGACGACGGTTTCGACTTCGTTGCAGGCCGCAGCAGCGATACGTTCGTGCATAACTGGGACGTGCTTGATTTCGGGCATGCGCTCGACGTGACGCCTCAGCTCCTGGCCTCGATCTCCACCACGGACGGCGGGGACCCGTCCGCGCTGCGTCTGCGAAACCTTGACACGGACAGCGTCGACGCCCTGGTACAGGAAGACCAGAGCAAGGACAGCGAAACGAGCCATACGACCGAACGCATCGACTACTTCGCGATTGGCGGCGAGAGCGGGCATCTCACGGGAACCGCCTATACCGAGTTCGGTTGAACCAGTCGCGAAGCCGCTGTTCAAGAGCGGTAATATCCCTCAGGACGGGAGCCTTGCGCTCCCGCCTGTCGAGAACACGTCAAGGCGGCATCGCCCTTCATCAAGCAACTCGCAAGCACTGCGGACGCGGGCGAAGAATTCCTCCGCCGTTGCGGGCGGGCCAAGCGATCCGTGGCAACCGGCCAGATCGAGATAGACCTCTTCGCTCATCCGCTCCCGAAGCCGCTTCCCGTACTCGCAAATGCGCTCGAGAAGCGCTTCGATTTTTTCCCGCACCGACGCAACGGAACGACCGAAGATGAGATCGCGGTAGATGGAGGAGGAAAGACAGGCCGCCTCAAGATCGCTGAGGCTTGCCA
>RZZS01000046.1 GCA_009929775.1 Alphaproteobacteria bacterium
CAAGACTTTCATACATTTGCGGACTCCTTGATTCGCAACAAAGAATCCCAAATTATGAATCATCTCACCGCCTTATCCCACTGTGTCGGGTACTGTGGGCTGGGTCAGTCGTTTTGAAAAAGGATGTTGCAAATATTTGAAGGATTTCCTTTATTAGGGGCTGTTCCTGTCCAACTGAAAGATAACGATGTCGTTTGACGAATTCGGTTTTCGAGAAGAAATTGTTCGTGCGGTCGCCGAGTGCGGCTATGCGGATCCCACGCCGATTCAGGCAAAAGCTATTCCCCATATACTAATGGCGAAGGATCTTATCGGGCTTGCGCAAACCGGCACTGGCAAGACGGCCGGATTTATCCTTCCGATGCTCGAAATTTTGTCGGTCGGGCGAGCGAGGGCGCGTATGCCGCGATCACTTGTGCTTGTCCCGACGCGGGAGCTGGCCGCGCAGGTTGCCGGGAATTTTGACGAGTACGGAAAATATTTACGCCTTTCGAAGGCGCTTTTGACCGGCGGAACGTCGATGGGCGACCAGATGAAGGCACTTGATCGGGGCGTCGATGTGCTGATTGCCACGCCGGGCCGTTTGCTCGACCTGTTCGAGCGTGGTTCGATACTGCTTTCGGATTTGAAAATTCTTGTCGTCGACGAAGCCGATCGTATGCTGGATATGGGGTTCATTCCGGATATCGACCGGATCATTTCCCTGATCCCCGCGAGTCGGCAGACCTTGCTTTTTTCAGCAACGATGGCCCCCGAGATTGAAAAACTTGCGCAGAAATACATGTTCAACCCGGTTCAGGTCTCGATTGCCTCGCGCTCTTCGGCCGCCGAAACGGTTGAGCAGTTTCTTGTCGAAACCGACTTTCGTCGCAAGAAATCAGCGCTTCTCTCTGTTGTCGAGCGGGAATCTATCAAGAACGCATTCGTCTTCATCAACCGCAAGCGAGACGTTCCGACCGTGTGCGAGACCCTGTCGTCGAAAGGATACTCCGCGGTTCAAATGCACGGGGATATGAGCCAGCCGGAGAGAAACCGCATGCTGGCAAAGTTCAAGGACGGAGAAGCACGCTTCCTCGTCTGCAGCGATGTGGCGGCGCGGGGGCTTGACGTTGAGGCCGTCTCGCACGTCATTAATTACGATGTGCCCGTCAATGCCGAGGATTACGTTCACCGCATCGGGCGGACGGGACGTGCCGGCCTGACCGGTCGGGCCTGGACCATCGCGACGCGGGACGACGACAAGTTCGTGCAGGCCATAGAGAAGCTTTTGGGAACAAAGTTAAAAAGACAGGATGTTACGGGTCGTTCCAAAGGTGATACATCATCTCGAACCGGCGGACCGAATGCGCAGGCCGGGAAACCTTGCAGGGAAGGGCGTCCGCCCGGTGCCGGCAAGCGGGCGGACACCCGACCGGAAATGGCGCGCAAACGCGATGTTCGACGGGCGGAAGACCGGGAAGAGGTCGATGTGCAGGGATTCGGAGACCATCTTCCCGCGTTTTTTAAGTCCGGCTCCAAACCGCTGTCTTGACGGGCTGGCGGCTAGCCGCCAGAATTCGCAGATGTTCATCTCTTTCGCTCGCAACTCTTACGGATATACCCGATGAACCGAGGGGCCCGGAATTCGGGAGTCTGCCTGCTTCGCCTGTTTCTTGGGGCGCTGTGCTGTGCCGCGTTCGTGATTTCAGCCGCTCCGTGGTCGCCCGGAGATTCTCTGGGTGTACAGATGGCCTGGGCCGCTTTCGCGGACGATTCGCAAAAGGCGCCGGTTGACTTTTCGGCCGACAGACTTATCCACGACGAAGATGCCCAGATCATCAGCGCGCGCGGCAATGTCGAGTTGGTTCAGTCGGGCCGGATCCTGCGTGCGGACGAGATTATCTACAGTTTACGCGAGGACCGGGTGATCGCCCGGGGCAATGTCGTACTGAACGAGACGAATGGCGATGTCCACTTCGCGGAAGAAGTTGAGTTCACGAATGAAATGCGCGACGGCTTTGTCATTGGACTTCGCTCTCTTCTTGCGGACGGGTCGCGTTTCGCGGCAGGCCGGGGTGAGCGGACTGGCGGGCAGACGACGATCATGTATCAGGCGTCCTATACGCCCTGCGAGCCCTGCAAGGTCAATCCGGACAAGTCCCCGGTCTGGCAGATTACAGCTGACAAGGTAACGCATCACGCCGCCGAGAACCGTGTCAGCTACAACGACGCCAAATTCGAGGTGTTTGGCGTCCCGGTAGCATGGACGCCGTACTTTTCTCATCCGGATGGATCGGTAAAACAGAAGACAGGCTTTTTGACCCCAAGTTTCGGTTACGACAGCGAACTGGGCGCCATTATCGAAAGCCGTTTCTACTGGGGCATCTCCCCAAACCGGGATGCCACGATCGGGACGATTCTGATGACCCAGGAAAATCCGGTACTTCTTGGCGAGTACCGTCATCGCTGGGCGGACGCCATGATTGAGCTTGAGGGAAGCGGGACTTATTCCGGACGCACGGACAGTATCGCAGGCGAGGACGTTGTTCTAGGAAACGAAGAGCGCGGTCATTTCGCCGGGGAAGGCCTTTGGAACGTCAACGAACGCTGGCGCACCGGTTTTGATGTGGAAGTTGCCTCGGATGACCAGTATTTGCGTCAGTATGACTTCAGCAGCGAGGACGTTCTTGAAAGCCAGTTGTTCGCCGAGCGTTTTTCCGGGCGCGACTATGCCGAGATTCGGGCAATCGCTTTTCAGGATGTGCGGGTCCGGGAGGAGCGCGCCGCGGACCAGCCGAATATCCTGCCGGAGGCTTATGCAAGTTTTTACGGGGAGCCGGACGCTCTGTTTGGCGGCCGCTGGAATCTTGAGCTTTCTGGCCTCGGGCTTCAGCGGGAGGGACGTGGCCAGGACGTCTACAGGACGGTTGCAATTGCGGACTGGCAGAGGCGCGTCGTTTTTCCGGTCGGACTGTTGAGTACGCTCAATTTAACCGGGCGGGGGGATGTCTATCAGGTTGAGGACCGACCGGCAGGAGCGGCTTCCGAGGGGGCCAGTACCGAGACACGGACGTTTGTGCGAGCTCATCTGGTTACCAGCTATCCGCTGGCCAGGGAGTTTGACGAGGCGCAGGTCCTTATCGAACCGCGCGTCGCGGTTACGGCGTCGCCGAATATCGAGGAGGATTCGGATATCCCCAACGAAGACAGTCAGGACGTCCAGATCGACGCGAGCAATCTGTTTGAGGCTAACCGTTTCCCAGGCTATGACAGAATTGAGGATCAGTCGCGGGTGACCTACGGTCTCAAGACCGGTGTTTACGGACATGGTGGAAGCCATGGGGACATTTTTCTTGGGCAAAGTTATCGCTTTGACGAGGACGAAAATCCCTTTCCACGCGGTTCGGGGCTGAGTGAACGCGGGTCAGACATTGTCGGGCAGGTTTCCGCCGCCTACAAAGGCCGGGCCGCGCTGAACTACCGCTTTCAGATCGGCAGCGAGAGCCTGACGTCGCAGCGCCACGAAGTGGACGCATATTCGAACTGGCGACGTCTGGGTGTTCAGGGGCGCTATCTCTTTGCCAGCGCGCTCGGAGGGACGGACATTGACCAGAGCCGCGAACAGGCCGGTGGGGCGCTTTCCTACCATGTGACCGACGACTGGAGGGCCAGGACGTCGGCCCTATACGACCTTGGGCAGGATCCGGGGTTGCGCCGGGCCGAATTCGGAATCGATTATTTCGGCCAGTGCGTCAATCTTTCCGGAACGCTTACGCGTGAGCTCACGCGGGACTCGTCCGGCGACAGCGGGACCGAAATCATGTTTCGCGTCGGGCTGAAAAATCTCGGAGAGTTCGAAACGTCTGGCGTCCGCCTCGACAGTGGCGATTCGGAAGACTAGTCGGCCGATGAAGGAAGTTTCGCGGCGTGATTTTTATTGAGAATACTGATTTTCATATGTGGTTTGTGCTGGGGCTGACGGCTCTGGCTATCGTCTTTTACAGTCGCGAAAAGCT
The DNA here is from genome assembly GCA_009929775.1 of Alphaproteobacteria bacterium. Classification (GTDB taxonomy): domain Bacteria; phylum Pseudomonadota; class Alphaproteobacteria; order Micavibrionales; family Micavibrionaceae; genus RZZS01. The sequence continues at coordinate 3,996 of RZZS01000046.1, forward strand.
TCCGCTCGAGGTCACCAGTGTCGCCCTGCTGACTTGCCTGTTGCTGTTCGGCCAGTTTTTTCCGGTGGTGGACGCGAACGGGCGAAACCTCATGGACGCGTCCGCCTTGCTTGCCGGGTTTGCCAATCCGGCGCTGGTCGCGGTTCTGGCGCTGCTGGTCATGGGGCAGGGGGTAATCCAGACGGATGCTCTCCGGCCCCTCATTCGTCTGTTCGAGCGCGGAGATCCTCGCCATGCCTGGCTTTCGATAGCCGGCGTTCTTTTGTTCGTTATGGTCTTCAGCGCCTTTCTGAACAACACGCCGCTCGTCGTGATCGCCATTCCAATCGTGCAGGCGCTTGCCGCCCGGGCGGGCAGGTCGGAAAGCCGCCTGATGATCCCGCTCAGCTATGTGGCAATTCTTGGCGGCATGATGACTTTGATAGGATCTTCAACCAATCTTCTCGTTTCCAACGTGCTACTGGAGATCGGCTACGAGCGGCTTGAATTTTTCCAGTTCACGGTACCCGGGAGTATTCTCGCCGGGGTCGGGCTGGTCTACACGCTGGTCGTTGTTCCCCGCATGCTGCCCGACCGGTCTTCGCTGGCACGTCAGCTTATGGGGGACGAGCGCGAATTTATCGCGGAACTGGACGTTGCACCGGATAGCAAACTCGTCGGGATGGAGTGTCGCGAGGGGCACTTTCCCGATATGCCGGATTTGAGCATTCGCTTGATCCAGCGTTCGGGGCACCTGATTTTGCCGCCGTTCGAGGGATACGAGATCGAGGCGGGCGATATCCTGATTATTGCTGCAACTCGCACAACCCTCACCGATCTTCTCTCGAAGTATCCCGGCTTCCTGATTGCTGACACAGACGAGGGGAATGTCGAAAGGCGGAAGGCCGAGATCCTTGGCGACGATGGTGGCGGCAAGACTCCTGATCTCGAGCAAAAGGTCGCCGAGACGCGCGTACTCGCCGAAATCATGATTACTCCTGCATCGCGTCTCGTGGATATGAGTCTTGATCAGGCCGGTTTCCACCGTCAGTTCGGGGTCATTGTCCTCGGTATCCAGCGCCGTGCGCGTGTCGTGCGGCGACGCCTGGGGCGTATTCGGCTTGAGCCAGGCGATGTGCTGCTGGTGTCGGGTAGCCTCGGTTCCGTCGAGAGTCTGCGCAACAATCCCGACATGATCGTGCTTTCAGGATCGAAGAAGGAATTGAAGCTGCCGAAAAAGGCGCCGGTGGCCGCGGCGATTTTCCTGCTGACCGTGTTGCTGGCTTCAAGCGGGGTGCTGTCGATTGCGGTGGCCGCCATTACGGGAGCGGTGCTGATGATCGCAACCGGCTGCCTTAATATCCGGCAGGCGACTCGCGCGATCGACCGCAAGATTTTCCTGCTGGTCGGCGCAATGCTTGCGCTCGGCACGGCGATGCAGGTGAGCGGCGGCGCGCAATATATCGCGGACCGGATGCTTGAGGTGCCGTTCACCGACGAGCCGCTGTTCCTTGCCGGGTTCCTGTTCATCGTCGTGGCGATCATGACCAACATTCTCTCGAATAACGCCTGCGCGATCCTGTTTACGCCGATCGCCGTGAACATGGCGGTTAACGTCAATGTCGATCCTTATGTTTTCGCGATTCTTGTTATTTTCGCTGCGAATTGTTCCTTTGCCTCGCCGATTGGCTACAAGACGAATCTGCTCGTCATGGGGCCCGGCCACTACCGCTTCATGGACTTCATGAAGGCAGGGGTCCCTCTTGTCGGGGTAGTCTGGGTTACGTATATTCTCCTTGCAAAGTTCTATTACGGCCTCTAGAGCGCGCCAAGAAACGATGATTAACAGCTACAATCCTTATGATCGCTACCGAAGCCGAACGCTCCACAGGATCGGCGGCGCGTTCGTCACCATTGCGATTATTGCTGTTTCAATGGGGGTTGGTTACTGGCTTGGGCAGGAGAAGGGTAAGTATGTCAGTGCCGCGCTGCAGGAGGAGAACCTGTATCTCAAGGATCAGGCGGCGCAGGCCATGGAAACAATTACGCAACTTCGCGCCGAGGCGCACACCGCGAGCCTGCGGTTTGAGCGGTTGCAGGAAGTATACACCGATGAAATGGGAGAAGGGCCGCTTCCCGGGCTTGTCTCCCTGTTGCGCAAGCAACTCGAGGACGGCGTGCGCGCCGAGCGTCTTGAGTCGGTTATTCGCTCAAGCCTTCCGCCGCAACAATGTTCTGAACCTGAGACGGCGAAAGCCATCGTCCGCACACCCGCCTACAGCGGCGCGGACGGAACGATTAGCGTTGCAGAGGGGAGTTTGCTTCTATCTCTGAACGGGGAATCCGCCCGGAACGAAAGCGGGGCCCCGGAGGCGTGGTTCGACCCATCTCTGCCGGTTGCTGTGACATTGACGGGTCCTGAGGGCGCCACTGAAACGAAGGAAGGCACCCTGCCGCTCCGTCACTCGGTGGTTGTTGGGGACAGGGAATTCCGGTTCACATTCTCGGAAGGGGCTGTTTCCTATGTGGATATCACCTACGACAGCTGTGCGTATCCGTAATGAATCACGGTGATCCCGGATCGGCTTTTTTCATCCACTGGCCCTCGCGGGTCATGACGTACTGACCCGAGGGGGTTCGTTCAATGAGGTTTTTGCCAGCAAGCTTCTGGACTTCAGCGAGCGAAAGCCCGCGGCTTTCAGCAATCTCGCGGTAGCTCTCCAGCCGACCCTTGTTGACGGATTGGATAAGAGTCTGGATGTCCTGATCGCCGGGTGGATCCACAACGCCGATAAGGCCTTCAGGAGTTTCCCCGACAAGGCCGTGCTGTTTTGCGTTAAACAGATCGAGCTGTGCGGCGACGGCTTCGATAGGCTGTTGCCCCATCAAAAGGAGAGCTGCCAAAGCAATATGTACAATCATCTCGTTTCGCCCTTATTTGCTTTTTTACGGAGACTGAGGCATCGGGACTCCGAAAAGTTCGGGGTTGTTCGCGAATTCTTTCTCAAGATCGCGTTCAACCCGGACCCGGACCTCTTGCTCGATTTTGATGTTCATATTGATCTGAATAGGTTCGCTTGGCGGCTCCACACGCAGTGTCGGCGTGCAGCCGATCGTTCCCGTCATTGCAAGCGCCGCGATGGCGCCGGTTATACGTTCCAGGTTCATGGGATCGTCACTCTCTAGGGACCTTGAACCATTTTATCAACGAAATATTAACGATTCGTTTTTTTTGGCAACAATGCCGGAATTTCTCCCTCAATGTTGAGGTTCAGATGAACCGGTCTTTTGCCGAACAGCGGCCGGTTCCTGCCTTTCGCCGTGAGCTTTGCTTCCATGCGCTTCGCGGGCGAGCCGCGAAACGTCAGATCGAGATCATGATACTCAAAATGCGTCATGGTCTCACGCGCAATTTTCAGTCGTTCGTCTCCGCCGGCAAGAAAAGACGGATATTCGTCGGGATTATAGGCGATGAGGCCGGGGGTACGGTTTGTCAGGTGTCCTTCACGAATTTCGGGAGCCCGGGCGAGGTTGCGCAGGTCGAGCCGTCCGTCAAGCTTTCCGGTGACGACAAGGTCCTTGAGGTTCGCGATCCGGGCCAGTGTTTCGAGATCGAGCCCGTCGATCGTGACGCCCAGATTCGAAAGCGGCTTTCCGGCGCTGACGACAAAGGGATCCAGCGCAATTCGTCCACCGGCGAATTTCGCGGATGCTCTGTCGACGTGAATTTCATTTCGCTCGCCGGGCAGGCGAAAGGCAATTTCCCCGCCTTCAAGCGAAGGGCCCGCGGCGAGCGAGTCGAAGGTCATGACCGGATTGCCGTCGGTGGCCGGAGGGACAACGCTGCCAAGCGTAATGTCAACGCCCAGTCCCGACAGTACGAGATTGTCCGCTTGCGCGCTGAGGTCGCGAATCCGGATCGCAAGCGGGCCTTCGAGGCGCATCGGGGACGCTTGAAGGTCCGAGAAGAGCGTTCCGCTTGCGCTGACCGTGCCGCCCGTGAGCCGGATCCCGGACAGGGCTTCAATGGGAAGGATCCCGGCAAGGCCAGTTAGGGACGTTTCGGGAATATCGAGGCTGCCGAGCAGGGAGCGCTTTCGAAGGTCGGTGTCCAGTCGGCCGGATACAGCTATGGTTCCCGACGTATCACGAAGGGAAAGCGCGACGGGATGCTGCATCGGGTCACGACTTTGGTCGGTGAGATATGTCGCTTTCAGCGTCATAAGGGGCAGGGTGGCAAGGGCGGCGAGCTTCGCCGGGTCATCGGCTACGCCAAGGGCGGCGAGGAAACCGGGAATGTCGGACGCGTGTCCGGTCTTGAGTTCGGCCGAGCCGAAGAACGTTTCCTGCTCCTGTCCGAACCCGGCATGAAGGGTCATGGCTTTCGTTCCGGCCGCCTGTGCGTCGAGAACGATCCGGTAGTCCCCGGCGGAGCCTTCGAGGACAGCAACGACGTTCTGCATGGAAAGGGGGCCGAAGGAGAGCATCCCGGCGGACAACTGGCCGCCGAATGCGGGCGGGGTTTCGAGCGTCTCCATCCCGGCGCTGACCCATCCGCCGAGACGGGCGGCGCGGATTTCGCCGAGATCGAATCGCCCTTCGTCGACCTGAACGTCCAGAGACCACGCGCCATCCGGGGCAAACGACCCGTTCCAGCCGGTCCTGAGCTGCATTTGCGCCTGTTCACCCCACAATTGTCCCTGAATGTCGACAGTGCCGTTATCCGCGACGATGCCTTCTCCCTTCGCTTCGAAACGCAGGACTCCGTGAAGCGTGTCGAGGTCGAGTTTGATCTCTTCAAATCCGACGGCTTCCACCGGGAGGACGAACGGCTGAAATTCCGGCACCTTCCAGCCCGCAATTTCCAACGAGCCGTCGGGATTGAGAAGAGCCGTCAGTGTCATGTTCGACAGGAAAAGGCGGGAGAACTTTCCCGTGGAGAGAATTCGCTGGATATTGAATGTGACGACAATCGACTCCAGCGAACTGAATCCGTCGGGATCGAGGCGAATATCGCTGAAGACGATCGAACCGGATTTCACGGACACCGTTCCGATCGAAACGTCTGCAAAACCGGCACCCGCGAAGGCGTCCTCGACTTGCGCCTTGAGGACCGGCGGAAGGAAAAATGCGGCCGCCGTTGCGAAGACAATGGCGATCATCAGAAGGCTGGCGGCAAGAAAAGCGAACAGGCGTTTCATCGCCGACGAGTATAGACGGAATTCGCCAATTCCAATATCCCGTTCCCGCCAAGGGTTGTTCTGGAATGTCTTGATATATCGTTTTCTCGCCGTGACAAAGGCCGGTGCGGTCAGATGTCGACGTTCTCGACAAACTCCGCGTTATCCTGAATGAACCGGAAACGTGGCTCGGCGTTGCGGCCCATCAGGCGTTCGACGAGGTCGTCGACATCATCGCCGGATTTGCGCGCGGCGGCGTTTCCGTTGTCTTCCAGTTCGGATTCCCCCTGCAGGTCGACCGTCAGACCGAGCGCGGCGATGGCATCGGGCAGGGTGACCCGGATCAGGGAGCGGGTCTCGGGGTTCATTGTCGTTTCACGCAGTTGCGCGGCCGGCATTTCGCCAAGCCCCTTGAACCGGCTCACATCGACTTTCGACTTGTTTTTAAAGACCGTTTCGACGAGTTCGTCCTTGTGTTTGTCGTCGCGGGCGTAGCACGACGTATTGCCGCTTACAAGGCGGTAGAGCGGGGGCTGGGCAAGGTAGAGATGGCCTTGCTCGATAAGCGGGCGCATCTGGGTGTAAAAGAAAGTGATGAGAAGCGAGGCGATATGCGCGCCGTCGACGTCGGCATCGGTCATGATGATAATGCGCTCGTAGCGGAGCTGATCCGTCCGGAAATCCTTGCCCGCTCCGCAGCCGAGCGCCTGAATGAGGTCCTGGATTTCCTGATTTGCGCGAATCTTGTCCTTCGACGCGCTGACAACGTTAAGAATTTTGCCGCGCAAGGGAAGGACGGCCTGCGTTTCCCGGCGCCGCGCCTGTTTCGCGGATCCGCCGGCGCTGTCGCCCTCGACGATGAACAGTTCGGTGTCTTCCGCGTCCGTGCGCGAGCAGTCGGCAAGCTTTCCGGGCAGGCGCAGGCGGCGGGTCGCCGTTTTGCGGGCCATGACCCGGTCGTCCTTGCGGCGCTGGCGCTCTTCGGCGCGCTCGATGATGCTGTCGAGCAGTTTGCGCGAAGCGTTGGGATCGGCGGAAAGCCAGTGGTCGAAATGGTCCTTTATGGCGGAATCCACCCAGCGCGCGGCCTCGGCGTTCGCTAGTTTTTCCTTGGTCTGACCCTGAAACTGCGGTTCCCGGATGAAGACCGACAGCAAAATGGCCGCACCGTTTACGACGTCGTCCGCGGTAATCATCGGCGCGCGGCGGCTGCCGATCATTTCGCCGTACCCCTTGAGCGCGCGGGACAGTGCCGTCCGGACGCCCGTCTCATGCGTGCCGCCTTGCGGCGTTGGAATGGTGTTGCAGTAGGAATGGATGAATCCTTCGCCGTCTTCAGGCCAGGCGATGGCGAATTCGACTTTTCCGGAACTCTCGGGAAGGTTGGCTTCGCCATGGAAAGGCGTGGGCGTGATAGTGTCGCGGTCCTGAAGCGCTGTCTCAAGAAAATCCATCAAGCCATTGGGAAAGTGGAACACTTGTTCTTCCGGTATTTTGCTTTCCGGCTTCAGCAAGGCCGGATCGCATTTCCAGCGGATCTCGACACCGCGGAACAGATAGCCCTTTGATCGTGCCATCTGATAAAGCCACGAGGGTTTGAACCGGACGCCTGCGCCGAAAATTTCGGGATCGGGATGGAAGCAGACGGTCGTGCCGCGCCGGTTGCTGACCGGGCCGAGCTTCTCCAGGCTGGTCTGCGCATGGCCGCGCGAGTAGGACTGGCGGAAAAGCTGGCGGTCGCGGGCGACTTCGACCCACATGAAATCGGACAGGGCGTTCACAACCGAAATACCGACCCCGTGCAGACCGCCCGAAGTCTGATAGGCGCTGCCGCCGAATTTGCCGCCGGAGTGAAGGGTCGTGAGAATGACCTCCAGCGCCGATTTTCCCGGATATTTCGGGTGCGCGTCGACCGGGATCCCGCGCCCGTTGTCGCGAACGGTCACTGAATGGTCCGCGCCGAGTTCGATCTCGATCCGGTTGGCGTATCCGGCGACGGCCTCGTCCATCGCGTTGTCGAGGATTTCGCCGACGAGATGATGCAGGGCGCGCTCGTCGGTGCCGCCAATGTACATGCCGGGCCGCCGCCGAACAGGCTCGAGCCCTTCCAAAACCTCGATGTCGGCGGCCGCGTAGGTTTCTGCGCGAGCGGCACCGGAATTACTGAACAGATCTGACATGGCGCTCATTATGATCGGACGCTTGCGATATGGCAAGTGAGACCACAGGCTTTTTGCTTGAAATCCCCTTGAAGCGGGCTCATTGATCCGGAGCTTATGAAAAAAAACTGCATGAAAATGTGCAAGCCATGCGATCTTGCAGTACAATGTTCACTGGGACGGAGCGACATTATTGTCGCGCGCCGCGCGCCGCACAAGTGCCAGGAGTGAGGATGCCAAATTCTTCAGTTACTTTCCGGCGGGTTGATCTGTTTCGGATTGTCCGTTTTCTTGTTGTTGCATTCTGCGGGATGGCGATAGCATCAGGTACCGCGGTTGCTTTTGATATGCAGTCGGTAGAAGAGGTCTCGTACCCGGACATGTTGAGCGACGAGGAGTTCCTTGAGCGGACTCGTCTCGTCGAAGTCGAGCCGTCTTATGACCCACATCTCGCCTTTCGTATGCGCATTCCGAAAAGCTGGAATTCTTCCGAGGATATCGGTTTGCGCAATTTTGTGGTTAGCCAGAAGGTCGTTGGCGAAGTCGCCCGTTACTTCAGCCCTCCGAGCCTTGACCTTCGCAGCAGCGTTTCCATATCGGCTATGGATATGGAGCAGAGGATCACGGCGAAGAACTGGTTTGTGCACCATGTTTTTTCGCAGGGTTTTTCGCTCGAAGGGATGACCGTTCTGCATGATGACCACGTCATCGGGCAGTACGTCATGCTAGAGGACGACGTGCCGTACCGCGTGCGTGCCTCGGCTGTTGCGACCGGCAAGCGTGTGGTCATGGCTCAGTACTATGTTCCGCTTGCGAATGTCGACAGGGAGGCGCCGCTCCAGGCAGCCGTTATCGATACGTTCGAGCTGACCAATCCTGATGAAGACTTTTACTTTGCAAGCGACACCTATGAATTTCTTGACATCGTGTCATTCGAATACCCGTTGACGTGGGAGCTTCGTGCGCCTGTTATACGGGACATCGAGCGTATGAATGCCCAGCTCATAGATGTCCGCGGCGAGGTCCAGCTTAAGGGACAGATCGATGTTCTGGTTCTTTCGCACGATTCCCCCCTTCTGGATGTTGGCGAGGAAATCAAGAAGATCAGGGAGGAATTTACGAAAAGAACGCAGTTCGAGTTCGGTCCGATCCTCGAAACGCGCGAAGATTTCGAGTACGACCCGAGCATCGACAGTGCGATTGTTGAAATTTATCCGCTTCAGTCCGAACGGAGGCTTATCGGGTATGAATACTGGTTCGGGCTTCTTAATGATGATGGGTTCTATTCCTATCTCGTCACGATGGTTACGCCGTCACGGTCATCGGATTTTTATACCTGGGCGCAGAACATCGAAATCTACCAGTTCGTACTGAAGTCATTCAGGCCTGGAAGCAGTTCGCTCTGATGTAAAAAGCCCGGCAGCGCCGGGCTTTTTTAAGGATTTTTGCCTTTCCCCAAGCTTACGACGAATAGTACATGTAGTATTCGATCGGGTGGGGCATTGTCTCGAACAACTCGATCTCTTCCATTTTCAGATCGATATAGGCTGCGATAAGGTCCTTCGTGAAAACATCGCCCTTGCACAGGAATTCATGGTCCACGCGCAGGCATTCCATGGCTTCGCGAAGAGAGCCGCAGACGGTCGGGACTTTGGCGAGTTCGTCCTCGGGCAATTCGTACAGGTTTTTGTCCATGGCCGCACCGGGGTGGATCTTGTTCTCGATCCCGTCAAGACCGGCCATCAGCATGGCGGCAAAGCCCAGATACGGGTTGGCCGTCGGGTCCGGGAACCGGACTTCCACCCGCTTGGTCTTCGGCGAGGAGCCGTAAGGAATCCGGCAGGACGCCGAGCGGTTGCGGGCCGAGTAAGCGAGGAGAACCGGAGCCTCAAATCCTGGAACGAGGCGCTTGTAGCTGTTCGTTGAGGGGTTCGTGAAAGCGTTGAGAGCGCGCGCGTGCTTGATGATGCCTCCAATATAGAAGAGGGCGGTTTCGGACAGGCCCGCGTACTGGTCTCCGGCGAAGAGCGGCTTGCCGCCCTTCCAGATAGACTGGTGGCAGTGCATGCCGGAACCGTTGTCGCCATAGACCGGTTTCGGCAGGAAGGTCGCTGTCTTGCCGTAGGCTTCGGCGACGTTGTGCACGACGTGCTTGTAAAGCTGGATGTTATCGGCCGATTCCACCATACCGGCGAACTTGATGCCGAGTTCGCACTGGCTGGGAGCGACCTCATGGTGGTGTTTTTCAACCGGCACTCCCATGACGGCCATGACGCTGAGCATTTCGGCCCGGATATCGGACAGGCTGTCAACGGGCGCTTCGGGGAAGTAGCCGCCTTTCACTTTCGGGCGGTGGCCAAGGTTGCCTTCGTCATACTCGCGACCGCCGTTGTAGGGCGCTTCCTCACTGTCAATCGCGTACATGACGCGGTTCTGGTCGATGCTGATGCGCACGTCGTCGAATACGAAAAATTCGGCTTCCGGGCCAAAATAGACCGCATCTCCAAACCCGGCGCTGCGCATGTACTTTTCGGCGGCCTTTGCTACTGAGCGCGGGCAGCGATTGTAAGGCTTGCCGTCCGAGGGCTCAATGACATCGCAGAAAATCTTGATGGTCGGCTGGGATGCGAATGGGTCCGTCGTTACCTTCGCGAGATCCGGTTTGAGAATCATGTCGGACTCGTTGATGACCTTCCAGCCGGAAATGGAGGAGCCGTCGAACATGATGCCTTCGTCGATAAGATCTTCATCCACGGTCACTACGTGCTGAGCCGTATGCTGCCACTTGCCGCGCATGTCGGTGAAGTTGAGGTCAACGTACTGGATACCGTTTTCCTCGATGTAGCGGATGAGTTCGGCTGGATTCTTTACTGAGATGGGCTTCTCGGACATGGGTTTCCTCAAAAACGGTGGTTGGCGGTGGCTAGATATGACCAGTTAGCATAACTGCCATGCGCGACGCAAGTGGCAAATGACCCCTCGGTGCGTCGGGCGTGTGACAGCAGCATTGTTACATCTTTCCTCTGTTACACAAGACTTGATTCTTTTGCCGGAATGAGGCATCACTGCAGAGCTTTTTAACGCGCAGGGCTGTGGCGGCTGTAGCTCAGTGGTAGAGCACTCGGTTGTGGTCCGAGTTGTCGTGGGTTCGATCCCCATCAGCCGCCCCATTGACTCCCTCATTTCTGCAGGCCAAAGACTTGGTCGTTCCTGGCGTATAGGTTATCCTTGACAGCACAGAACGAATTTCTTCTTTCGCCCGGGAGGCTGCGCAAGATGGGCCGAATTTTTCCGACCGAGGTTCTAACCAGCCGCCAGATGACGGAGGCGGATCGGCTGACCGTCGAGAACGGCACTCCGGGTTACTCGCTGATGCAGCGCGCGGGCAAGGCCGTTGTCGCGGAAATCATTGAGGCATGCCAGTTTCGAAAGGCGCTTGTCCTGTGTGGGCCGGGGAATAACGGCGGCGACGGGTTCGTTATCGCGAGGCTGCTGCGAGAGCGAGGCTGGGCCGTCCGTGTCGCCTGCCTTGTTTCGCTTGATGATTTACGGGACGATGCCGCTCACGCGGCTCGCGACTGGCGGGGCGGGACGCTCGAATTCGAGGACGTTGAGACCGCAGCCGATGAGCTTGTCGTTGATGCGGTCTTTGGCACGGGGTTTCGCGGGCAGCTTGAGGAACCGGTGACCGGCCTGTTCGATAGAATCCGCGTCAGTCGCTCGACGGTTGTCGCTGTCGACATCCCGAGCGGGGTCAGTGGCGATACGGGCGAGGCCGATCCGAAGGCGCTCCGGGCGGCTTTAACGGTCACATTCTTTCGCAAGAAGATCGGTCACCTGCTTCTGCCTGGTATGGCGCATTGCGGGATTCTGACGGTTCACGATATTGGAATCGAGAATGAGGTACTTGAAACAACCCGTTTCGCTCTAAAGGAAAACGTGCCGGCAGTGTGGCGGGCGCATTTGCGTCGAAAACGACCCGGTGCACACAAATATGACTATGGTCATGCCGTCATTCTTGGCGGTGCGCGTATGACCGGCGCCACGCTTCTTGCGGCGCATGCGACTCTGCGGATCGGAGCAGGCATATGCACTGTTTTGGGCGTCGAGGAGACGTCCGTTGTTTACCGCTCCTACCTTCCAAGTCTGATCTTCGAGCCGCTGGGCTCGCCGCGGGAACTCGCTGCCCGGCTCGAAGATGCGCGCCGAAACGCGGTTTTGATCGGTCCGGGAGCGGGGCAGGGCGACCCGGAGGGGTTGCGCGAGGCGATCATCGGCGCTTGCGCTTCGGGGCGTGACAAGGGAATTGTGCTCGACGCTGACGCCCTTACCGTTTTCCAGTTCGCCCGCGATTCATTATTCGATTCTTTGCACGGCCGTTGCGTTCTGACACCACACGACGGCGAGTTCGCGCGGCTGTTTCCCGATCTTGACGGGTCGAAGGTTCAGAGGGCGTGCGACGCGGCGAGCCTGTCGGGCGCGATCGTCATTCTTAAGGGCTCGGACACCGTTATTGCTGCGCCGGACGGGCGATGCGCGATTAATGTAAACGGGCCTCCGGAACTGGCGACCGCCGGGACCGGGGATGTGCTGTCGGGTATCGTTTTGGGGCTTCTTGCTCAGGGGATTCCCGCTTTTGAGGCCGCATGCGCGTCCGTCTGGATTCACGGCGACGCGGCGCGGCGTTTCGGCGGACCGGGACTGATTTCGTCTGATCTTCCGGATCTGATTCCCGCAACCTTGCGGGAATTGACTTGAATTTTCCCTTGAATTCTGGTTTGTCAATACGCATTCAAGGCCTGAAGCGTTTGCGCGCAGGCCCGGTGCGGGCGTGGCGGAATGGTAGACGCGCTGGTTTTAGGTACCAGTGGCCTTTGTGCCGTGGGGGTTCAAGTCCCTTCGCCCGCATTTCCTTTCGCCCTTGCGGGCTTTCGGGGGATGGGCCTCCAGAGTCGGGCAAATGCAGAATTTTTTGGAACCGGAACAAAGACAGGACGGACATGCAGGTAGAAGAAGTAAAAAACGAGGGTCTCAGCCGCGAATACACGATTACCATCCCGGCGAACGAGCTTGACGCAAAGCGCGATGAGAAACTGAAGGAGTATGCCAGGACGATTCGCATGCCCGGTTTCCGGCCCGGCAAGGTTCCGCTTAACATCCTGCGGCAGCGCTACGGGAAAGCCGTTCTCGGGGAAATCCTCGAGAAGGCGGTCAACGACTCGTCGATGAAGGTGATGAAGGACAAGGGCGTGACACCGGCATTGCAGCCGAAGATCGAGGTCAAGGAGTTTGACGAAGGTAAGGACCTCGTCTACAGCATGGCTGTCGAAGTTCTTCCCGAGTTCGAAGTGGGCGACTTCAAAAACCTGAAGCTTGAAAAGCCTGTTGCGAAAGCCTCTGACAAGGAAATCGGCGAAGCTTTGTCCCGCATCGCCAGCCAGCGTAAAAGCAGCACGAAGGTCGAGGAAAGTCGGGCTTCGAAGAAAGGCGATATCGCTGTCATCGATTTCAAGGGTCGCACGGCGGATGATAACAGGGAGCATCCCGGAATGGCCACGGACGGCCATTATCTCGAACTCGGCAGTGGCCAGTTCATTCCGGGCTTCGAGGAGCAACTGGTTGGCAGGAAGGTCGGCGAAAAAGTTGAAGTCAAAGTCACCTTCCCCGAGCAGTATCAGCCGGAACTCGCCGGGCGGGACGCGATTTTCGATGTTGAAATCAAGGAGCTCCGTGCCGTTAAAGAAGCCGAGGCCGACGACCAGCTTGCAACGGATCTCGGGTTCGAAGGCCTGCAGGCGCTCAAGGATGCCGTGAAAGAGCAGATTGAGAATGAATATTCCCAGTTTAGCCGCATGAAGGTCAAGCGGGCGCTGCTCGATATCCTCGACGAGAACAACAAGTTCGCTGTGCCGCCAGGCATGCTTGATCTGGAATACGAGTCGATCGTCCGGCAGGTTGAGGCGGAAAGCCACCAGAATCATGACCACGGGCCTGACGAGGCGTGCGAGCATGACCATACGCTGAGCGACGAGGACAAAGCCGAACTGCGCGAGATTGCGGATCGCCGGGTTCGCCTGGGCCTCGTGCTTTCGAAAATCGGCAACGAGAACAACATCCAGGTCTCCGATAAGGAGCTGCAGCGCGCCGTCATTCAGGAAGCTCAGCGTTATCCCGGTCAGGAAAAGATGGTCTTCGATTATTTTCAGAAGAACAGGCAGGCACTTGAAGGTCTGCGTGCGCCGTTGTTCGAGAACAAGGTCGTCGACTATATCCTTGAGCTCGCTGATGTAAAGGAAATCGAGGTTACGCCGGAAGAGCTTCAGAAGGAAGGCGAGGAGCCCGAAGAAAAGGCCGTAAAGAAGGCTTCGGAAAACAAGGTCTCGAAGGCGAAGTCCGGGAAGTCGGAAAGCGGTGACGCAAAGAAAGACAGGAAGCCGAAGAGCGGTGGCTCGAAAGCGAAAGCCGACAATGCTTCCCAAGCCGGGCCAGCAGAAAACAAAGCGGAAAAGCCCGAAGGGAAAAGCGGCGGTGCGAACAAGGCTTCGGGTTCGAAGAAGGCATCCGGGAAAAAGTAATCTCTCCGGAACTGGCAGGGGAACGCACACTTTTCGTCGAGAAAGCGTGGTCCCCTGTCGTTTCCGTTTGTGTCACCGGCGGGGTGCCAAAACGCTCCACGTTCCTCGAGATTTAGATCTTGAACAATCTCCAGCCCCGAGATACCGTTTGCTTCACTGAAATTCACAGAGCAAGAGTAGCCCACCCATGACCGAACGCGATCCGATTGACGTCTATATGAATACCCTCGTTCCCATGGTCGTCGAGCAGACGAACCGGGGCGAGCGCTCATACGATATCTATTCCCGGCTTCTCAAGGAGAGAATTATCTTCCTTACCGGGGAGGTGAACGACTATGTTGGCAGCCTCATTTGCGCGCAGCTTCTGTTCCTCGAATCGGAAAACCCGAACAAGGACATTTCTTTCTACATCAATTCGCCAGGCGGGGTGGTGACGGCGGCGCTTGCGATGTACGACACGATGCAGTATATCCGCCCGGACGTCTCCACGGTCTGTATCGGGCAGGCGGCCTCGGCCGGTTCCCTGCTGCTGATGGCTGGCGCGGCGAAGAAGCGCTATTCTTTGCCCAACTCGCGGATCATGGTGCACCAGCCGTCCGGCGGTGCGCGCGGGATGGCAGCCGACATTGAGATTCAGGCCCAGGAAATTCTGCGCCTGCGTCACCGCCTGAACGAGCTTTATGTGAAGCACACCGGCCAAAAGCTTCAGGCTATCGAAAAGGCCATGGACCGCGACAAGTTCATGTCCGCAGAGGAAGCGAAAGCATTTGGCCTGATCGACCACGTGGTCGAATCGCGTGCCCAGCAGATAAAGCAGGAAGAGAAGAAGTCCTGATCTTCGGCGACCGAGGCTCTTGATTTTCCATGGCAAGGCCACACATGACAGTTTGTGCTCCTGATTGTGCTTCGCCCGCAAGGCGGTTTCATGGCACAATGGGTGCCGTATGATCTGAAAACAACTTGGTAGACTTATCCCATGCTGGGCTCACAGAAGAAATCCGACAGCTATCCCGTCTTGCCATTGCGCGACATCGTGGTGTTCCCGCATATGATCGTGCCGCTTTTTGTCGGTCGGGAAAAGTCGGTGCATGCGCTTGAGCACGTCATGCAGGAGGACAAGCACATCCTGTTGGTGACCCAGAAGTCGCCGTCCGAGGACGATCCTGGGCCGAGCGACCTGCACAGGGTCGGTACGGTCGGCACAATTCTGCAGTTGCTCAAACTTCCCGATGGCACGGTCAAGGTTCTCGTCGAGGGCGGGCAGCGCATGCGCATCAGCAGCATTGAGGACGATCCGCAGGGGTTTCTCAAGGCTGGAACGGAGGCGATTGCCGATTCTTCGGTTGTTAATGAGGAGCTTGAGGCGCTGGCGCGGGCTGCGATGGCGCAGTTCGAGCAATATGTGAAACTCAACAAGAAAATCCCGCCGGAAGTGATTGTTGCGGTCAACCAGATCGAGGAGCCCTCGAAAATGGCCGATACGATCGCGTCTCACCTCGCGTTGAAAATCGACGAGAAGCAGGAATTGCTTGAAATTGCCGACACGTCAGAGCGCCTCGAGCGCATTTACGGCTTTATGGAAGGCGAGATCGGCGTCCTTCAGGTCGAAAAGCGGATCCGTAACCGGGTCAAGCGCCAGATGGAGAAGACCCAGCGCGAGTACTATCTCAACGAGCAGATGAAGGCCATTCAAAAAGAGCTCGGCGAGGGCGAAGGGTTCGACGAGCTTGATGAACTCGATAAGAAGATCAGCGAAACGAAGCTCTCTAAAGAGGCGAGGGAAAAGGCGCAGCACGAGCTCAAGAAGCTCCGCCAGATGAGCCCCATGTCGGCCGAGGCGACCGTTGTGCGCAACTATCTCGACTGGATTCTGTCGGTTCCGTGGGACGACCGGACGAAAGTCAAAAAAGATATCAAGGACGCAAAGAAGGTTCTCGACAAGGATCATTACGGGCTCGAACGGGTCAAGGAACGCATCCTCGAATATCTCGCGGTCCAGAACCGGACGCGCAAAGTCAAGGGGCCGATCCTGTGCCTCGTCGGTCCGCCCGGTGTGGGCAAGACGTCCCTCGGGCAGTCGATCGCGCGGGCCACCGGACGCAACTTCGTTCGGGTATCGCTTGGCGGCGTCCGGGATGAAAGCGAGATTCGCGGTCACCGCCGTACCTATATCGGCGCCATGCCCGGCAAAATCATTCAGGGCATGAAGAAAGCGAAAAGCTCGAACCCGCTTTTTCTTCTGGACGAAGTCGACAAGCTTGGTTCCGACTGGCGGGGCGACCCGAGTTCGGCGCTTCTGGAAGTTCTAGATCCGGAGCAGAACAGCACGTTTCAGGATCACTATCTCGAACTTGAGTACGATCTTTCGGATGTGATGTTCATCTGCACGGCCAACACGCTCAATTTGCCTCAGCCGCTTCTCGACCGGATGGAAATCATCCGGATTTCGGGATACACGGAGGATGAAAAGCTCGAAATTGTGAAGCGGCACCTTCTTGACAAGCAGAAGGAGGCGGCTGGTCTGAAGAAGGGCGAGTTCAGCGTCAACGATGCGGCGCTCCGCACTCTCATCCGCCTGTACACTCGCGAGGCGGGCGTCCGTAATCTTGAGCGCGAAATCGCGAACCTGTGCCGGAAGGCCATCAAGGACATCCTCATGAAGGGTCGCAAGAAGGTTCCGGTGACCGCGCGCAATCTCGGCAAATATGCGGGCGTCCCCAAATACCGCTATGGCGAGATTGAGGAGCAGGATCGTGTCGGTCTTGTCAACGGTCTTGCGTATACCGACTTTGGCGGCGATCTTTTGTCTATTGAGGCGGTCACGATGCCAGGCAAGGAAGGCAAGGTGACGACGACAGGAAATCTACGTGACGTGATGAAGGAGTCGATCACGGTTGCGGAAATGCTTACGAAGAGCCGTGCGGCGCGTTTCGGTATCAATTTCGAACGTCTGAACAAAACGAGTATTCACGTTCATGTGCCGGAAGGGGCAATTCCCAAGGATGGTCCGTCGGCAGGGGCCGCGATGACGACCGCCATTATCTCGGCCCTCACAGGGATCGAGGTTCGCAAGGATATCGCGATGACTGGCGAGGTCAATCTGCGTGGCTACGTTACGGCCATTGGCGGCTTGAAGGAAAAGTTGCTCGCGGCTTTGCGCGGGGGCATCAAGAAGGTCCTGATCCCCAGCGAGAATGAAAAGGACCTTCCGGACATTCCCGACAAGGTCAAGAAGGGGCTTGAGATTATTCCGGTCCGTACGATCGAGGAGGTGCTTTCGCACGCGCTCGTGTCCATGCCGGAGCCTCTGGAGACCGATTCCGGGGAAGAAATCGAGCCAATTTCCTCAAAAAGTGCAGAAAACAAGGGCGAAGAAGTGATTCGTCATTGATTCCGGGAAAAAAGCGGGTAATGATTATTTCAACCGGATGCGGGAAACCCCATGTTTTGCGCGGGTTTCCCG
Organism: Alphaproteobacteria bacterium; assembly: GCA_009929775.1. GTDB lineage: Bacteria > Pseudomonadota > Alphaproteobacteria > Micavibrionales > Micavibrionaceae > RZZS01. The sequence continues at coordinate 21,352 of RZZS01000046.1, forward strand.
GAATTCTCCGGGCGTCGTCCAAGTGTGGGACCGGCGTCAATTTTAAATATTGTTAACATCTAACCCGAAGGGGGTTCCCGTGAACAAACAAGAACTCGTTGAGTTTGTAGCCAAGCAGGCTGATCTTCCCAAAACCAAGGCCCAGGCCGCAATTGAAGCTATTTTCGATGGCATCAAGGGCACCCTGAAGAAGGGCGGAGAAGTCCGTCTCGTCGGTTTCGGCACGTTCAGCGTTGCGAAGCGCGCAGCCACGACCGGTCGCAACCCGCGTACCGGTGAAACGATCAATATACCTGCTTCCAAGCAGCCGAAGTTCAAGGCCGGCAAGGAGCTGAAGGAAGCCGTTAACTGATTCCGGTTGTTCTTTCGAAACAGCCCCGCCTGTCCAGGCGGGGCTGTTTTCGCGCGGATGCTGTCAGAAGGATTGGCATTGTTGGCGGAGCATTCCGGTTCCCGAAATCCGGAAAATTGCGCGAGGTTTGGTCATCGGTCCGGATTATGTGAAGTTTGGCGCGTGCCTGATTTCCCTTCGATAAAGGGATCAAGGAACATGATGGCAGCTTGATTTCTGACGCGTATGACAGTATAGGTGATGCCTCAAGGGGGCGGTTAGCTCAGCTGGGAGAGCATCTCGTTTACACCGAGAGGGTCGGGGGTTCGAGCCCCTCACCGCCCACCACCATTGGCCCGGCGCTCCTGCGTGGAGCCGGGTGAGTTAAACAGACGCCGTCGTGTTATTCGCTCCTTTTTTCCCTTAAGGGTCCTTTGCGGAACGTTCGCACTGGTGCGCGTGTTGGCCTGATATGGCCGACGAACAAAAATCCGAAGATCAGATCGACGAATCTCTAGCGGAAACCTTTCCTGCGAGCGACCCGCCGTCTTATATGCCGCCGCCCGAGACCGAAAGGGAAATCGCCGAAAAACGCCGTGACATTGCGAGGCGCGAGGCGAGGTGGCTGAAGGAGAAGGAGTCGATCGACGAGCGCCAGAATCATGAAAGGGGAGCGATCCCATCTTCGCAACGCGACCCGGCGGCAGCGCCGCTCGGCACCGATCAGGAAGCGGGCGGGCCGGTATCGACACCGGACGGACGGGTGCGCGGAAGGTAGGTTCATTCCGGTTGCCTTCAGGTCCGTTTTCTCCTATTACTATGCGCCTGACCAATGCAAACCGGGTGCGTAGCTCAGCGGGAGAGCACTGCCTTCACACGGCAGGGGTCACAGGTTCAATCCCTGTCGCACCCACCAGTTCCAAGATTTTCCCTGTATTCCAACGTCCATAGATGTTTTAAAAAGCCTTGAATCAAAAGGCGTTACAGTGCATCTTTGTTTTATGCCGTTTCCGTATATCCTTCTGCATCCATGATTTTTGGGGGCAGGGAACGGGGGCAAGACAAAAGGGATGGGGCAAGATGAAGCTTACAGATACCGCATGCAAGGCCGCAAAGCCCGCTCAGAAGCCGTATAAGCGTTTTGACGGGGGCGGCCTGTATCTCGAAGTCATGCCGAACGGGAACAAGCTGTGGCGGCTCAAATACCGCTATATTGGCAAGGAAAGACGTATCTCGCTGGGCGCATACCCGCTTGTTACGCTTTCTGAGGCCCGCGACGAGCGCACCCGGATTAAAAAGCTTCTGATTCAGGATATAGATCCCGCGACCGTCAAGAAGGACAAGAAGGCCGAACTGTCACGCAATGCCGCGAATACGTTTGAAGTCGTCGCCCGCGAATGGTTTGACATGAAATCCGGCGAATGGAGTGAAAATTACAAAACCAAAATGCGGCTGGGCCTTGAGAAGAATATCTACCCGTTTCTCGGTCACCGCCCGATTGCTGATATCACCCCGCCGGAATTGCTCGAAGTCCTGCGCAAGATTGAAAAGCGCGGCTCGCTCGATATCGCCGGACGCACCAAACAGATTTGCGGCATGGTTTTCCGGTACGGCATCCAGACAGGCAAATGCGAACGCGATGCAGCCGCCGATTTAAAGGGCGCACTGAAAACGCACAAGACCGAACATTTCAGGACGCTGGAATTAAAAGACCTGCCAGAATTCATGAAAGCCTTGGAGCGCAATGAAGTAAGGCTATTCGAGCGGACAAGGCGGGCGGTCTGGCTTTCGCTCTATACTTTTTGCCGCCCCGGCGAAATCAGACAGGCGCGGTGGAGCGAGATTGACTTTGACGAATGCCTTTGGATTATCCCGGCTGAGCGCATGAAGATGAGAAGGCCGCATGTTGTCCCGCTCAGCTCTCAGGCGCTTGCAATCCTTCAAGAGCAACGGCATGAACTCGCCGAACTCAAAACCGACTATGTTTTTCCAAGCCAGATTAACTGGAAAAAGCCGATGAGCGATGGAACCGTCAACAAGGCAATCCAGCGGCTAGGGTATGGAAAAGAGCTTGTCGCGCATGGCTTCCGGGCGCTGGCCCGGACGACGATAAGGGAACGGCTCGGCTTCTCTTCCGAAGTGATTGAAAAGCAGCTGGCGCACAAAAGCCCCGGCCCGCTCGGCGAAGCCTATGACCGGACACAATTCATAGACGAGCGCAAGAAGATGATGCAGGCATGGGCGAATTTCCTCGATGCTCAAAGCGCCGAAAATGTCATTCAGGCGAAGTTTGGAAGGGCGGGATGAGCAGGCCACAATTGGATGAAGCAGCCATCGAACACTGCCATCGCTTAGTGGACGAACTCGTTCAACTTCACCAAGAAACGGATCCTCTAAAGGGCGAACAGACAGAAGAGAAAAAATTTGTCAAAGCTTATGAAGCGCTAGACAAAATTAGCGAACTTTCTTTTTACCTTACAGAGTGGGCAGAACATCAAATAATTGGGGCGCATATCTCTCTTGTTGATAAAAATAAACAACTACTTTCGTTTGAAGAATGCAGTTCACACAAAAATGAGAATACCGGTAGATATTCCGACCGGTACGCTGTCGATGAAAAATACATACCCGCTCTAAGAGCTGCTATAGCTAGATTTCTTAGACTAAGCATCGGAAAGAAGCGCATAAATAACTGGAGAACCCCTGTAGAAATAGCTCTTTTTGCACTCAATCTTGGCCAAACCGACGATTTCTTTAAACCGCAGGAAAAACGAAAGGTCGGCAAGTCCTATGATATTTTGGAATTAAAGTGGGCGGCCGTTTTTCATGTTCATAAACTTTGGGGGGAAGGAAACAAGAAAGAATATGCCATTCAGAAAGTAGCCGAAGAATGTGATGTCACTCATAAGGCTATAGAAAACTGGGAAAAAAGTTGCGTCAAAGAAGGTAAAGACAAAAAAGAATTGTTTTGGATTAAAGGGCACCTCTAAAAACCCCGGAAATCCGGAACGCGTGAACCGTTGAGGTAAATTTTGGGGGTGAAGCGCGGTTTCCGCCGCCGTATTGCAGCAGA
>RZZS01000047.1 GCA_009929775.1 Alphaproteobacteria bacterium
ATCGAAGCCTATCTGGAGCATCATTTCGATCCGAACCAGAAAGGCTTTCAGCCGTTTCCCACGAACCTACCGGCCTCCGGCCGGTAGTGGTTCAGTTTTCCTTTCGCGGATTCCTTAAATTTTTCTTCACATACGGGGGTAACAATATTATTCATAATCGAAACGGAGGGTGTTTTGGTGCAGGCGACAGAGAGGACCGGGAGAGGGATTGCCGCGATGGCGGCGTTTCTCATGAAGATGACAGGCGCGTCGGGGCGTTTTTCAAGTCGTTCCGCCGAGACTGTTCCCGAGGAGATTGTTCCACTCTTCCCCCCGCCCCAGTCTGTCATTCGCATGTATGTCAGCCAGAGTCTGCCAGCGAAGGGGGGGCTGAAGGAACGGCATATTTTCGCGCGGCTTGATTTCCGTGCGGGCGGCGTTGTGGATGTGGCCTTTACGGGCGGTGGTGTGCAGTTCTGCGATCGACCCGGCACATTTTCTGTGCGACACGGCGCTGCGTTCAGTCGCTCGCAGGTGGGCAAGGTGACGTCCGGGGACCCGAACGGGACACAGCAGCAGGAAATGGAACAACTTGCCGCTGGTCTGCACCAAAGCCTGTCTGCGGTCCTGGGATATGACGAAAAGCAATTCGCCACCGCAGAGGAGGTGCTCTTGCACCGAACGGCGCGTTATCGGGAGCAGGTGACGATCGCCGACCGGGTTCTGCGGGATATCTTCAGCCGACAAGCCGACCGGGACGGGGCGAACGCGCTGGCGAAACAACTTCGTGAGTGGGCCCGGGACGAAACGGCGATCCGCGCCGCGATTGAAATTTCCAGCGCCAACGAGCATCCGTTTGCCGCGTTGCTCCGGGGTGCGCCGGTTGAAAGCGGCGCACCGGTCAATTCCGATGACATCCGGGAGGTTGGCGATGCCTTGCGTGATATGGCGGAGCGGCTGGAAGGAGAGAGCGGCGGCACGACCCTCGCGGAGTTGAAGTTACAGTTCGGTGCGAGCGCTTTACCAGAAATTCAGCGGGTCGGGCAAGAGGCGGCAAGCGAGTTTGCCAGCCTTCTCGACGAACCCGTTCGGGCGCATCCGGGTCTCGTTCCGACGTGACACGCGCCGCCCGCCGCCTTCTGCGCATTCCGGTTCCGGGGGGGGGCTCAGGGATCGGGCGACGGGCCCTGTACCCCACCGTTTGGAAAATCAGCTGAACGACGGGGAACGGGTGCCGCTTGCGTATAGCGACGATGATCTTCTGAATCGTCAAACCACCTTCCGATCAGTCTTCTGGGCATGAGGTCCGGTGGGATCGTGCGCGGTTCTGCCGTTCCATCCGGCGTATGGCGGGGTTCGACGACTTTGTCCACGAAGCCAAGCTCTTTGGCCTGAGGGCCGCTGTAAAAAACCTCTGCATCGCCGATCTCGGCGATTTCCGCGAAGGGCAGCCCGGAATGAGCCCCGATGATTCGATACAGGTCGCCCTGCAGGTCTTCAAAATGTCTTACTGCGTAGGACATATCGCCGGTCTTTCCGCTCGTCCCGGCTGAAACCTCATGAATCATGACCCGGCATGCGGGCATTGCTGTGCGTTCTTTTCCTGCGATCAGCAGAACCGCGGCCATCGATGCCGCCTTGCCGTTGCAAACGGTATGCGTCGGGCTTTCCAGGGTCTGCATCGTGTTGTAAATACGCAGTCCGTCATATACAGAGCCGCCGGGTGAATTGATTTGCAGTGTAATGGGTTCGCCCGGTTTCAACCCGTCCAGAACCTTCATCTCATAGATGACCCTGTTGGCTTCGGATTCTGTGACCTCGTCGTTGAGGTGAATAACTCTCTGGTGGTAGAATTCATAAATTTTGAATGCGGCGACCGGATCCTTGCCTTGTTTGATCAGGTCTTCCAGCCCGGCTTCATATACTTCTTTCTTTCCCTCATCACGGTCGCTTTTTTTAACTGTGATTGTGATGTCGCCTTCGGTTTTCGCGTTGGTATCGCTTTCAGTAGCGAATGCAGAAGGTAAGGCGACAAGGCTCGCGGCGGCAAGAAAAGCAGTTGCAAGCGGAAGGTTCGCTTTCATGTGGTTCTCCCTGTGACTAATTTTTTGTTCTTTGTGGGTAAAATTAGAGAAAGGAATGTGCGGGATGTCAACTGGATTATTCAAGGATGCCGCAGTTTAGTTATGAGCAGGAATGCTTCAGGTAGGTCACGGGGGATTCAGGGGCACGCAATCAAATTGTCATACCGCCGGCCATTGACATAATTGTTGTAAATCGTTACCCGGTTTTCGCTCGGTGTAACGAGCGGTCCTTCCAGCTGTTCGTAGAGCTGTTTCAGTCGCAGGCGCGATGCGGCATCCAGTTCGTGCGTTCCGAGCACCCGGACGACGCTCCCAACGGCTTCCCTTAGCACCGGAAGGTAGCCGGTCAAAACCGAATGGTTGTTCTCCGCAACGCTCTGGACTTTGGCGGGGAGATAATCTTTTCCCGTGCAACTCGCCATAAATCTGTGGATGACTTCCGCGTCGTTAACGAGGATATTGAAGGCCCGTGTGAGTTCGGCGCTGGGGGCATCCCGGAAAAAGTCACCGGCGGAACCGGTCCGCGCCAGGTGGTCGGCCCGTCCTCCGTCGGGCCGTGAAAGCTTGTCCTTGAAGCGAAGGAGATCGTTCAGGGTCAGCTTCTCCGCCTCGGCCGTAAAGCGACCGTTCTGGAAGTCTGTTGTCAGCCGCGCGGACAGGATGTTTCCGGGAGGAGCGATGCGATTGGCGTGCCGGAAAAAGTCACCGGCTTCGAGTGGTTTGCCCTGTCTGTAGTCGTCAAGAATCCGGTCAAGGGTAACGTTCGTCCGATAGCGATCCAGAAAATTGTCGGGGATTGTCGCAGACGCGTAGTACAACGTATACCATTCGGAAATCGATGTTCCGTAGAAGGCTGCAAACGTCTTGTCTATGAGTTCCGGATTCTCATGGAAGTGCGCACCGTCCTCCAGCCCCGAGACGATCACATCCGCCATTCCTGCATCAGTTGTCGAATAGTAAACGGCATAGCCGCTTTCCGGCATTCCCAGTTGCGTTTTCAGGTCGGGAGCGCTTCCGGTCTCGGCGTCTTCCGACATTCCGACATAGGCGGAGATGCGTGCGACGGCCTCGTGGGCCGTGAGAAGCCCGTCAACCTCGTCCTGAGCCGAAAGGCTTTCGGGGCCTTGTCGTTCGTGATGGCGAACGGCGTGATCCAGTTCTTCATACATGACCCGGCGACCGGTCAATACCATCCGGGCGAACTGGTCTGGCGTGGCGCTTTCGATGCCAAGGGGCAGTTCGAGAGTGACGGTGTTTCTTCCGGGAGAAAATTCGCCGATTCGGTGGTTCAGGTCATCCGCGTACGCGATAGACACGCCGTGTTGTTCTGCTGCTGCGACAAGGTACCGACCGGTTTCGCCCTTCATTGAAGTCAGAATTTCCCTGAGCCAGACTTCTCCGACCGGGGGCGTGTCCTGTGATGGATTCGCCGTCAATTCGCCAATGTCGAAGCTGTTGTCCTGCCCGCATCCGGACAATCCCGCAATGAGGCAAAATGCTTTCACAAAACGATTCATACTGACTCCCCAAATTAATTGCCATAACGTACATAAATCCAGCCCGCTATTCAAGGAATTTTCATAACATCAAGCCTGCCGCGGTGTCCCGTGGCATGGATCGCGGTTTAAGGTTTTCCGAAGAATATCCAGGCAGGAAATGTTCGATTTTCCTTGCCGGGGCAACTGAACGGGCGGATGATCGTCACGATTACCGCAATAAACTTATGGAGATGAGATGAATAATCCGGATTTGCAGGAAAAGATTTTCGGCGACATCGGGCGGTTGCTTGAGGGTCTGGAAGGTGGGGCCTACACGATTCAGATCGTGGCGGTCGGATCATCCTCACGGTTCGAGTCGGAGAAAACCTGCATCATCAAAGGCCGGGACTGCGATGGCAAAAAGCCGTCCGACTGGTACGATGATCGTGTCTATTATCTCTGATTTCTTCGGGATACGCTGATTTCGTTCACGGAACAGGTCTTGCAGCCTTGAAGGGCCGCGGGCCTGTTCCTATATTGGGACCGGAGACTTAATCTGCAACGGAAAGGCGGCCACTCATGAAAATCCAATGGCTCGGGCACTCGTCCTTCGCTTTGGAGGAAGCCGGGAAAACTATCCTGATCGATCCATTTTTGAGCGGCAACCCGGCGTATCCGGCAGACTTGAAGATCGAGGAGCGCCCCATCGATGCGATCGTGCTCACCCACGGTCACGGCGACCATATCGGCGAAGCGGCGGAACTCGCGAAGAAGAACAATGCGACGGTTTTCGGCATTTACGAGATCGTAAGCTACCTCGAGGGGGTCGGCGTGCAGAAGCTCGAGCCTATGAACACGGGCGGCAGCGTTCTGTTTGGAGACAGTATCAAGGTGACTCTTGTCAACGCGCTCCACAGTGCCAGTCTGATCGAGGAGGGCGGGCGGGCCCTCTATATGGGCGTGGCCTGCGGTGCGGTTATTACCGGCCCTACCTGTACCCTCTATCACGCGGGCGACACGGACGTTTTTTCGGATATGGCGCTGATTCAGCGCATATGGAGGCCGGACGTCGGACTTCTGCCGATTGGCGACCGCTTTACGATGAACCCTGATACGGCGGCACTTGCCTGCAATGAATTTCTCGATCTTAAGGCTGTGATCCCGATGCATTTCGATACTTTTCCTCTTCTCACCGGCAAACCGGACGCTTTCGCGCGCCAGGTCAGGCGCGGCGAAGTGCGTATCCTGAAGCCGGGAGAAGTGACGGAATTTGCCCGATAAACGAAAAACGGGCACCTGACGGGCGCCCGCTCAACCATAACTATGTCAGCGATGCAGCTTAGGCGGCAGTCTTCAGGTTGACTGCGCTCGACTTGTTGCGCTTGGGGTCCTTCTGGATTTCGTAGGAAATCTTTTGACCTTCGGCGAGCGTGCGCATGCCGGCCTTTTCAACGGCGCTGATGTGAACGAAAACGTCCGCGCCGCCTTCGTCAGGCTGGATGAAGCCGAAGCCTTTTTGGTCATTAAACCACTTTACTGTACCGGTTGCCATGGATGTCTCTCCTTTAAGCAATTGCGTTATTGGAACGGGCGCATGACGCGGTTCCGTCCCGGGTCGTTGAAGTCGGATTACGGTCGTGGCCTGATCCGCTAGGTTGGCTCAAGACAAGACCGAAATTTTTAAAGGGAGTTCGTCCATGTCGCCGACCTGTCAAAGTCGCACAACGGGCAGCCGTCTAAAAAAATCGCGTCGTCGTCGTTCGTCTATCGGACTTCATGGACACTACGCGCAGAGTTTGAGCGCAAAGTCAATGTTTTCCGGACTGCGGCACGACTGTCCGACCGGCAAAAAGACCCGATCCGTGATGAACAAGGTCCCTGTTTAGCGCGCCCCAAAAAGCGGTCAGGCTGCTTCGCTGCCTGTCAGTTTGCTCAGCCGGTGTGCGGCGTAGGCGAACAGGAAGAAGACGAAAGAAAGGACGATATAGCCGGGTGAGATGTAGAATGCGCCGACCAGCGAAACCGCGGAAATGGCGTAGCACAAAAGGGCAAGAAAAAGAAAGGTCGGCGAAATAAAGTACGGATTGAAGTCCTGGGCTTTCATGAATCCATCTCCTGAAGACGAATGGGTGGACAGGTGAATCGCAACTATCAGGATGCCACCGGCGCTCTTCCCTGAAAAGGGTTTTTTGACGCGATGCCCTGTATGCCGTTTTGTGTTGTTGCCGGAATGCGTCGTTAATCCGCTGGGAACCGAACCGCGTTCCGGGGGTTGTCGAATTCGTTTGACAATTCCGGAGCAGTCTTATGTTTGCGCGGCCCGTGACTCTAAGCCTCGTTCTGCTGTTGCTGCAAGGTTGCGGGACCGGTTCCGCTCCTCCGCGCGGGGAAATGGACGCCGTTGCGCCGGGGCTCGGGCGGGCTTCGGCATCTTTGGCCGGATCGGTGCCGGAACAGATCGAAACGTTCTCGCCGGACGTGAGCGGGTTTGGAAAGTGGAACCGGATGCTCGCCCGGATGCATAGAGACAGCACGGTCGATGGTGTGCTGGATGAAGGGAAAGGCTTGTTCGGAGGCAGACTCGAAGATTTGAGGGGGGCTCCGCTTGGTGTGCGGCTGACCTATGTGAACGATTTCGTTAACCGGGCGCCTTATGTCTCCGATGCGAAAAGGTGGGGGCAGACCGACTACTGGGCAACGCCCACCGAACTGATGCGCAATGGCGGCGACTGCGAGGATTTTGCGATCGCCAAATATTTCGCCCTGGGCGAAGCAGGCATTCCCGAGCGCGACATGCGGATCGCTGTTGTTGAGGATCGCATGCAAGGGCGCCCGCATGCGATCCTGATTGTTGATACGCCAAACGGATCGGTTGTGCTTGACAACCAGTACCCGACGGTGGAGACGGCGGAGCGGATCAGGACGGTCTACCGTTTTATCTACGCCATTAACCGGACCGGGTGGTGGAAATATCAGCTGTAAAAGAGCGCTCTGCGGGAGAATCGGAATGTTGCGTTGTTTTCTGATCGCTATGTTTGCATTCGGCGCGCCGGGGACCGCCGCCGCGCCGGGGCAGGGCAAGAGTGAGACGAATCTCGACCGTGTGCGGATGGAAGCGTTCATCTCGATGGCAGAAGGCCGCATCGCTGATAGTGTAAGGGGCCGGAACATGGCTTCCTATCTCGGTTTTTTCCGTACCCACATTGATGACGACGCCCGAATCTGGGTGCGCCGGGAGATCATCACCGGTTATCAGGGAGCGGCCCATACGCTCATGACGATGAACAAAAACCAGTTCATCCGGCTTGCGGGTGTTGTCGCCTGGCCTTTTCTAACGGGTGGCGGCGATTATTCCATCGATATCAAACTGACGCATTTCTCAGCGCCCCGTGCCGCGGAAAACGCCCGCGCATCCATTGAAATTGACGAAAGAATGTCGGTCGGAATTCCGGTTTCGGGAGGCGCAGAGACCGTTGATGTCGAAGTTACCACGATCTGTAACCAGGATGTCCGGTTTGCGGAGAATGGCGAGGAGATCATTCTGGGTGACATGTTCTGCAAGAGCGAAATGCGTCTTTAAGCCGGTGCGGGCATGTGCCCTGAAGAGCTTTCGCGGCTTAAATCGTTTTCCCCGCACCAAAAACCGGATGCTGCCGTGAACCTTTTCGTCTTTCGTTCGTAGGGAGCGCGCGAACGGACGAAATAAAACCTGTCAGGAGGAAGAGATGAAGAAACTGGTTTGGCTCGGGGCCGCTGTCGCTATTGTCGCTGCGCCCCAGGCGATGGCGCAGGGCTACACGAAGGGCGAGCCTCGCATGATCGACGAGGCTCAGTACCAACAACCGCAAACGCGCACGGCTCCGCCGCCTCTGATGACGCGGAACCAGCAGGCCCCTATGGAGAGGGAGGCGATGCGTGCCGCGCAGACAGAACCGGCAGCCGGAAGCGATCCCTGGTATGCCGACTTTACTGGCCCGTATGCGGGCGCCGATGTCGGCTACGCGATGGGAAGTTACGAGATTACAAGCCCCGCTGCGGATCTCGCGCTGGACGGCATGGAGTATGGTGTCTTTGCCGGTTTCGGGTTTGCGCAGAATTTTCTTCCGTGGCTCGGCGGTTACGGGGGAATCGAGGCTGCCTATTACTGGTCTGAGCAGGATGGTGACGTTACCGGCGTCGGGTTTGAAAAGGATGAAAACATCGTTCTGACCGTCCGCCCGGGGGTCACCTTTAACCAGGACGTGCTCGGCTACGGCATTCTTGGCTGGAGTTACGCGAATTTCGAGGGGCGCGGCACCGATGAGGATTTGCATGGTCTGGTTCTTGGCGCGGGTGCCGAATTCGATACGCAGACGCCGCTCAATTTCCGCCTTGAGTACACATACACGAACTACGAAGACAGCAACCTCGGCATCTCGAGCTTCGACGGCCACGAGAACAACATCAAGCTTGGCGCGTTGCTGCGTTTTTAGAGTTTTTGTTGAGCCTCCACTCACAAACCGAAACGGGCCTCCTCGCGGAGGCCCGTTTTTGTTTTGAACAGCCGCAGAAGGCGCTATAAACGAGGATGCTTTCCTACCAGCACATATACCACGCCGGCAACGCGGCCGACATCCACAAGCACCGGGCTCTCGCAGAAATTCTCGACCGGATGACAGCGCGAGGAAGGCCGGTATCCTACTTCGAAACCCATGCCGGGCGTGCCCTCTACGATCTGGAGTCGACCGAGGCGCTAAAGACGGGGGAGGCTGCCCGGGGGTGGCTCAAGATTGCGGGAGATGCCCGGACTCTTGCCGACCTGCCGAAGAGTTATGTTTCCGCCGTGCGCGGAGTGAATGACGGGGCGCTGGGGCCGAACTATCCGGGGTCTCCGCTTCTGGCGGCTTCGATTCTTCGGGCGCAGGATCGTTTGCATTTGTTCGAGCTGCATCCGAAGGAGCATGCGGCGCTCTCTGAATCCGTTCTCTCGGACCGGCGAATCTCGGTTTACCGGGCCGATGGATACGAAGGCGTCCTTTCACTCATTCCGCCCCCACGAAACGCGGGACTGGTCCTCGTGGATCCCAGCTATGAGGTAAAGTCCGAGTACGGACAGGCCGCCGAATTCGCGGCGGAGCTTTTTGCGAGGTGGCGTGACGCGACCCTGTTGATCTGGTATCCGCTCTTGCCCGCGGGTCGTCACGAGCATCTGCTCTCGGCCTTGCGGAAGCATTTCGGAGACGGGGATCTGACAACAAGCGAAACGTGCTGGTCCGATCCTTCGTCCGGGAGAGGCATGTACGGCAGCGGACTCGCAAGAGTCTGCTTTACGCGGAACGTTCCGGGGTCGGGGAAAAATATTACCGGCAGCTGATTTCGGCGGTTCGGGTCATCGCCGCCATCAGTTCCCGCATCGTATCAGCAAAGCGACCTTTTCCGGTTTCGGCGGCGTCCTGCGCGCGTTTGACTGCGGAAGGAAGCTGGCGCTCCATTATGGTCTGCAGGCAGGTGCAATATTCACTGCTTCTCCCTCCCGAGCGGGCCTCGCAGGATTTCTGGAAGGTATTCGTTCTGTCGATGCAGTCGATGACGACTTCGCGCATGACCCGCGCTTGCGTGTAATCCTGGGACTTCGGCGAACCCGACCAGATGCCTATGATGCCGAGGCGCCGGGAATTATCCTGTAGATGCTGGCCCGCGCACTGGCACGCGAGTTCTCCGCCGGGGAGAGCCGACACACAGGACTGAACGTAATCCTGCGCCGCGGAAGGCGGCAGAGGCCCAAGCCAGTGCCAGCCGAAAAACCCGAGTACGCCCAGAAAAAGAATAAGAACCAGCTTTCCCATAGGACAAGCGTACAGAATTAATCGGACGGGTCAAACGAAAAAGGGTATCCCAACAGAGCCCTGGTCGGTCGGGCCGGGGTTTGTCGTGGGCGAATACGGGTGTTGCCCGGGGCAATCGCTTGAAAAGTTAATGGTCGTGGCAACGGCTTTCGCAACCCTCCCCCTTTTTAAAGGGGGAGAGAGCAGCGACCAAACAATTGCCGCGGGGTGTTAACGGACGGGGTTTTGTTCCTGCCGGAGATCGTCGTCTTCGCGGAGCTGGAGAACCTTTTCATCGAACAGCGTGCGAACGCGTTCGACAAGTTTTGGATTGTCCCGCATTGCAAGGCTGATTTGATTGTACTCCTGCATCGTGATGCCCGCCGTGTTCTGAATGGCGTTGATCATGTCCTGCTGCATCTGGAGCGTCTTTGTTTTTCGCTCCTGCTCACTGTCGGCGGCGCGAATTTCGGGAGCCATCTCCGCGTTGATCCGACCGATTTCCAGTGCGGCTTCGGCGTAGGCGTCGAGCTTGTCGTCGCCAAATTGGCCAGCCTGGCCGGATTGCTCCTGTTCCATCTGCATCGAACCTTGCTCTTGCGCCGGGGCCTGATAGGTCTGGTTCGCGGGATCCTGTCCGGCATGGGCGCTCCCAGCCATGGCGATCATGCCAACAGCGGTGAGCGCTGCAGCTTTCGTGCGGATAAAGTTCATTACGTTCTCCTGCTTCTCGGTTAGGTTCCTGTCGTTCTCTCCGGTTCTCCTGGAGCTTCTCCAGAGTTTAACCAGTGCGCCATAAAAAAGTTTCTTTCGGGATCGAGGTGCCCCGTTGTCGCGGACTGCATTCCGTGTTTGCCAAATGATTGAATCGGCTATATGATTAACGGCTGAAAGATCGTTTCAGGCTCATCCTACATATCGGGGAACAAAAAAATGACGTTACCACGCGCGCTTGTACTTTCGGCCCTCGGCCTGCCTCTTCTGGCTCTTGCGGCCTGTGGCGAAGGGTACGAGCCGGTAGCCTACCAGGGCTTTCCTTACGCGAACGAGCGCACCGCGGGAAGCGGTGTCGCGTGGGTCCGGATGAACCTGATGCCGGAGAAAGGGCCGGTTGTTGACATCGATCCGGCGCGCGCCGCAGTCGAACCGGAGCCCGCTGCGGCAGAAACTGAACCAGCAGAACCCTATACGGAAGAAGCCGAGGAAATCTTCAAGGAAATGCAGCGGAAATAGCCTACCCGAAAATTTTGCCTGCCCCCTGAGGTCGTGGCATGATAAGGTTCACGGGAAAGCGACGGGAGTCCGATGTGCGCAGCCTGATATACTGTCTTTTTGCTCTTCCCTTCTTCGCGCTTCCGCCAGGTCTTTCTTGCGCCCAGGACGCAGCGTCGACCCCGACAGAAGCCCCAAAGCCGTCTTCGCCGACCGCGTCGTCGACGGTCGAGCCTTTTCCGCTCGAGGATAAATTCTACAATAACCGGTTCGTGATGAGCTGGGCGTTTCGCAACGGTCTTTCGGTCATGTCGATGACCTTTGTCAATGTTGACGACCGTCTGGACCGGAATCGTCGGTTGTTCACAAAAGCCGGATTCGCGCGCTTCATGGGCGATCTGGAAGAGGCGGGGATGATCGACCTGATCAAAAACGAGAAACTGACGATTTCGGTCGGGCAGACGGGGCACCCGGAGATTATCGAGGAAGGTGTCGTTGACGGTCGCTATCGGTGGATTATTCAGATGCCGATCTACATGAACCTCAGTCGCATGGACATGAAAACCTTCAAGTCCTCAAGAGTAACGGACCACATGCTCCTGACCATGATTGTCGTCCGCTCCAATGAGCCCCACCTTCAGGATGCTATCGGTTTCGAAACCTGGGTCACCGAGCTCAAGCCCTCTCCCTGGTAAGCGGGCAGCACTCGCTTTCCTTGAATTTTTCCGGAAAATTTTGCGCGGTTTTTTCTAAAGATCCCGGATAAATGTCGAGGCATTTGAATGGTTTGCGCTGGAAAAGTTACCTCGTGTTAAACGCTTGCGGGCTAGGATTGGATTAGGCACCGGAATTCCGGGCACACCATGCAAGTGGCAACAAACACGATCTGACTAATCTTCGAAGAAAGGTATCCAAAATGTCTGACATAGCAGAAACCTACATTGTGGTCTCTCTATTGATGGCTGTGTTTGCAGCGGTGGCGGCAATGGGAACCGCACTCGTTCTTGGCGTCGGTTTCGAGCGCCTGAGAGGCGGCTTTGAGGTCATCCGCAAACAGACAGCCTTCTTTAGCGACGCCATCCGGCAACTCGACGAAAGAGCCGCGACACTTGATGACCGCGCGGACAAGCTCGACCACAAGGTCCTTGTTCTCGATCACAAGGTCGCGGGTCTTGAGGAGCAACAGAACGAGCTTGTGCGTGAGTTGCGGGAAAATGCCGCGAACCATATCCACGCCCCCCGGGACGACGCCGCTCTTAGCCGTTCGGCTGCGATGTTGACGGAGGTCACGGGACTGGCGCAAAGGATGCAGGCGCGCCAGGCGCGGATCAAGGAGCGCATTCAGTCGGCGAACAGCAATGCCTTCGTTGTACCGACATCGATGATGCAGCACGTTCTGGTATCCGCGGGCGGCGACGGCATCCGGTTTCATTAAAGAGAGACGGTGACGCCAGCAGAAAGACGGCGAAGGGATTTTCCTTCGCCGCTCTTTTTTTGCTTATCCCTTCGGGCATATACCAATGGACACACACAAGCGGCTTGAAGTTTACATAAAAATATGCAATATGCCCGTCATCGAAAAGCCAACAAAAAAACAGTGGGGGAAAAATGAAAACCGATTCCGGTGACGTCAACAGTATCGTCTGCGCAAAACTCTCGATAGAGCGGTCACAAACCTATCTTTCGCATCTTCATGCACTGATGTTTCTCTGTGACCCGAAGGACCTGGGCATGGACGCGGTCATGGCGGAAAATGCCCGTCGCATCATGAGCGCGATTCGCCAGGAGCTCAAGCTGAGTGCCCAGTCACTTCCGGTTCCTGGTGAGAAGGCTGCCTAAAAAAGAACACCGGTCCTTCCGGGGGGGATGGGAGGACCGGCTTCTTGCAGTCCTGGCTTCGTTTCGACAGAAACCGGACATCGTCGGGTGCAGACAAGGCCATGCTGGCTAGCTACTCTGTATTGATAGCAATATTCCACAAAATTTCAATGGATTCCCGGTGCGTCGTTTCGCCGCGAACCGCGGCTTGCAATGCCGTTATTCATTGTTCCTTGGCATGGCAAGCCGCCTGAGGGTACAATTAATGCAGAGTCTTCATTTGGGGAACGCATGTGAGCTACCTCTGGTTTTTTGTCTGGTTCGTTCTGTCAGCCTTCATCCTGGGGGCTTTTCTGTGGTCTATCCGCGTCCTGATGCAGCAAAAGAAGGCATGGCAGGCGTATGCGAAGAAGTACAAACTGCCCTACAACAAGGGCCGTTTCCTTATGTCGCCGAGCATTGTCGGGGACTTTCAAAATCATCGGCTGAATATATACTCTGAAGAGCAGCTGTCCGAGGACACGCGCGGGACGCGCTTCCGGTCTGTCGTGGAACTGATGCGGTCAAGCGACGTCGATGCTTCCGGGGCCATCGCAAGCGGTCACCTCGTTCCGGTCCTGAATCTCTTCGATCTGCACGAAGTCTTTGCCGTTGAAAGCGAGCTCTGGATGCCTTCCTATTCCGGACGTACAAATGACGTCGAAGCGATGAAACAATACATCACACCGGAACGATTCCAGTCCCTGAACCGTCTCTTCCGCAACCCCAAGGCCGGGTTCATCGTAATTTTCAATCCGCAGGATATTTTGCTCCGCTACGAGACGAGCGATCCTCTGCACGACCCGAGGCGGCTCGACAAGCTGGTCAGACTTCTTCTCGAAATGTCGGAGGCGCTGAAGCTCCCTGAACGTCTCGTCAAGTCGGATAGCCTGCCCGCAAATGAGTCGCCGGAACATCAGGTACCGTCTCCGGCAACCGATGTTCCGGACACGCCAGCGCCCGGGGCTGAACTGGAGTCCGGGCTCGCTTCCGCACCGGAAGCCAGTTCGTCTGAGGTTGTTTCCAAAAAATCCGCAAAAAAGGCTGCGCCCAAAAAAAAGGCCGCCAGTAGAAAACCGGCGGCTCCGAAGTCAAAAGACGCCCTTTGAGCTATCCGGGCACGAAAATAACCCCGTAGGCGGGCAGATCGGCGTATATCCTGTCTTCTTCCCGTACGAGCGTTCCGAACCGTTCGCTCGAAAACGGGGGAGTTGCTTCGGCGGATCTGGTCGGTAGTGCGATGCGCCGGGCCCCGTTCGCCATGTTGAAGACGCACAGCATTGTTTGTTCGTTTTCTCTCTCGCCGCGGGAGAACATCAGGAGGTTATCGTCGCCGCTGCCGTGAAAAGCGATCGAGCCCGTGCGGAGGAACCTGTGTTTCTTTCGGAAAGCAAGCATCTGCCGCGTAAAGGCTAGCGTCGAGTCCGAGGCGGACTTCTGGCGCGATACGGCAAGGTCGTGGTGCTTGAGGTCGACTGGAAGCCACGGGCTACTTTGCGTAAAGCCGCCATTCGTCTCGTCGTACCATGGCATGGGTGAACGCGCGCCGTCTCGACCAGGCAGCGGATAGATTGCTTTTCCTTGAGGGTCCTGGATGTACTCGAACGGAATGATTGCTTCCGGAAGGCCTAGTTCCTCGCCCTGATACAAGCTGATCGTGCCGCGGAGGCTCAGAAGCAGGGCAATCAGCATCTGGGAGAGCCGCGGGTCATGGTGAAAGCCATCCTTGTCCGGATGCCAGCGGCTGGCGACGCGCCTGACGTCATGGTTTGAGAACGCCCAGGTCGGCCAGCCTCCGCCGGGTTGGGCGGCAAAAGTTTCAAGGGACGAGCGAACAAGCGATGCGGAAGGCCGGTCGCCGCCCAGCATGCTGAAATTGTATGACGTATGGAGCAGGTCGTTTCCGCTTGTATAGAGGGCGGACAGCCTGACGCCGTCATCGTCTGCCACTTCGCCGACGAGCATTTTCGAATCGTAACGGTTCGTCAGTGCACGGAGCCGCCTGATGAAATTGATCACGCCCGGCTGGCTCTGGTTGTGGATATGGAGCTGCATCGTGAAAGGGCGGCGATCCGCCGGGTTAACGCCCGGATTCGGCGGATTGTCGGTAAGGTCCTGGTTGTGGAGGATGAAGTTGATGACATCGAGCCGGAAACCGTCGACGCCGCGCTTCAGCCAGAACTCGACCTCATCCAGAATAGCGTTCTGAACGTCCGGGTTATGGTAGTTCAGGTCAGGCTGGCCGGTGACGAAGTTGTGCAGGTAGTATTGCTGTCGCCGCTGGTCGAATTCCCAGGCGGGACCGCCGAAGACGGATTGCCAGTTATTGGGCGGGGATCCGTCGGGTTTCGGGTCGGCCCAGACATACCAGTCGGCCTTTTGGTTCGTCCGGTCCTTGCGGCTTTCCTGAAACCACGGATGTTCGTCAGAGGTGTGACTCAGTACCTGATCGATGACAACCTTAAGGCCGAGGTCGCGGGCTTTGGCCAGAAGCCCGTCGAAATCGTCGAGATCGCCGAAGACGGGGTCTACGGCGCGATAGTCCGCAACGTCATACCCGCCATCCTTCATCGGCGATTTGAAAAAAGGCGAGATCCATATTGCGTCGACGCCAAGCTGCGCAATGTATTCGAGATTCTCACGGACACCCTTGAGGTCCCCGATACCGTCCCCGTTCGCGTCCTTGAATGATCGCGGATATATCTGGTAGATGACAGCGCCGCGCCACCAGTCTTTTTGATCGGTCATGCGCTTTCTCCCGGTTACAGGTTCGCTTGAGCTATCTCCCAAAATAGAACCCGTAGCGCGGAAAAGAAACCGAATCCGCCTGCTCTGTCCGAAGAATTTCAGCAGCCGACTCCGCTCGGGCGGTCCCGTGGGGCAGGGGCGGCTCGATCCGGTGGTGGAGAGTGAGGGGCCGGATGCCTGGCGCAATTCGCTTTCCGCGCTCCTCGGGGAAAAGATAAATGTCAGACGGTCAATCTCGTCCGGCCACGGACATTTTGACAATCTTGTCCGGTGCGACCGGGGGTTCGCCTTTTGCGACCTGGTCGATATATTCCATGCCGTTCGTCACCTGTCCGACGACTGTGTACTGCCCGGTCAGGAAGCTGCAGCCTGAATCGGTGAAGCAGATGAAGAACTGCGAATTGGCGCTGTCCGGGTCGGCGGTGCGTGCCATGCCGACCGTACCGCGTTTGTATTCATAGTCGCTGAATTCAGCCGGGAGGTCCGGATAGTTCGAGCCGCCTGTGCCCTTGCCCGTCGGATCGCCGGTCTGGGCCATGAAGCCGGGGATGACGCGGTGGAAGACAACGCCGTCATAAAAGCCTTCGCGGGCCAGCGTCTTCAGGCGCTCCGCGTGTTTCGGCGCGCGGTCGGGCAGAAGCTCGATCGTGACGCGACCGCCGGTCGATACGTCCATCAAAAGGGTGTTTTCTTGGCTCTGGGCGGAGGCGGAAGTTGCCGATGCTGTCGTCATAATCAAAGTTCCCATGATTGCAATGCAAAAAGTTTTGAACATGGTCGTTCCTCGTTTGAACTGGAAGAAGAAGTACACCTTGAGTCTCACAGTTCCTTTGGCGATGCAAGAGCGGAGTGATGGCCGGGCCGGATCGCCTCTGAATAATTATTCGGCAGCTTCCGCGGTGATGTCTCTGGCCGATTCCAGCATTTCCCGAACCGTTTCAAGACAGCGTCCGCAACGTGGCGTGATGCCGCCGCTCGTTCTGACGTACAGCTCCTCGACCGATGTCACGCCATGCGCGTCTTTGAGAGCCTGCAAAAATTGGCGGTCGGACAGGGCGTTGCAGATGCAAATATACATGGACCTGATGTAGGCTACCGCCGCCCGGATTGCAAATGAAAATCGTTCTCGTGCGGGCTTAGCCCCCGTCCGCTTCCGACTGGAGCTGGATGAAGTTTTGCAGGCCCTGCTGTTCGATCATCGTCTGCATGGTCTCGAGATGGTCGAGATGGTCTTCCTCGTCGCGCAGGATGTCGACCAGCAAATCGCGGCTGACGTAATCGTGGATGCTTTCGGCGTAGGCGATGGCTTCCTTGAGTTCGGGGATCGCCCTGGCTTCAAGCTTCTTGTCGCCCTCGATGACTTCCTCGACCGTTTGCCCGACATAAAGTTTGCCGAGGTCCTGCAGGTTCGGCAGACCGTCCAGCATGATGATCCGCTGAATCAGCTTGTCGGCGTGCATCATTTCCTCGATGGATTCCTTGTATTCATGTTTGGCGAGCTTCGTCACGCCCCAGTTCTCCAGCAGGCGGGAATGGACGAAATACTGGTTCACGGCCGTCAGTTCGTTCTTGAGCGCGTCGTTCAGGTACGCGATAAGTCTCGGATCGCCTTTCATTGATCTGTCTTCCCCCTTTAATGGTGTCCGGCGGCAGAAAGGTAGCGGGTTTTTGCCGGATTGCAAGAGCCTCCGGTTCTTGGATGAGGGACAAATTCACCTCTCCCCGCGGGGGAGAGGCCTTTACAGCTCTAGCCCGCCAGCGCCCGGTCGATGATCGTGTTCCGCTGCGCGATGTAGCCGGACAGGTCGCAGATTTCCGAGAGTTTCTCCGGGCCGACGCGATTGGTGACGTCCGGGTCGGACGACAGGGCGGCGAGGAAGTCCATTGATCCGCCGCTTTCCCAGACCTTCATCGCGTTCCGTTGCACGAGGCGGTAGGCGTCTTCGCGAGATACGCCCGCCTGTGTCAGGGCCAGCAGGACTTTCTGCGAGAAATAGAGCCCGCCTGTGCGCGCCATGTTGGCCTGCATGTTCTCCGGATAGACGATCAGCCGGTCGACTACGCCGGTCAGGCGGGCCAGCGCGAAATCGAGCGCGACCAGCGCATCGGGCAGGATCGTGCGTTCGACCGAGGAATGCGAGATATCCCGCTCGTGCCAGAGCGCCACGTTCTCGAGCGCGGGCGTTACGGCGGCGCGCACAACCCGGGCGAGGCCGGTGAGGTTCTCGGTCAGGATCGGGTTGCGCTTGTGCGGCATGGCCGAACTGCCCTTTTGCCCCGGCGAGAAGAACTCTTCCGCCTCGCGCATTTCGGTGCGCTGCAAATGGCGAATCTCGACGGCGAGATTTTCGATGGAAGAGGCGATCACGCCGAGTACGCAGAAAAACATCGCATGCCGGTCACGCGGGATCACCTGCGTGGCCACCGTCTCCGGGCTGAGGCCGAGCCTGTCCGCGACATATTTCTCGACTTCCGGGCTGACGGTCGCATAGGTTCCGACTGCGCCCGAGATTTTGCAGGTCGCGATGTCCTTGCGGGCGAATTCGAGCCGCTCCTTCGCGCGCCGGAAGGCCGCATAATGTCCGGCCAGCTTGATTCCGAAGGTTGTGGGCTCGGCGTGAATGCCGTGGCTGCGCCCGATGCACACCGTGTCCCGGTGTTCTTCCACCCGGCGCTTCAAAGCGGCCAGAAGCCCGTCCAGATCCGCGAGCAACAAATCGGCGGCCTGCGTCAGTTGGACGGCAAAGGTTGTGTCGTTGACGTCCGAGGAGGTCATGCCCTGATGCACGAAGCGCGCGTCCTCGCCGACGAACTCGGCGACGCTGGTCAGGAAGGCGATGACGTCGTGTTTGACCTCCGCCTCGATCACCTCGATCCGCGCCACGTCGAAATTGCCCTTTTCGCGCAGGCTTTTTGGCACGCTCGCCGGGATGGTGCCGAGCTCGGCCATCTTTTCGCAGGCCAGCGTCTCGACCTCGAGCATGATGCGGTATTTGTTCTCAAGCTCGAAAATCGAGGCCATCTGCGGGCGGGTATAGCGTGGGATCATCAGGCTGGTTCCTCATTTATTGCGGTTCCGTACTGAGGTATCACCGAATACGGCGCGCGATCAAGATATCTTCCGCTTGGCTGGCGCCTTGCCATCGGCAAGGCAAAGCTGAAAGGCTCTCTACAACGTCCGTGGCTTTAAATATCAGGATGGGCCTTGAGGCGGTGTGAGGCCGAGGACTCGCTCCATTGATCGCTGCAAAACCGGATCTTCCTGAGGTGGTTCGTAGGCGCGGGTCTCGAGCGAAGGTATGTTGGCCTCGCGAAGGTCAGTCATCGCGTCGGCAAGTTGCTGATCGACATTGCCCTTGAAGATATTGATGTGCTTTCCCGTATAGTCTGCAGCCTCCCTGCTGGCGGCAATCCGGGCGTCGTTCAGTTCGGAGGGAGAGAGGTCGTTTTTCGCCGTCGCGAACAGTTCCTGCATGGATACGCTCGTAGCTCTCCCGTTTTGAATGCTTTCGCCTAGGCCGTTCATATATTTCACGGGGTTTCCGGATGCAGCGTCATCGTGATCGAAAACCACGCGGTCGACTCCCGCCAGTCTGATTTGATCGCCCGTTTCAGCGTGCGTGAGTACAACGCCGCTTCCAAACAGGCTGTCCTGGTTTTCCCAAACGGAACTTGTCCGCGTCGGGTATTCGCCGATTTGAGGCAGACGGGCGATATAGTCTGCCTGCCTTCCCGGTATCACGACCGCATCGAATGGTGCGTCCATCCCGTCTATCGTTTCGGTGGATACACGATTCGGATCTCCATCGTCGGCACCCCCGCTCAGGTGAACGGTTGGCGAAGTTCCGGCAAAGCTGTCATCGGGGCCTGGAGAACCCCGCAGAAGGGCAAAACGCTGGCCGTCGTCCGCAATCAGAGGGATTCCCGTGCTATGGTCCATGGCGCTGGCTGCCGTAAGGTTGCCAACGACGGACGGATCGTCCGGTGTATCCCGATCAATTCTGACAGGCATCGCACGTCACCAAATTGTTACGACAAATTCTAGGGCGAGAAGATGAATATTTCGTTAATGGCAGGTTCGAGCGGAAAGGCGAAGTGCGCTTACATCAATCCCATCGTCTTGAAACTGCTATATCCATTCCGGCTGACGACGATATGGTCGTGTATAACGATGGCGAAGGGCTTTCCTGCTTCGATGACGGCGCGGGTCATGTCGACGTCGGCCTGGCTCGGCGTCGGGTCGCCGCTCGGGTGGTTGTGGACGAGGATCAGGGCGGTTGCGCCAAGCTCGAGCGCGCGCTTCATGATCTCGCGCGGGTAGGCGGGTGTGTGATCGACCGTGCCGGATTGCTGGATCTCGTCGGCGATCAGCTCGTTCTTCTTGTTGAGAAACAGGATGCGGAAATGCTCCCTGTTCTCGTGCGCCATCGTCGCCTGACAGAAATCGATCAGTCGGTTCCAGCTGTTCAGCACCGGTCGTTTCATGATCTCGTGTCGCATTAGGTAATGGGCGCTGGCCGTGACGGCTTTAAGCGCGGCGACGGAGGTTTCAGACAAGCCCTTAACGGCCGTCAACTCGCGCGGGCTCGCGTTCATCACGCCGGAAAAACCGCCGAAGCGGGCGAGCAACTCCTTGGCGAGAGGTTTCACGTCCCGGCGCGGGATCGCCATGAACAATATCAGCTCCAGCAACTCGTAATCGGCCAGCGCCTCCGCCCCGCCCTTCAGAAATCGCTCCCGCAGGCGGTCGCGGTGCCCGGAGTAGTGGGGTGGCTCTTTGGTGGCAGCGTTGCTCATCTGTAAGGCGGCCTCGTATACCCCTTTGGCGAAAGGGTGAAAATCTCGTAGCCGTCTTCCGTCACCGCCAGCGTGTGTTCGAACTGCGCCGACAGAGACCGGTCGCGCGTTACGGCGGTCCAGCCGTCGGGGAGGACCTTGGTCGCCCAGTGACCGGCGTTGATCATCGGTTCGATAGTGAAGATCATGCCGGGTTCCAGCACCGTGCCTTCGCCGGGTTCGCCGAAATGCAGGACCGAGGGCGGGGCGTGGAAGACCTGTCCGATGCCGTGGCCGCAGAAATCCCGCACCACGGAAAAGCGTTCGCCTTCCGCGAGGCTCTGGATCGCGTGGCCGATATCGCCGAGCGTGACGCCGGGTTTCACGGCCTCGATCCCGGCCATCATGGCATCGTAGGTGACGTCGACCAAACGGCGCGCCTTGACCGGGACCTTGTCGCCGACGAGGTACATCCGGCTCGTGTCGCCGTGCCAGCCGTTCAGGATGCAGGTCACGTCGATATTGACGATATCGCCTTCGTTAAGCTTTTTCTCGCCGGGAATGCCGTGGCAGACAACGTGGTTGATCGATATGCACGAGGATTTGGTATAGCCCTTGTAGCCGAGCGTGGCCGGGACGCTGCCATGGTCCACCATATAGTCGTGGCAGAGCCGGTCGAGCTCGCCCGTTACCGCACCGGGAACCACGTGTTCGGTAATCATGTCAAGGACTTCGGCGGCGAGGCGGCCCGCGCGGCGCATGCCTTCGAAGTCGTCCTGCGTGTGAAGGGGAATGCCCTCCTCGGTATATCTGCGTGCCGGGGTGTTCATAAAATAGCGTCTTTCTTGACTTGTCGGTGATGCAATGACCTAGTATTAGGCGATCAGCAAGCCAAGATAAAGATCCTCCTCGCCAAAAAGAGACACAGAGTAGCCATGAGTGAAATCGCCGCCCAAACCTATACCGCCGCCATCCTGATTATCGGCAACGAGATCCTGTCCGGACGGACGACGGATACGAACACGTCCTGGATCGCCGAGAAACTCGTCGAGCGCGGGACGATTCTGCGCGAGGTGCGGGTCATCCCGGACGAAGAAGACGCCGTCGTCGCGGCCATCAACGAATTGCGCGCCCGCGTCGATTACCTCTTCACCACGGGCGGGATCGGACCGACCCACGACGACATTACGGCTGCGTGCGTCGGCCGGGCCTTCGATGTCGAACTTGTGCCGAACGAGGAAGCATACCAGATGCTCGCGGACTATTACGGACCGGAGAATGTCAACGAGGCCCGCATGAAGATGGCGATGATTCCGAAAGGCGCGAAGCTGATCCCGAACCCGATCTCCGGCGCGCCGGGCTTTGCGATTGAAAACGTGTTCGTCATGGCGGGCGTGCCGCGGATCATGCAGGTGATGTTCGTCAACGTCCTTTCCATGCTGAAAATGGGCGCGCCGGTTCTTTCCAATACGGTGGCCTGCTCGCTGCAGGAAAGTGTTGTCGCAGCGCAACTCGGCGCGCTTCAGGATTCCTGGCCCGATATCGAGATCGGCAGTTATCCGCACTATCGTGGCGGCGTGCTCGGCCTGTCGATCGTTTTGCGGTCCATTCATAACGACCGGCTGAACGCCGCCACGCGCGAACTGCTCAAAATCATTCGCGAGCAGGGAGGAGAGCCCCGCGCGGTTTCCATCCGCTCGACGGGCGAGGAACTGGGATTCTGAGGGTCGGGGACGGAGTAAAATCAGGGGTTTTTACTCCGTCCCCGTTTTCCGGTCATATCTACCCGAACACCCACTGCCCGACCGTAAACACCATCAGGGCGATGACAACGAGGGAAATGAGGCCGAGGACCGCTCCGGCTTTCGCCATTTGCCCCACTGTGAGAATTCCCGAGGCGAAAACGATTGCGTTCGGCGGCGTGGCGACCGGCATCATGAAGGCGCACGAGCACGCCATGGCGACCGGGATTGCCATCATCATCGGCGGCGCGCCGACCGTCAGGGCGATGGAGACCGAGAGCGGGACGAGCGTGGCGGCGGTCGCCGTATTCGAGGTGACGTGACTGACCCCCATCGCGAACACGGCTCCGAGCATCGCGAGCGCGGGCACGGGCAGGCCGTCGAGGTTGGCGAACATGTCGCCGACCCACCCGGCAAGGCCGGAGCTTTGCACGACGCTCCCGAGGGCGAGACCGCCGCCGATCAGCACCATGACGTTCCACGGCAGGTCGCGCGTCGAGCCCCAGTCGAGCAGCTTGCGTTCATGGTTGATGCGGTGTTCGGGCGTCAGGAACAGGGCGATGGCGGCGACCATCGCGATCCCCGCGTCGGTCAACTCGATCCCCGCCGGGAGAACATCGGCGATCAGCGGGCGGAGCATCCAGGCGAGCGCGGTGCAGAGAAAGATGATTCCGACCCGCTTTTCCGCCGGTTTCATGTTTCCGAGCGCTTCCTTTTCCGTGTTAATGAGGCGCCGCGCTCCGACGAGATCCTCCGTGCCGACCGGGAAGACGATTTTCGTCAGCACGATCCATGAGAGGAACAGCAGAATGAGCGATGTCGGAATGCCAAGTTTCATCCAGTCCACGAACGTGACCTCGAGATCGGCGTGCTGGGCGATGAAGCCCGCGAGAACGGCGTTGGGCGGCGTGCCGATCAGCGTTCCGATCCCGCCGATCCCGGCCCCGAAGGCGATACCGAGCAACAGCGCCACAGGCAGGTTTTCGGCCGCCTTGCCGCGCGCCTGCAGGTTTTCGTCCTGCTTGAGAAGGCCGACGACCGACATGCCGATGGGCAGCATCATGGCCGCCGTGGCGGTATTGGAAATCCACATCGAGAGCAGGGCAGTCGCGAACATGAACCCGCCGACCAGCATGTGCGGCTTGCGCCCCGCGACCCGCAGCACGTTGAGCGCGATGCGCCGGTGCAGGTTCGAGCGCTGCATCGCAAGCCCGATCATAAATCCGCCGAGCATCATGTAAACGATCGGGTCGGCGAACGGCGCCGCCGTCTCCTTGATCGAGGCGACGCCGAGCAGGGGAAACAGGACGAGCGGCACGAGCGCCGTCGCCGCGATCGGGATCGCTTCGGTCATCCACCACGTCGCCATCAGCAGTACCACGGCCGTCACCCGCCATGCTTCCAGCGGCATTCCGGCGGGCGCTGGCGTGATCAACGGAATCAGGAAAAGCACTATGCCAAGTCCGATGCCGAACAGGCGCGGCAGAGCGGCTTCGACGGGTTGGTCCTGTTCAACGGGCGAGCTGTCGAGAAGACTCATGATGTTTACTCACGGGAAGAAATTGGCCTCGCACCCGAGTATGCATGCGCGCCCGAATCTCTTCAACAACGGACCCGGTCCGGGGGGAGAGACGCATGGTCGCACCTGACGCGTCTGAACCATCGGATTTCTTCTCTTCCTTCTGACGGTCGAATAAACAAGTCGATCGTAGGGCTTGGGTCGATGTCAAAGTTTATACATCAGGCTCAAATACTTTTCTCCCCGGTCGCACAGCAGGGTGAGGACGTTTTTGATTTTAGGGTAGCGGCGCTTGATTTCTCGGGCGGCGAGGACGTTTGCGCCGGAGGAGGGGCCGACGAAGAGGCCCTGTTCGCGGGCCATCCGTTGTGCTTCGGCTATTGCCGCGTTGCCCTCAATGGAAATGACCTCGTCGACGAGGTGGCTGTAGCGCTGGTAGATCGTCGGGATGAACCCGTCGGAGATGCCCTCGATCTTGTGGTCACAGGCGATGCAGCATTCGATAGTGCGGGACTCCGTCGGTTCCATCGCGAATACCTTGGCGTCTGGGTTATGCCATTGTTTAAGGGCCTGCGAAACGCCGATCAGCGTGCCGCCGGTCCCGACGCCCTGGACGAGCGCCTCGATTTTCAGGCCTTCGGGCAACTGGTCGACGATTTCGCGCCCGAGCCAGTCGCGGTTCTCGTCGACATTCCATTCGTTGTCGAATTGCTGCGGACAGTAATAGCCTGGCTCCTGGCCGAGACGGATTGCCTCGGCACGTGCTTCATTGACCTTGAACCTGCCGATGAAGCGCACCTCCGCGCCGTAGCCGCGGGAAATCTGCACCCGCTCGCTCGTATAGCCGCCGGGGATGAGAACGAGCATCCTGTAGCCCTTGATTGCGGCGATCATCGACAGCGCATTGCCGGTATTGCCGCTCGTGGACTCGACGATGGTGTCGCCGGGTTTCAGAAGGCCTTCCTTTTCTGCCATTTCGATCATGTAATTGGCCATCCGCGCCTTGATCGAGCCGGACGGATTTTGGAACTCGGCCTTGGCGAAAATGCCCTCTTCAAGCTGGAGGAGGGGCGTATTGCCGATAGTTTCGAGAAGGGAGCGGGAGACGGGCATGACGGGATCTCCTGAGGGCTGGCTGTATAAAAAGCGTAGTTTGCCGACGTAAGCCGCCCGACGCAAGGCCGCCGCAGCTTTAGCGCAGGTGGGAGCCTGTAAGGGCGAGTGGTGGTGCGGGCGGGGGGACTTGAACCCCCACGGGATTACTCCCTACGGATTTTAAGTCCGTTGCGTCTACCGTTCCGCCACGCCCGCATGTGCCGGAAATCCTAACGGGGATTGACCGGGTCGCCAAGGGAAAAGGTGACTATAGTCTCCCCAAAATTCCGGCGGTATGTTTGTCATAGCGCGGCTCTCTGGTTCGCGGGGGTGGCGAAGAGTGGCAGCGGGGGCGGGCCGCTGGGGC
>RZZS01000186.1 GCA_009929775.1 Alphaproteobacteria bacterium
CCGATGGAACCATCTCATGGACCATCGGCAGGCAGAGAGGCATTAGCATTTCGTGACGAACACGCCGTTCCGCTCCCGGAACGTACGTCGTCGCGCGTCGTCGTGCATAAGTGACCGTCCGGAAACATGCTGATTCAAGGGAATCTGTTGTGATTCATTAGTAGGTAGCCCGTAAGGAGGGGCTGCCGATGTGGACAGCCGAGAGCCGTGCCCGATACAACCGCGACCATTTACGTTACCCGAGCGACCTGACCGATGAAGAATGGGCTCTGATCGAGCCCCTGATCCCTCCTGCGAAGAAGGGAGGCGGGAAGCGGCGAGTGGACATGCGCGAGGTTGTGAACGGCATCATGTATGTCTTGAGCACCGGCTGCCAGTGGCGGGCGGTGCCGAAGGACCTGCCGCCAAAAAGTACGCTTTTCGATTATCTGGATCTTTGGAACTACGACGGGACGATCGAGCGCATCCACCATGCGCTGTACGAAAAATGCCGGGAGGCGATGGGGCGGGAGGCCAGCCCGACGGCTTGTGTGATCGACAGCCAGAGCGTGAAAAGCGCTGAAAAAGGGGGGCCAGGATTGACCCGAACGGCTATGACGCTGGCAAAAAGATCAAGGGCAAGAAGAGGCATATCCTCGTCGATACGGTAGGTCTTTTGCTGCATGCCGTGGTTCATCCAGCGGACATTCAGGACCGTGACGGCGGGGCGCTGGTGCTTTCGAGGCTGTTCGGCATGTACCCGTTTTTGAAGAAGCTGTTTGCCGACGGCGGCTATCAGGGGCCGCAGTTTCAGAAGGCTCTCGCCAAAGTCATGCCACAGCTCAAAATCGAGATCGTCAAACGTTCCGATACTGCCAAAGGATTTGAAGTCATTCCTCGCCGCTGGGTCGTCGAGCGAACCTTCGCATGGCTGGGGCGATGCCGCCGTCTGGCAAAGGACTGGGAAAACCTGACGCGCTCCGCTCTCGCCTTCGTGCGCCTCGCCTCCATCCGCCTCATGCTGCGCAAGCTTTGTAATCCCTCATGAAGTTTTCGGACGGATTCTAAAGGGCACCTCTAAAAACCCCGGAAATCCGGAACGCGTGAACCGTTGAGGTAAATTTTGGGGGTGAAGCGCGGTTTCCGCCGCCGTATTGCAGCAG
>RZZS01000187.1 GCA_009929775.1 Alphaproteobacteria bacterium
GACGCTCTCGCCGATGACACCTGTGACTTCTCCGCCGGTGCCGGCTACTGCAAAGTTGTTGGCACTTCCCCCTCGCCCATTCTCATCGGCGCCGTTCCCTTCGAAAATCTCCGAATTCCGTCGACGGATGCTCTCGACGCTTGGGACAATAAGTATTTTTACGCCGTCACGCGCGACCTTACATCTCTCGGTCCCGGTTTCGACCCGGAGGGTGGCGCTATCACAGTAAACAGCTGGGACGAATGCGCGCAGGACGGTTCGGGAACATGCACCGGCGGCGCGGCTTTCGAAGCGACGAGCGATGCTCACCTGATCGTCTTTTCGCTTGGCAAGAACAGTGGCGGCGCGTTCAACCTAAATGGTATAAGAACGGGCACTTGCCCTATGACAGTTCGTGGAGAGAATTGCGATTTTGACGACGTTTTCGACGATGCGACTGACGACGATTTTCTGGTTTTCGTCGACTCCGCGCCCGTGGGCATCTGGACCGTTTCGTCCACCGACCCCGACGTAATATACAACACCAACCCCGGAAGCATCGGTGTCGGCACCAATCGGCCTAACAGCGACCTTGATGACCCGGCGCTACCATCGCCTTACGATGTGAAGCTTGACGTAGAGGGCGACATTCGCGCGAACGAAGTGAATGCGGATGAGCTTTGCGACCTGGACGGCAATTGCTTCATGCCGGATATCCTGACATCGCGCCGCCCCGACAACAACCGCGGATATCTGAACTGCTGGAACAACCCGATAAGCGGGATCCAGGACGGCGTGTCTCAGTGCGCGACCGAAGGCTACGCGCCGGTACCGGGACAGGCCTGTCCCGATGGTCAGGTCGTGACCGGGTTCGACGCGTCCGGGAACATCATTTGCACGGGGATATGAACCATGATCTCGATTCCGGATAAATACAAGAGGAACGCAGGCTATACGCTTGTCGAGCTCGCGATAGTTCTTACCGTTGTGGGCCTCGTCGCAACCCCGCTTCTAGCCGGGTACACGCAGTGGCAAAAGAAGAAAGCCGACGAAACGACCGTCGTTACTACCACCGCATATAAATAGATGATCTGCCTTAGGCTGCATACTTGATTTCCGGGGCGTTGAAATAGGAGCGGACTTTTGCGGGCGACTTCTGGA
>RZZS01000048.1 GCA_009929775.1 Alphaproteobacteria bacterium
TACGCTAGGAAAAACCCCGATTCCTTACCTAAATCAGCCCTGTATAAGGATTTTCAACACTCCCCGCCAACGATTCGGAAAAAATGGGGAGAGTTCAGGATTTTTGATATCTCATGGGGACACAAAACTTTATTGTGTCCCCGATGCGCCCGAATCGCTGTGCAGGAACATATTCCTTCCATCACAATCCATCTTTACATCTCCCACCGACAGGCCTACATCTGAACGCCTGTTTCTCCAACAAGACAAAATGGGGCTAAATCGATGGCTAAAGTACTCATCTCCGACAAAATGAATCCGCTTGCGGCGGATATCTTCCGTAACAAAGGCGTCGAGGTCGACGTCAAGACCGGGCTCTCGCCCGAGGAACTCAAGGGCATTATCGGCAATTACGATGGTCTGGCGATTCGCTCGTCCAGCAAGGTCACGGCCGATATCATCGAATCGGCGAAGAACCTCAAGGTGATCGGGCGCGCCGGGATCGGCGTCGACAATGTCGATGTTCCGGCGGCGACCAATGCGGGGATCATTGTGATGAACACCCCGTTCGGCAATTCCATCACGACGGCCGAGCACGCAATCGCGATGATGTTCGCGCTCGCCCGCCAGATTCCACAAGCCAACGAATCCACGCATGCGGGCAAGTGGGAAAAGAGCAAATTCATGGGAGTCGAACTGACCGGCAAGACGCTCGGCGTTATCGGCTGCGGGAATATCGGCTCGATCGCTGCGACGCGCGGACTGGGGCTGAAGATGAACGTCATCGCCTACGATCCGTTCCTGACCGAGGAGCGCGCGGTCGATCTCGGGGTCGACAAGGTCGAGCTCGACGAGCTGTTCGCGCGTGCCGATTTCATCACGCTGCACGTGCCGAAGAACGACAAGACGAAGGGTCTGCTGAACAAGGACGCGTTCGCGAAAATGAAGGACGGCGTGCGGATCGTCAACTGTGCGCGCGGCGGGATCGTCGTCGAGGCGGACCTTCGGGAGGCACTCGATTCCGGCAAGGTGGCCGGGGCGGCACTCGATGTGTTCGAAACCGAGCCCGCGACCGATAACGTGCTGTTCGGGCACCCGAACGTCATCTGTACGCCTCATCTCGGCGCGTCGACCACCGAGGCGCAGGTGAACGTGGCGCTTCAGGTTGCCGAGCAGATGGCGGATTTCCTTGTGAGCGGCGCGATCACCAATGCGCTCAACATGCCGTCGATTTCAGCCGAGGACGCGCCGCGTCTCAAGCCCTACGTGGCGCTCGCCGAGCAACTCGGATCGTTCGCGGGGCAGATTACCGAGAACGCGATTACCGATGTCAATATAGAGTATCAGGGGGATGTATCGGCGCTCAACGTCAAGCCGCTTACCCAGATGATCCTTGCGAATCTGCTCCGGCCGCTGCTTGACACGGTGAACATGGTCAATGCGCCCGCGCTGGCCAAACAGCGCGGCATCAACGTTTCCGAAACGCGGCAGGAGGAGTGCGAGGACTATCACACGGCGATCACTGTGACCGTTCAGACCGAGCAGCGTACGCGGACGCTAACCGGCACGCTGTTCGCGGGGACCGAGCCGCGGATCGTCGAGATCGAGGGGCTGTCGATCGAGGCGGCGCTGGCGAAGGACATGCTCTTCATCCGCAACGAGGACAAGCCTGGTCTGATCGGAGCCCTTGGCACGATTCTCGGCAATGCTGGCCAGAATATCGCGGACTTTCGTCTTGGCCGGAAAGCAGCGGGGCAGACGGCGATATGTCTCGTGTCGCTGGATGCGCCGGTGCCGGACGCGCTTTTTGCCGAGGTCGAAAAACTCCCGCAAATCCAGCAGGTCCGCCGCCTTACCTTCCGCAGTGCAGTCTAGAACATCGGGGACACAATAACTTTTTGTGTCCCCGACCGAAGCTTCCACTTGGGACACAAAACGTTATTGTGTCCCCACTGCCTAGAATTCCACGTAGAAGGCATCGTCCTCGGGTTTGATTTTCATCCTGGCGAAGTAGCGTCCGCAGGCGCTTTTAAGTTCACGCTCGAAATCGCGCCCGAGACGGTCGTCGCTGTCCTTGATGCGGAGTTCGAGAATCATGGCGAGCGTACGGTAGTGTGCTCTCGCGATGTCGAGGACGTCGTCGTCCAGATTATCGACGTTGTCGAGGAAGAACAGCATGATCGCTCCCAGACGGCTGACGAGCGGATAGTGGAACAGGCCGGCGTGGCCTTTGAGTTGCATGACGATTTGTGTCATACGGGATTTGATGGTTTCGATCTCGTCGGGGTCGCGTGCCGCTCTGGCCGCGTCGATCATGGCGCGGAACTCCTCCAGTTGGCCGGATGCGAGTGGAACGAAGTCGAAAGTATTCTTGTCAATGATTTCCTGACAGCGCAGGATCGTCTTCGGGTCAAGCCGACCCCGGCCGACCTTGGCCTGCAGATGGGGCGGCGCTTTGTAGATACGGGCTTCGATGCGGCGTTGGGACATGGAGGTTATCTTTGAAGTTAATTTCCTTAACAATCATCTCATTTTATCAGTGAAACGGGTCGGGTTGGCAAGAATCATTGGTTAAAGTCGTCGCGTCGGCGCCGCGGACCGTTGTGGGCAGCGTCTTTCGTCCGGCGGCGATCGGGGCCGAAATAGTTGGGAAGATTGTCGACGAAGTCGCGGGGTCTGTTGATGACATAAGCGATCCGGCGGGCAAGGTCGTCGGCGGAGAAGGGCTTTACGAGATATTCGGTTGCTCCGCTGTCCCGGGCCAGCGCGACGCGGGGTCTCGCGTTGTATCCGGTTACCAGGATGATGGGCACCATGCGGTTCCTAGACAGGGGATTGCGGCGAATTTCGTGTATGAGATCAAGGCCGTGCACCGGTTCCATGTGCCAGTCGGAAAGCACGATATCGGGGCATTCTTCCTGAAAGACACTAAATCCGCGCTCGCCATCGCTGGCTTTCAGGACCCTTCCAACGCCAAGCGTCTGGAGAACCGAGCAAAGAAGCTTTTGCATCGGCAGTGTATCTTCAACGACCAGAACGCTCAATCGATCAAAGTGAAGGCCCATGCCCACACTGTAATTAAGGAAAGAGATGGGTGCAACGGATATAAAGAACCCCGGGGCCGCCCATATCAGAACTGCAACAAGGCAGCGACTGGGGGGCGGCCACCGGGGCCTTTGATGGGAAGCTTTCGACCTGCGGGACAATTACGGGCGGTGCGCCACAACGGAGCGGGCCGGTAACGTCGGCAGGCGGTCGCCTGGATCCGGTCGGGAAAGAGAAGGAGCGTACCCTTCGGGCTTTTCCGGACCTGCGGATGAACCCCCATCCGCCTTGTTTATTGTGGCGATCAACCACACACCCGGACTCTGACGCGTCAAAACCGGGCAATTCGGAAGCGTACTGCAAACGTACGTCCTGCGTTGCGCCGTTGCTCCAACAAACGTTTTAGCGTGCGCGACCACGGGCCCGGAGCGGGCGGCGTGCAGGAACGAACTCGTGCGTCCCTTGAGCCTCGCGGAAGATCGTAAATCCGGGATGCTGCCAGACAGCTTGTCCGGAACGGGTCCGCAAGACCCCTGGGTGGTGACCGGCCACCCGATCTTCAAAGGGACCGGTTCGCTTCCTGAGGAAGTGGCGTGTCCCTGAAGACAGCTTCAGGATGACCCGGCGAAAACGGCGAGTCGAGTCATTTTTTCGACGTGCTGCAGGTTTGTTTCACAAACACGATGCCTGTGCAAACAATGTTGCGTCGGCTGGCGTGTTAATCCACGCGCCATCGGACCGGGAATTAACAAAATTGCCCACAGCTTGTTCACAGCGAAATTTTTTTGAGAGCACTCAAGAAATAACGACGTGCATTGCCATAATGCTAGCGGTGCGACGGGACATCTGACACCGTTACACCGAATCCCCCGAATCGGGTGTGCGGGTTTTGCATGCCGCAGCGCGCGGTCGGTCAGGTCCGGACGCTGCTTCTTGGTAACCAACTTGTGCTCTGGCAAGAGCCGATTCGGCTGAACGCGATAATCGATCTTGATGAATGCCCGTAAATTCATTACTACTGCCGCCAGACGTCCGGTGTGCGGCCCCAAAAAGTTGTTTATAACGATAAGCGGCCTGCCAAAAAGAGTACAAAAGACGTCTCTAATAAATATGTGTTTTGTATCAGGGGATTGTTCTGACTCGTTCGACATTATGTCACGAGTAAGTTTAACATAACTTGTTGACAGTTTCTTAAATTCCGGTTAAAACACTTGGGACTCATTAGGAACTTGTTAACGGATATAAGGGTTTGCAAGCGTCGAGCGGCAAAGCCCTCAGGGGAAGAGGAGAATTTCCATGGAAACGAATCCAGTAACGATCGCCAATCCGGGATCCGGGGCAACAACAAACGTCAGCGTCCCGGAGGGGCAATCCGCCGCGTTCGGTTTCGAAGTTTCCGATATCAGCAATATTGACCTGACAGCCGGTGGCGGTCTTGCAATTTCTCTGGTTAATGGCGGCACGGTCGTCATCCAGAATTTTCAGGCACTCGCGGAGAGCGGGGTCAGCATCCCGCTAGCAGACGGCACTCCGATCGATCTTGCGGTTCTCAGCCAGACCCTCGGTGGTTCTTCATCCTCTTCCGCTTCTGAGGGGGATGACGGAAGTGTCTCTCCTGTTACGATCGGAGAGCCGGCGGCGAACGTGACCCGGGAGATTGATCTAAAGCCCGGCCAGAAATATGTCCTGGACTTCGATCTTCTTGCGCCGGGATCCGCCGACATGCAGGACGGTGCGCTCACCATCAACTTCGACGACGGCGGTGTCATTGTGCTTCGCGACTTCGCGGAAACCGGTGAGGGGGGCCTCCCGCCGGAACTCACCCTGGCCGATGGTTCCGTTATTTCCGCCGATGAGCTTGTTACGACCATCCGTCTCGCTAAAGCGATGCCTGAAGAAGATCTGTACGAGGAAATCGCGCCGACTCAGGCGCAGGTCCGGTTTGCGGCGGCAACCGGCGAAGCGGAAAGCATCGTTCGTGAAGCTGATACAACCGAAGACCTTAATCAAATCGTTAATACTCTTGCGCAGTCGGAGCCGGAGGGCGATCTGGAAATGGCGGATATCGCCCAGCGTCTTGCTGAGGTAGAGCCGGCCGCCGGTCCGGGGGCAGCGACGCCGGGAGGTCGGGGCGGTTTCGGATTCCAGTCAGAAGTGGCACCGGTTGCGGTCGGGCCGATCAACGCGGTCGGACCGATCAACCCGACGGCGCTGCGATACGGTGTCGAATTTCCGGTTCCGGAGGTGCGTGCTCTCGAAGACGAATTGGAGCCGCCGCCCCCGCTTGAGCCGCCGACATTGCTCGTAAACAACGGTGTTGACAACGCGCAGGTCTATGAAGACGGCTCCGTTTTTGTTCCGGTTGTTGCGACCCTCGATCCGTCCAACCCGTTTAATTCTTATCTTAAACTTACACTCACGGGTATTGATCCAAGCTGGGGTTTCAATGGTGCAGGCTGGGTGGCTACCGGTACTCCAGGAGAATACGCGATTACCCTTCCGGCGCTCACCGACTATAACGGAGGTTTCACGCTGACACCTCCGGCGCAGGGCGATATCGACCTGTCGGGCCTGAATGTCGAGGCGACGGCGGTGAGTCCCGATTCGAATCAGGAGGAATCTGTTGATGATGGCTTTGACGTGATTGTCGACGCCGTGGCCGACCAACCTCAGGTCGACGGGCAGGACAACTCCGGTCTGGAGGACCAGTCGCTGGCCGTGAACATAGCAGGCGGACTCGGCGCGGACCTTGATGGTTCCGAAACAATCTTAAAATATGAAGTTTCCGGCGTCCCGGCAGGCTTTACGCTGAACAAGGGTACCAATCTCGGCGGCGGTGTCTGGGAACTCGACCCGGCCGACCTCACGGGCCTCGAAATGACTCCCCCGGCGGATTTCTTCGGCAAGGTGAATCTTGTCGTCACTATCTTCAACACTGAAATCCCGGCAAGCGACGGTGAATTCGATTCGACTAACGACAACAGTCAGGCCTCGGACCCGTTCGTCCTTGAATGGAAGCCAGTGGCCGATCCGCCCGAACTGATCGTCAATAACGGCGCTGACAACGTGATCGTCGATGAAGATGGTTCGATCGCGGTTCCTGTCGAAGCGAAGCTGAACGGTGCCGATTCGCCGAATGCCGAGCTGACTGTCGTCATGACCGGGATTGATCCGACCTGGGGCGTGACGGTTTCAGAAGGGATTTACGATTCTGCAACCGGAACCTGGACGGTCACGAAGCCGGCCGGGCAGGATTTCTCCGGCACAATCACGTTTGCCCCGCCCGCCGACAGCGATGTCGACATGGGCACGCTGAACGTGACGGCGACGGCTTACGAGCCTGCTTCGAATACAGCGGCAAGTGTCACCGACGCCTTTACGGTAATTACGGACGCTGTTGCGGATACACCGACTGTGGACGGCCAGGATAACACAGGCCTCGAAAATACGGCTCTCGACGTCGATCTGTCGGCAGCGGTTACGGATGTGGACGGTTCCGAAGCCATCACGAAATTTGTCGTTACCGATCCGACGGACTCGCTGAACTTCAGCGCCGGGATCGAGACGTCTCCGGGCGTCTGGGAATTCACGCCGGCTGAAATCGTCGGGCTTCAGGCAACCGCTCCGGTCGACTTCGTCGGTTCGGTCGGTCTGACGGTGACGGCTTATGCGGAAGAGACCAGCCTCAGCGACATCGAACCTGACGGCGCTGATAATGTCGCGACCAGCAGTGATCCCTTTTCCCTCACATGGTTGCCGGATATCAACCCGCCGAAGCTGAACGTCAACAACAACATCGACGATGCGCTGGTCAAGGAAGACGGCAGTGTCGACGTGCCGGTAACCGCGCAGTTCGACGGGCACGCCGGCTCGGTTGCCGGGGACGAGGTTATGACCCTGACCTTGACCGGTGTCAGCCCTGACTGGACGGTTTCGCTCGAAGGCGAAGCCGGTGCGGTGTGGACGGAGGTAGCACCCGGTACCTGGACGATCACGCTTCCCGCAGGCGTCGAATACAACGGGACCTTCACGTTCGCGCCGCCTGCCGACGGCGATCTCGACTTGACGGGCCTGTCCGTGACGGCGAGTGTCTACGATCCCGAGCTTGACAAGAGCGCGGACAACGACGACGCGTTCAATATTATCGTCGACGCGGT
The DNA here is from genome assembly GCA_009929775.1 of Alphaproteobacteria bacterium. Taxonomy (GTDB): domain Bacteria; phylum Pseudomonadota; class Alphaproteobacteria; order Micavibrionales; family Micavibrionaceae; genus RZZS01. The sequence continues at coordinate 7,182 of RZZS01000048.1, forward strand.
TGCCGACGATCCAACGCTTTCCGCTTCCACGCCCGGTGGCGAGGAAAGCACGACCATTCCGCTGAGCATCGCGACGGATGTTACCGATCTTGATGGTTCAGAAGCGATTGACCGGATCGAGATTTCCGGCCTGCCCACGGGGGCGACCCTGACGGCCGGTACGGAAAACGGCGGGGTCTGGGCGCTGAGTCCAAGCCAGCTTGCCGGTCTTGGCGTGCTGGTTCCCGACGGGGTTACGGGCAACTACACGCTTACCGTAAAAACCTATGCCATCGAGCTGGTACCCGATGATCCGAACGACGCGTTTGGCGAGTACGATTTCAGCGACAATACGGCCTCCAAAACCGTGAAGGTTGGTTTGTGCATTGAGCCGGATGACGTGCCGGAAAACATTAAGGCCACGGAAACCGTTGACGAGACGTCGCTTCAGACGGGGACGATCATCGAGCCGGGAACTGTTACGGCCAATTTCGGCGCGGACACTCCCGGGACATTCGCCGGGAATGGAAATATCTTGGTGGAAGGATCGGTCGATACCGGTACGCTGCGCCACAACGGTACGGAGATTCAAATCGGCTTTGACGCGCCGAGCGGAACCTATACCGGTATGGCCGGAACGACGAAAGTATTTGACCTCGTGCTTGAATCGGACGGCGACTATGTCTTCAGGCTTTACGAGCAGATCGACCATGCGGATCCGAACAACGACAATGACCAGATCGCCATCAAGTTCGGCGTTACGGCGACCGACAGCGAAGGCGACGCCGCGAACGGCTTTATCGTCGTTAATGTAAAAGACGACGCGCCCTCCGTTTCCGCGCCGCCGCTCAAAACTGTTGACGAAGACGGCCTTTCCGGCGGTCCGGTCGACGTGTCCGGTTCGCTCTCTATCGATTTCGGTCAGGACGAACCCGGCGATGTCGAGTTGACCGGCGCCGTCATGCCGAGCTTCCAGTTGAAGTCCGGCGGGCACGACGTCGACGTTTCGGTCGTGGGCGACATCTATGTTGGTACGGCGAACGGCGAGACGGTCTTTGAACTCGCTTTCGACAACAACGGAGACTACACGTTTACGCTATACAAGCCGCTCGACCATGCGGCGGGCAGCAACCAGACGACCATAAATTTTGGCGTTAAAGTTGTCGATTTCGACGGCGATGCCGAAAGCACGCTCGTTTCGATCAAAGTCGTCGACGACAAGCCGACGATCGACGATCCAAAACTCGGTTTGGGTCTGGAAAAGGTCGATGAAACCGATTTCGGTGCGCTCCTCGAGGTTTCCGGAAAAGTTGGCGTCGATTACGGCGCAGACGGACCGGGCGCTGTCTCGATTAACGGTTCGGCGACATCCTCGACGGGTCTCTTCTCGAATGGCGAAGTCGTGACAATGAGCGCGACTGCAGGGGGCTATGCGGGAACGACGGTCGGTGGCACAAAAGTCTTCGAAATCACCGTTGATGCGAAAGGAGATTACAGCTACCAGCAGTTCGAGACGCTCGATCACCCGGATGCGACCGACCACGACGATGTCATCGAGCTTACGTTTGGCGTTAAAGCTACAGACAGCGATGGTGACAGCACGGATGGCGCGATCACGGTCAAAGTTCATGATGATGGCGTCGCGGCCAATGACGATGCGGTCACGTTCGACACCAACGCCGGCAGCGCGACCGGCAATGTCACGGATAACGATGATCCGTCCAACGACGAGCCGAATCTCGTGACCGAAGTCAAATTCGGTACGACGACGGTTCCGGTTCCCGAAACAGGCACCGCGACGATTGACGGCAAGTACGGCACGCTCACGATCGAGTCGGACGGGTCCTTCACCTACGAGCTGTTCGATCAGTACAAAGGAAACCTCGAGCACGATTTCGTCAATACGGAGGAGTTCCCTTCGCTTGCCGAACGTCGTGCACTCGGTGCAGGCGACCAGGATACGCTTGGTGTTGCTGATGGTGACTTTGAGGTTGATGGGAAAGCGACAGTCAACGTCACGTTTGTCAGCGAAGGTGCCGGCTATTCGAACACACTTGGCGCTTACGCGGTTGCGGATGATGGAACGCTGCAAAGCGCCCGGTTCCTGATCGAAAACGGCAACAACGTTTCGCAGGGCGATACGGTGAGCTTCTCCGTTCCGGGTGGCGGTCTCGAACAGAGCTTCGGGTTCTTCCTGATTGCGGACGGCTGGACTGCAAACAAGGGTTATAAGGGCCTTGACCTTGCGAATGGCGAACTAAGCTTCGTCTACAAGCGCGGCACCGCGGAAGAACGTCCGGCGAGCATCAACGATGATGGCGGCGACATTGCGCTCGTCTTTACTGATGGCTCGGGGGTCGAGACGGTTCTCAAGGGCGCGGTCTATCACACAACCGAGCGGGGCGGCTCGACGGACCTCAACAGCGATGGCTCGATGCGCGTCGTTTCCGGTCTTGCCGATCCGGCGGATGACAGTTCGCTGCGCGTTGGTTTTGAAGACTTGCCGCTTAACCAGTCGGATGACGACTACAACGACATGATCTTCGACGTCACCGTGAAGCCCGAATGCGTTTCCGACGAATTCGAGTACACCTACACGGACGGTGACGGCGATTCCGATACGGCAATGCTGCGTTTGTGCGGGCGGGATCTCGTTAATGATATCCCGGACGTTTCCGACGATTCCAACCGTGTCGATGAAACGCTTCTCGGCAGCGGCGCGATTGCCATTACCGATGCCGTCAATGTCGATTTCGGAGCGGACGGTCCGGGAACGCTGGCGGCGGTCGGTTACGATGTAACCGGCTCGGTCGCGGGAGGTACTCTGACGCATGACGGCCATATCGTTACGATCAGCGCGACCTCGAACGGATATCTCGGTACCGCTCTGGTGAATGGATCGACGATCAAAATCTTCGAATTCGCGTTGACCGGTAATGACGGTGGCTACGAATTCAAGCTTTACGAGCAGCTCGATCATGCTGACGGCGCTGATCCTGACGACGTTATTTCCTTGTCCTTTGACGTTCAGGGCACGGACGCCGATGGCGAGACGGGAACCGGTACCGTGACGATCGAGGTCCTCGACGACGCGCCGACGGCTTATGCCGATACGATGGCATTCGATGCCGGCGTCGGCTTTGCAACGGGCGACGTCACCGAAAACGACGATTTCTCGCAGGATGTCGACAATGTCGTCACCGCCGTGAAATTCGGCTCGACGACGGTAGAGGTTCCCGTTACGGGAAGCGCTACCATCGATGGCGACAATGGCACGCTGGAAATCTTCGCGGACGGAACCTACACCTACACGGTCGATCCAGCGAAGTTCACCGGTACGCCGGGTCAAACCTACGACTGGCAACTTGCCGCCGCTGACGTGACCGGAACGCAGGAAACGATTTCCAGAAACGGCATTACGATCTCCGTGGCGAACAGCGGCAAATACGATATCAGTTGGGTCGACCAGGGTGACGGAGCCGGAATTGGGATCGATAATCTGAAGACAACTGACAGCAAGAAGGTCTGGCCGAAAGGCGAGGCGTTCAACATCGACTTCGCGAACGACGCCGACATTGTGACGCTGACCATCGCGGACCTGGGCAGCAACAACGACAACGGGCACTACGGTCTCGACTTTGTCGTTACGCTCAAGGACGGCTCGACGATCTCCGGTGAGCAGCAGTATGTCCCCGGCCAGATCGTGGATGGCACGTTTACTTTCACGATCGACTCGGGTGCTTACGGTCAGGCGATCGACAGCATATTGATCAAATCGGTCGATGCCGGTCAGTATTGCGGGGCGTCGTTCACGCTGAACAGCGTCAGCTACACCACGCCGGGCCAACCGCCACAAGGCTGCCCGGAAGATCAGTTCACCTACGTTCTGACGGATGGTGACGGGGACAGCGACACGGCGGTCCTGAGCCTCGAAGGTCTCTGCCCGGTTCTGAAAGTCGGCGAAAACGTTGACGATACGACGGGCTCGACAACCGATTACCGCGTTGGAACGGGTTCCGGTACGATCACCGGAGCGGAAGCTGGCGACATTCTCGTCGGCGATGCCGGAGGCTCGACCACTATCGACCAGGTCAAGGACTACAACATCGTCCTCGTCCTCGACGTATCGGGGAGCATGAGCTCACAAAGCCGGATTTCTCTGCTTAAGCAGGCTGTTAACAATCTGCTGGCCGATTTTAACGATTACGCGACTGGTGTTATCAAGGTCCACATCGTCCCGTTCGCCGACAAGGCATGGAGCGGCTGCACGTTCACGGTCACGGACGACGGTGACTATGCGGACGCGGTCAGTTACGTCAACGCCATGACAGCGAATGGCCGGACGAACTACGAATCGGCGCTCAAGGCTGCGAATGCATGGCTTTCGAGCGGCGACCCGATCACGGGTGCCGAGACGATCACTTACTTTGTCTCGGACGGCAAGCCAAACAACTATATCGACGATGCGACCGGTCGCGTTGTTTTCAACAACAACACGGCAACCGCCATGGCCCAGATTACCGGTGCCGATGGTTCGGACGAGGTCGGTACGGTGCAATCGCTCAGCGACGAGGTCATCGGGATCGGGATTAACATTGGCTCCTCGATTGGCAACCTTAACGTTATCGACAGTGACGGGGGTGCTCTCAACGTTGTCGATCCGAACGATCTCGACGCGACCTTCCAGTCGCTCAATCCTCTCAACCAGCTTGTTGCCGTTGGCAATGACGTTATAGAAGGTGGCGAAGGCGGAGACCTTATCTTTGGCGACTCGCTGAATACGGATGCCCTTGCTGCGGCGTATGGCATCGACGCCAATCCTGGCACCGGCTGGGAGGTTTTCGAGCGTCTCGAGGCCGGAGAAAGTGCTGTTGAGCCGGGCTGGACCCGCGCCGACACGGTCGCTTACATCAAGGCGAATGCTGAAGAGCTGGCTACCGAGTCGGTTACAGGCCTCGGTGCCCGAAATGGCGGTGACGACCTGTTGAAGGGCGGAGCCGGTGACGACGCGATCTTCGGTCAGGAAGGCGACGACGTTATCGTCGGTGGTGCTGGTGACGACCAGATCTGGGGCGGCAGCGGTTCCGATCGTTTCCTGTTCGAAACGATTGGTGACGGGTTCGACACGATCAATGATTTCAGCGTTGCCGAAGGCGATTTGCTGGATCTTGATGCTTTGCTCTTCAACTACGATTCGACCACCGAAGCAATCGAGGACTTCGTGTTCGCTCGCGAGGAAGGTGGCAATACGATCGTCTCCGTCGATGTCGCAGGCAGCGGCAACGCGGGAAATGCGGTCGATATTGCATCGCTCAAGGGGGTTACGGGCGTCGATCCCGACGATTTCGTCGATCCGACTTTGGCGGCCGCCGCGTAGGGACAGGTTTGCACTCCTCCTCTCGAGTCAAGTTCCTGATGGGGTGCGTTTGGGAAGCCGGTCCTTTTAGGGGACCGGCTTCTTTCGTCCCCATACGTCGGCGGCTGATTCGGGGGGAACCGCCGGGGTCGGTCGTGCGTTGATCTCCGGGGAGGTGCGGGAACAGAAAAATTCAGTCCGTCGCTATGAAAAGGCCGGGTCGGCCCTTGCCTAACGCCGCGAAACAGTTCATATATAAGGTTGTTTTGCGAGCACTTGGCAGAATACCTTATTTCAACGAAAACAAGGGACGCGTGATTTCGATGAAAAACTATAAATCTCTGGCTCTTGCGGTGTCATCCGCAGCACTGGTCGCTCTTTCGCCACTGGCGAACGCGCAGGACAATCCGCGCGAGACGACGCTCCGCGAGGCCGTGGCGGTCGGTGTTGCGACGAACCCGGAATACGGCGTTGTCGCCAGCAGCCGCCGGGCGACCGATGAAGAGCTGAGACAGGCTCACGCGCTGTACTATCCGTCGCTCGATTTTCGGGGCGATACGGGTATTGAGTATAGCGATGATCCGGCAACGCGCGGTGGCCTTGACGATGACGACACGGAAACGATGTGGCGTTACGATGCGAGCCTTACGCTGACGCAAATGCTGTTCGATGGCTGGGAAACCCGCTATGAGGTCGAGCGGCAGGAAAACCGCGTCCTGTCTTCTGCTCACCGCGTCCGCGAGACGGCTGAACTCGTCGGCATGGCGATCGTCGAGTCCTATCTCGAAGTCATGCGCCAGCGCGAACTTCTGAACATCGCCCGCCAGAACGTGGCGGAACACCTCGCCATCATGGACCAGATCAGTGACGCCGTGAGCGCCGGTCGCACGACACAGGCAGACCTTGAGCAAGCCAAGGCGCGGCTCGCGGCTGCCCGCGCGACAGAAGCCAACGCGCGTGAAGCGTTGCGCCGGGCCGAGTCGGTCTATATCCGCGAAGTGGGCGAGCCCCCTCAGGATCTTATCATGCCGGTGATTCCAGTTGACGGGCTGGAAGCCAGTATCGACGATGAAGTGAAGGTGGCTGTAGCCTTTTCGCCGACGGTTGATATTTTCGAGGCCGATATCGAAGTCGCGGACGCCGAGTTCCACGGAACCCAGTCGTCCCTGTATCCCCAGCTCGACCTGCAACTGAATGCTCGCTCGGGCCACGATCTTGGCGGCGTCGAAGGACGGGATACAAGCGCTACGGCCCTGATGGTCATGAACTGGAACCTGTATCGCGGCGGTGCCGACATGGCGCGGGCCCGCGAGTTTATTCACCGGCACCAGCAGGCCAAGGAACGGCGCGACGAAGTTGCCCGCAATCTTGAGAACGACGTTCGCCAGACCTGGGCGCTTATGGAAGCGGCGGGCGACCGTGCCCGCCAGTATGCCGCGCAGGCGGCGGCCAACGTCGAAGTCGTAAAAGCGTACAAGGACCAGTTCCTTCTCGATCGCCGTACGCTCCTCGATGTGCTCGATGCGCAAAACGAGCTGTTCGTTTCCCGCAGCAACACGGTGAACGCAGAGTTTGTTGAAATGGTCGCGGTTTTCCGTCTTCTCGCCCTGAAGGGCGATCTGCTGCCTACCCTTGAGATCGAGTATCCGCGGGAAAGTTTCCCCGAAAACATGTGAGCAAAGATTTGACTCTTTGCGAGCAGCTTTCTCATAGTGGGCGGCGTGGAAAAGAAACCGAAAAACCTCTCTAAGACGAACGTGCAGAATGTGGCGCAGCAGACCGGTCCGAAAGACCCGTCTGCTGACTCGCGTCCGGATCGGGAGCGCGAGGATTTCGAGCAGATTGCCAACCCCGAGCGCGATGTCATGGATCCCGAAGAGCGCGAGGAATCCCCTGCGCCCGGTGCGAGGCCGGTTGCGGCGGAGAGCCCCGATGGCTGGCCTCTTGCCGCGGACCGCGTGGCGATACAAGGGTCGCTTGTGGAATCGCTCCGCATTATGGCCGGTCATTACGGGCGGCGCACGAGCGCGACTTCTCTGACCGCAGGCCTGCCTATTCCCAAAGCGGGTATTACTCCGGCGCTGTTTATCCGGGCGGCGGAACGTGCCGATCTGAACGCCCGCCTTGCGGAACGTACGCTTGAGTCGCTTGCCATCGCGCCGAACCTGCCATGCATTCTCGTTCTGGAGGGTCGGCAATCCTGCATTTTGTGGGACGTACAGTTTCCGAAGAAAGGCGTGCCGACGAAGTCCTCCGGAACGGGTGAACCGGCACTCCACCCGAAAACGCGTTTTATCGTTCAGTTCCCGGAAACCGAAGACGTACGCCAGACACTCGATATCGATGCGTTGCGGCGTTTGTATACGGGTCACGCCTTTTTCATCCGCCCTGTCGCGCGCTCGGACGAGCGGGCCGGTCCGGCGGAGATTGACACCGCCCGTAACTGGTTCTGGGCGACGCTCTGGGAAAACCGCTCGATCTACGGCGAGGTCGCACTTGCGGCTGTGATGATCAATGTGTTTGCGCTCGCGAGCCCGCTTTTCATCATGAACGTCTACGATCGGGTCATTCCGATCAAGGCGTTCGATACGCTCTGGGTCCTGACGGCGGGTGTGGTGACGGTTTTCGTGTTCGATTTCGTGCTCAAGAACATGCGGGCGCATTTCCTCGATTTTGCCGGACGCAAGGCGGACGTGAAGATTTCGTCCATGCTGTTCGAGCAGATCATGGGCATGACCATGGCTGCCCGGCCGGCGAGCGCCGGCGTTCTCGCCTCGAACATGAAGGAGTTCGAAACGCTGCGGGATTTCTTCACGTCGGCAACCATGGCGGCGCTGATCGATCTGCCTTTCGTTTTCTTCTTCATCCTTCTGATTGCCGTGATCGGCGGGCCGATCGCCTTTGTGCCGCTGGTCGCCGTGCCGCTCGTCATCGTAGCCGGGATCGTTTTGCAAAAGCCGCTTCAGAAGGTCATCAAGGAGTCGATGAACGAAAGCGCCCTAAAAAATGCGCTGCTTTTCGAGACCATTTCGGGGCTGGAGACGATCAAGGTACAAGCCGCCGAAGGCCATACCCAGCGAAACTGGGAGGAACTGACCGACAAGTCTTCGCGTACGTCGGTCAAGGCGCGCCGCCTTTCGGCGTTTGCGCTGAATTGGGCGGTGCTGATCCAGCAACTCGCATCCGTCGGTGTCGTGATCGCCGGGGTGTTCATGATTACCGAAGGGCTTCTGTCGGTCGGGGCGCTGATCGCTGCCGTGATCCTGACCGGCCGGGCGATGGCGCCGCTGGCGCAGATCGCCGGGCTGATGACCCGTCTCAACCAGTCGAAACAGGCGCTTTCGCAGCTTGAAGAACTGATGAAGAAGCCGGTCGAGCGTCCGGCGGGCAAGCACTTTATCTCGAAGCCGGAAGTACAGGGCCGGGTCGAACTGCGGGACGTGGTCTTCCATTATCCGGGCCAGACCATGGCCGCGCTCAACCATCTGAATTTCGTCGTCGAGCCGGGCGAGCATGTTGGCCTGATCGGCGCGGTCGGATCGGGCAAGACGACGATCGAGCGGTTGCTTCTCAACCTTTACCAGCCGGACAGCGGCTCGGTTCTGCTCGACGGTACGGACGTACGCCAGATCGATCCGGGCGACCTGCGCCGCAGTGTCGGGGCGGTCCAGCAGAGCCCGCAACTCTTCTACGGAAGCGTACGCGACAATATCACCATGGGCCACGAAACCGCGCCGGAACGCGCCGTGTTGCGCGCGGCGGAGATGGCGGGCGTCATGGAGTTTCTGCGGGAAAGTCAGGCCGGTCTCGACACGCCGGTCGGCGAGCGCGGCGACGCCCTTTCGGGCGGTCAGCGTCAGGCGGTCGCGGTGGCCCGCGCTCTCCTCTACGATCCGCCGGTTCTCATTCTCGACGAGCCAACGGCCTCGATGGACCCGGCGTCGGAGAACCGGTTGCGCAAACGTCTGCACAAGCTGACCGAGGGCAAGACCACGCTGCTCATAACGCACAAGGGCGCCATGCTTACCCTCGTCGACAAGCTAATTTTGATCGATCGCGGCCGCCTCGTCGCGTACGGCCCGAAGGACGAGGTGATCCGCAAGCTGCAGGCCCGCCAGTACGGAACCCAGGCCGAAAATACGGAGGCCTGACGCCATGACAGACAAGCACAAGAAAACCGAACAAGCGAAGGCTGCGCCGGTGACCGCGGGACGTACGGCGGGTGCGAATTCCGTGCTTCCGGGCAACGACCTCAATATCAACAAGGAGAGTGACTGGTTCTCCATCCGCCAGAAGTGGATGCAGGAGCGCATGCAAAGCGCCCGAGCGCATGCCGATCGGCTCTTTATGACGGACGAGGAGCTTCCGCTGTCCCGGCATTTGCTGCTTTTGGCCATCGTGGCTTTCTTCGTGCTGTTTTTTCTCTGGGCGAGCTGGGCGACGCTCGATGAGGTCACGCGCGGCGACGGGCGGATCATCCCTTCGAGCGAAGTACAGGCGCTTCAGAGTCTCGAGGGCGGCGTTGTCGACGAGCTTCTCGTGCGTGAGGGCGACGACGTCACGGCGGGCCAGGTCCTTGTGCGGTTGCGCGATGCCGAGGCGACGTCCGATCTAGGCTCGAACCGCGCCCGTTATCTTGGTCTCCTGGCTTCGGTTACGCGTTTGCAGGCGGAAGCCGAAGGCAAGGAGTCGGTCGAGTTTCCCGATGAGGTTGTGGCCGACGCGCCCCAAAGCGTCCGGGAAGAGCTTAACGCGTTTCGGGCGAATCGGCAGCGACTCGATGGTCAGCTCCAGATTCTTCGCCAGCAGAAGGCGCAGCGCGTACAGGAAGTCGAGGAACTCACCACCCGGATATCCGACGCGCGCCAGGTGATCGCGATTTCTCAGGAAGAATACGATATGCTCGAGCCGCTCGTCGCGCGCGGCTCGGCGCCGAGGCTTGAATTGCTCCAGCTTGAGCGGGCGATGAAGGAAAAGCAGTCGGAACTGAACAGCCTTCTGACTGCTCTTCCGCGGTCTCGTTCGGCCGTGCAGGAGGCCGATGCGAGAATTGAGGATGCGACTTCGACGGCTCGTGCCGAGGCCCAGATCGAGTTGTCCTCGAAACTGACCGAAATGCGCGCGATAGAGGAAACTCTTCTCGGTCTTCGGGAGCGTAAGGGACGTACGGAGATACGGTCGCCTGTCGACGGGATCATCAAGGACCTGAAGGCGAACACTATTGGCGGTGTCGTGCGGCCTGGAGAGAATATCGTCGAGATCGTTCCGGTGGACGATCAGCTTCTTGTAGAGGCGCGCATACGCCCTTCGGATATCGCGTTTATTTATCCGGGCCAGCCCGCTATCGTCAAAGTTACAGCGTACGACTATTCGATTTACGGCGGACTAAACGGCGAAGTCGTCGACATTTCCGCCGACACAATCACTAACGAAAAGGGCGAAAGTTTTTACCGCGTACGTTTGCGTACAGAAGAATCGAGCCTGGATCGCAAGGGCGAGGTTCTGCCCATCATTCCGGGCATGGTCACGAGCGTGGATATTCTCACCGGTGAGAAAACGGTCATGCAGTATATCCTGAAGCCGTTCATCAAGACGCTTGGTAACGCGATGAACGAGCGGTAGGCCGAGACCACCCACCCGTTCGCTCAGTCGGCTCTCACCCAGGAGAGCGCCTCGGCAAACTCGTCTTTTGCGAAAAAGCGGATTTCGCCTTTCATCATCGGCGCCTTGAGCTTCATCTGGAATATTTTGCGGGATTCCGGGTTGAGGTATCCGATTTTCAGCGCTTTCGGAGCAAATACGGTCACCGTCAGAAAGTTAAGCTCTGCGGCTTCCGGTTCCCATCCTTCAAAGCTGTCGTCGAACACGATAAGGATCCGGAACGTTCCGGTTTCGGAACAGCGCTTTTCGACCAGATCGTGCAATATCTGATAATCGTCTCTGTTGATCAGGCCGGCGTAAGAAACGCAGATTGCCCGCTCATCGGTTTCCGGCAGAATTCTGACAGTCGTTTCCCTCATTCCATGCTCTCGTCGTTTGTCGCGGGACAGGTCATTTTCGTACCCAGTCCAGAGCCTCCTGATACTCGGTCTCGTTGAAAAAGCGGACAAGTCCCTTGAACATTGGTCGCTGTAGCTTCAACTGAAAAATTTTTTGCGCGGAGGGATTAACGTACGCGATGCGCTCGATCTTTGGCGCGTAGGTTGTGATCGAAAGCAAATTGCTCTCCGCGGCGTCTGGTTCCCATCCGGTGAAGGATTCGTCGAAAACGACGAAAAGACGGACGCAGCCCGCTTCCCGGTATACGGCTTCAATTTTGTTGTGAAGCAGGTCAAAGTCAACTTTCCTGATCCGTCCTCGATATCTTGCGCACACGAGACAGCCTTCGCTTTCTGGCAGGAGGACAACTGATTTTTCGCTCATCTTCTCTGAACAGTAATCGAAAAAAGGAAGTAAATCATTCCGTGGGCAACAAAAACACAAACTCCGGGTGATCAAAGTGAGAAAACAGGCCTACCGTAGGTGGGCTTATTCTTTGATCCAGTCCAGTGCCATGTCCAAATTCTCCATCGAAAAAAATCGTAACTCTCCGGACATGTAATGTTGTTTGATTTTTTTTTGCAAGGCTTCTTTTCCCGGGGGGTTCACGAGCGCCAGCTTTACCACCTTTTCGCGGAACTGGAAGGAGGCCTCGAAATCCATCTGTGCGGCCGCTTCCTCCCAGCCGCAGTAGTTCTTGTAGTAGATAAGCAGGCGCAGACCGCCGTGGCGTGCGATAACTTCGCGAACGCGCGGAAGAAAGTTCTGTTCGTATCCCGCAGCGGAAATCGGCCTGTCGATTTGGAAGCAAAGAACTCTGTCATTCGATTGGGGCATTAGTGGATTGAACTGGGGATTATCCATTGTAGCAATGCCTTCTGTGAAAAATAATTGGCTTTTCGTGCTGTTTTAAAGAGCACGCGCTTGCAAATGGGGCCGCATTGGGCTTTTTATAACGTATCCATATACCGCAAATTTACCGGTGAACCAATGCAGAAAGCGGCAGTAAAGGCAACACACATGAGCGGACCAATCAGGATCGCGTTTCCGGATGGCTCGATGCGCGAATTTCCGTCGGGCGTTACAGGACTCGAAATAGCTGAGAGCATTTCAGCATCCCTTGCGAAGGCAGCTGTGGCTCTCGATGTCGACGGAACGCTTACCGATCTCACGCGTCCGCTCACGCAGGATTGCGCCATCAAGATCGTCCGGCGTGACGATGAGGCCGCGCTCGAGCTGATTCGGCATGACGCTGCACACGTTATGGCCGAGGCGGTGCAGCAGCTTTATCCCGGCACGCAGGTCACGATCGGTCCTTCGATCGAGAACGGGTTCTATTATGATTTCGCCCGCGAGACGCCTTTCTCGTCGGAAGATCTCGAAAAGATTGAGCAGCGCATGCACGAGATCGTCGATCGGGGCGAGACGTTCACCTGTGAAGTCTGGGACCGGAAAGAGGCGATCGCGTTTTTCGAGGAAAAGGGTGAGGTCTACAAGGCCGAGCTAATTACCGATCTGCCGGAGAGCGAGACGATTACCGTTTATCGTCAGGGGGAGTGGCTCGATTTGTGCCGGGGTCCGCATCTTCCGACCACGAAGCATGTAGGTCATGCGTTCAAGCTTATGAACGTCGCGGGAGCTTACTGGCGCGGCGATTCCTCGCGGGCCATGCTGACCCGGATTTACGGGACCGCCTGGCGTAACGAGAAGGAGCTTCAGGCCTATCTGACGATGCTCGAGGAGGCCGAGAAACGCGATCACCGCAAATTGGGCCGCGAAATGGACCTCTATCACTTCCAGGAAGAGGCGCAAGGATCGTGTTTCTGGCATCCGAAGGGGTACACGATCTATCTGGCCCTCGAAGCCTACATCCGCCGCCGTCTGCGCGACGCCGGATATGTCGAGGTCAAGACCCCGCAGCTCATCGACAACAAGCTCTGGGTCGCCTCGGGTCACTGGGGAAAGTTCCGCGAGAACATGTTTGTCGTTCCGGATGAGGTGCCGAACACCGAGGACGAGGGGCCGGTCATCTCGGGCGAAGCCAATCTGATGGCGCTCAAACCCATGAACTGCCCCGCGCACATCCAGATTTTCAATCAGGGGATCAAATCCTACCGCGACCTGCCGATCCGCATGGCCGAATTTGGTTGTTGCCACCGGAACGAGGCGCATGGCGCGCTGCACGGTCTGATGCGCGTGCGCCAGATGACCCAGGACGATGCGCACATCTTCTGCCGCGAGGACCAGATCACGCAGGAAGTCAAGGCGTTCGTCGAGCTGTTTTACGCCTGTTACAGGGATTTCGGCTTTGAGGAGATCCAGATCAAGCTCGCGACCCGTCCGGAGGTTCGCGCCGGGAGCGACGAGGTCTGGGACCGCGCCGAAAAGGCGATGGCTGATGCGCTTGAGGTTCTCGGGCTGCCGTTTGAATATGCCCCGGGAGACGGCGCGTTCTACGGGCCGAAGTACGAGTTCCACCTTAAGGACGCGATCGGTCGTTCGTGGCAGTGTGGGACATGTCAGCTTGATTTCGTTCTGCCCGAGCGCCTTGGCGCAACCTATATCGGGGAGGACGGGGCGAAGCACCGACCGGTCATGATCCACCGGGCGATCCTCGGGACGCTGGAACGGTTCATCGGTCTGTTCATTGAAAACTGTGCCGGAAAGTTGCCGCTTTGGCTGGCGTCGGTTCAATGTGTCGTGGCAACCATTACTTCGGACGCCGACGGTTATGCAAGGCAGGTTCATGACGCATTACGTGCGGCGGGGATCCGGGCCGAACTCGATCTGCGCAACGAGAAGATCAACTACAAGGTCCGCGAACACTCGGTCCAGAAGGTTCCCGCGATGTTTGTCGTCGGCAAGCGTGAGGCGGAAGAGCGAACCGTTGCCATTCGCCGCCTTGGCGAACAGGCGCAAAATGTGGTCGGTCTCGATAAGGCGATTGGCGATCTCGCGCTTGAATGCCAGCCGCCTTATTGAGGCGCCATGTCGATCTCCGATGACGAAGCGGCTTGCGCGAACACGCGAACCGCCTTATTAGTTATGATAAGCAAATTACCACAACAGCCTATGGAGAAGTAAGATTAGAAAGCCTGCCCCACCCGGTCGTACGCCCCGGGACGACGGTCCCCGTATCAATCGTGATATTCGCGCAGATAAAATCCGCCTCGTCGATGCCGACGGTACTATGGTCGGCGTCGTCAGCGTTTCCGAAGGGCTAAGGAGAGCCGAGGAGGCGGGTCTCGACCTCGTTGAAGTTTCTCCGAATGCCGATCCGCCGGTCTGTAAAGTTCTCGATTACGGCAAGTACAAGTACGAGCAGCAGAAAAAGGCGGCGGAAGCGCGCAAGAAGCAAAAGACGATCGACGTCAAGGAAATCAAGATTCGCCCCTCGATCGAGGAGCACGATTACGGCGTAAAGCTTCGGAACGCCCGGCGCTTTCTCGAAGATGGCGACAAGGTCAAGGTTACGATGCGTTTTCGCGGCCGCGAGATGTCCCACCAGGAAATCGGCATGCAGGTGCTCGAAAAGTTTCGGGACGACCTTTCAGACCTCGGCAAGGTCGAGGTTCACCCCAAGCTCGAGGGGCGTCAGATGATGATGATGATGGCACCGGACAAGGTCTGAAGTCAAACGGAGCGCAGAAATGAAGAAGGGCCGCGCAAGCGGCCCTGTCCTTTTCTGACGAGCGGTGTCGGGCCCGTTACGCCATCGATTCGATCCAGTCGGTGAGTTGGCCCTTTGCCATGCCGCCGACGCGGGTGTCGACGACCTGTCCGCCCTTGAAGATCATCAGGGTCGGGATGCCACGGACGCCGTATTGGGTCGGGGTGTTCGGGCTCTCGTCGATATTGACTTTGACGATCTTGACCTTTTCGCCGAGTTCGTTCGAGACTTCGTCGATGACCGGTGAGAGCGCCTTGCACGGACCGCACCATTCGGCCCAGAAATCGACCACAACGGGGCCGTCGGACTTGAGGACCTCGGTTTCAAAGTTCTCGTCGGTAACCTTTACTGCGGGCATTGTCATTCCTTTCTTTCATTCCGGCACGCAAAAAACGCACTCTAGAACTATGGAACTTTTCCGGACCGGGTCAAGTAGGTCCGTCGTTTTGTCACAGGTTCGTCAGCGGCATGAAGCGGGGACCGTCGGTCCAGAGCAGGGCGCAGCGGACCGGGCGATCCGGATAGATTTGCCGGAGGATTCCGGCATAGGCGCGCATCTGTTCGCGGTAATGCGCGGGAACGTCCCGTTCGTCGTCGGGCGGGGGGCGGTTTGTTTTGTAGTCGACAATCAGAATTTCATTCGGAGTGACAACAAGACGGTCGATCTGACCGTTGACGATCCGTTCCCCGTCGAGAAGACCGCTGATCGGAACTTCGGCCATCGAGCCGGGGCCGAAAATCGGCGCGAAACCGGGAGAAGTCAGAATGGAGAGCGCTTCGCGGACGATTTCGGCGCGCATGGGACCGGGGAGATCATGACCCGAATTTGCAACGAATTTATGCGCCGCGCCTTCGCGATCGGACTCTGGTAAGTCGGGCAGGATCTGAAGGAGTTTATGTGTCAAATTCCCACGCTTAAAGCGATATGGATCGTTTCCGGCCAGTGGCGACCGAGCGGAAGGCGTTGGTTCAGAGGGGCGCGACGGGGTTAACGGCGTTGGCGGAGTCGGTTCAACAGGCGCGGGGACGGCGAGCCAGTCCGGCGGAGCGTGCGAGACGGCGCTGGCGGCCCTTTCTTCGCGGGTCCGGTCCGGTTTGTCCGTCTGCGGATTGCGAATGCGTCGCAGGCCGGTTCCGGCGTCGTGCTCCGTCTCCGGCGCGCGGTCGAAGGCATTCTCGATCAAACGGTACCAGCTTCCCTCGTCGACGCTTTTTCCGCTCTTCGCGCCGCAAACGTAAAGACGATCCTCGGCGCGGGTCATGGCGACGTAGAGCAGGCGGCGGTATTCTTCCTCCATGCGCGCCTCTACGCGTGCAAAAGCTTCGGTGAACGCGGCGGGTTCGCCGTCCTTGCGGGGGGACCACAGCGGAAAGGGCAGGTCCGACTTGTCCGGCCAGAGCAGGCGCGAGATTTTTCCCGCGCCGTTGGCCTTGACTGTGTCGGGCAGGATGACGACCGGGGCCTGCAGTCCCTTGGAGCCGTGCACCGTCATGATCCTGATCTGACCGCCCGCCTCCTCAAGCTCCCGCTTGATCTGGCTTTCGCCGCGCGACTGCCGTTGCAGGAAGCCCTGCAATGTCGGAATGTCGCGCTGCTCGAACTGAAGTGCCGCTCCCAGCAACTCTTCAAGAGGATCGAGCGCATCCTCGCCAAGGCGCCCCTTGACCGCCTGCAATCCGCTTCCCGCGTGAGCGGGACACGGGGTCTGGAGGATGCGGGCGAAGAATTCGTACGGGTGGTCTTCGCCGCCGCGCCGGAAGAGTTCGAGCGCATGCGCGCCGATCTTCGGCGCAAGGCGGAGCAAGCCGGACGGCGATGGGAAAACGTGCCGCTCAACATCTCGTT
>RZZS01000188.1 GCA_009929775.1 Alphaproteobacteria bacterium
GAAGTGGGATGGGTGTCAGGCAGCGAACATCACGAACAGACCCATGGCGATCGCGATGACGGGCAGCGCGTCGACCAGACCCATGACGATGAAGAACTGGGTGCGGAGCATCGGGATCAGCTCGGGCTGGCGGGCTGCACCTTCGAGAAAGCGCCCGCCCAGGACACCGATACCCACGCCGGCGCCGACCGCACCGAGACCCAGCATCAAGCCTGCACCGATGAACTTGATGACGTCGGCGAACAGGTTAGCGACTTCGAGTTCCATGATTCTCTCCAGTAATTGACGGTGTTAGAGCAGAAAAAACGGTTTAGTGATGCTCCTGGTGGGCCATGTCGAGATAGACGATGGTCAGCACCATGAAGATGAATGCCTGCAGCGTGATGATGAGGATATGGAATACGGCCCAGACGAACTGCAGCATGCCGCCGGTGATATTCAGCACCATGCTGCTGCCGTAGAGGAGCGCGATCAGGATGAAGATCATCTCGCCTGCATACATGTTGCCGAATAGACGCAGTGCCAGCGAAAGCGGCTTCGACAGGAGACTGATGCCCTCGAGCAAAAGGTTGGCAGGCATGCCCCATTTGCCAAAGGGCTGCATCGTCAGCTCGGCGGCGAAGCCCCCGATGCCCTTCATCTTGACACTGTAATAGAGCACGAGACCGAAAACCACCAGCGCCATCCCGAAGGTGGCATTCGGATCCGTCGTCGGCACGATGCGCAGGAAGACGTGATGCGGGTCGGCACCGAACAACGACATGAACTGACCGAAGAGATACGGAATCAGATCGACCGGAATCAGATCCATCAGGTTCATGAGGAAGACCCAGGCGAAGATCGTCAGAGCCAGAGGCCCGACCAGCGGATTCTTGGCCGTGAAGGATCCCCGAACATTCTCTTCGACGAAATCGACGATCCATTCCACGAAATTCTGTGCCGCGCCCGGCACACCGGCGGTCACCTGCTCGGCTACGCGCCTGAAGAACCAGATGAATAGATATCCGAGGAGGATCGAAAAGAACATGGTATCGACGTTGATCGCCCAGAATCCCATCTCGGCGGCCTCGGCACTGGAATGCGCGAAACCGAAACCATGCTCGGGATGAACGCCGAGCGTCAGGTTGGTG
>RZZS01000112.1 GCA_009929775.1 Alphaproteobacteria bacterium
GCTGCGCAAGCCCGCGAACCTCAAATCCCTGACCATGGCCATCGACAAGCTGGACTGGTTCTCGGCGCGCGAGGAGGGCCTCGGCAACCTCTACGAGGGTCTGCTCGAGAAGAACGCCGCCGAGAAGAAATCCGGTGCGGGGCAGTATTTCACGCCACGCCCGCTGATCGACTGCATCGTTCGCCTGACGAAGCCGCAGCCGGGCGAGGTGATCCAGGACCCGGCGGCAGGGACGGCGGGATTCATCGTCGCCGCCGACCACGACATCAAAATGCGCACAGACGATCTGTTCGAGCTGACCGAGAACCAGGCGTTCTTTCAGCGCCATCTCGCCTACCGAGGTGCCGAGCTGGTTCCGGACGCACATCGGCTGTGCCTGATGAACCTGATGCTGCACGGTATCGAGAGCAGCATCGCCTGCGCCGACACCCTCTCGCCGGACGGCGAGGCCCTCGGCAAGGCCGATCTGATCCTGACCAATCCGCCCTTCGGCACCAAGAAGGGCGGGGGCAGGCCGAACCGCTCCGACTTTTCGATCACGAACGACACCTCGAACAAGCAGCTCGCCTTTGTCGAGCACATCGTCCGCGCGCTGAAGCCCGGCGGACGCGCCGCCGTCGTCGTACCCGACAACGTGCTGTTCGAGGACAACACCGGGCGACGATTGAGGACCTGGCTCATGGAGTTGTGCGACCTGCACACCGTCCTGCGCCTGCCGACGGGCATCTTCTACGCGCAGGGCGTGAAGACCAACGTGCTCTTCTTTACGCGGGGGAAGACCGACAAGGCCAACACAAAGGCCGTCTGGGTCTATGACCTGCGGGCCAATATGCCCGCGTTCGGGAAGACACGACCGCTCACCGTGGCTGACTTCGCGGAGTTCGAGGCTGCGTTCGGCGATGATCCTTATGGTAAGGCGGAGCGGATCGATCAGGGCGAGACCGGGCGGTTTCGGTGTTTCACGCGCGAGCAGATCAAGGAACGGAACGACAATCTCGATATCGCTTGGTTGCGCGACGAGAGCGAGGACATCGAGGAGCGCTTGAGTGATCCCGACGACATCGCTGCCGCCATCATCGTGCATTTGCGCGCGGCGCTGGAGGAGATCGAGGGGTTGACGGAGGAGATTGAGGCGGATGCCTCTGCGCCGGACGAGGCCGCATGAGCGATCTACCGGTAGGGTGGAAGTTAGCGACCTTCGGCGAACTGATGGCGCCCGAGCCTGGCTCACTAACTGATGGGCCATTTGGGAGCAAACTGAAAACCGCTCATTATGTATCCGTCGGCCCACGGGTGGTCAGGCTTGGCAATATTGGTGTTGGAGAGTTCCTTGCCAAAGACGAAGCGTACATCGCTCCGGATTATTATGAGACACTGTTGAAACACCGTGTTCTTCCCGGTGACCTGTTGATTGCTGGCTTGGCCGACCCTGTAGGTCGATGCTGCCTTGCACCCGGCGATATCGGTGACGCCATAGTGAAGGCAGACTGCTTTCGAGCCAAGCCGCATCCAGATGTGACGAATGCCTATCTTATGCACTACCTGAACTCTCCGCAGGGGCGAGAGGCGCTGGAAAATAGCAGTCACGGTCTTGGAAGACTGAGGATCAACCTTCGCGATCTGAGGGAAGTACCAGTCCCGGTTGCCCCGAAAGCGGAGCAACGCCGCATCGTTGCCAAACTAGAAAGTCTTTTCGCGCGCCCCCGCCGCGCCCGCGAGGAACTGTCCCATATCCCGCGCCTGATCGAGAGTTATACGAAGGCGATTTTGGAGGTGGCGTTTCGGGGGGATTTGACGAAGCCATTTAGAGAGAAAAATAATCTACCCGCATGGGAAACCAAACCATTGCATAGTCTTATCGCGGAAGGACCTACCAATGGGTATTCGCCGCGCGCAGGTGATAACCCGTCAGGAACACTGTCCCTGAAGCTAACAGCAACAACGCGAGGATTTCTTGATCTGTCTGAAAGAGCGACAAAGCGCCTATCCGATATCATTTCGGAAGACTCGCAATATTGGCTTCAGGAAGGGGATATTCTGGTTCAGCGTGCTAATTCATTAGAATATGTCGGGGCAACGGCAATTTTTCGTGGTCCTCCGAAAACATATATTTATCCGGACTTGATGATGCGCCTGCGGGTGAAAGGTGATGTACTGCGCCGATACCTCTGGCGATTCTTAAATTCTCCTGATGCTAGAAGCTATTTCAAAAATAATGCGACCGGAACGGCAGGAAATATGCCGAAGATCAACGGTCGCACTCTCAAAGCGCTTCCGGTGCCAATGCCTTCTGAGTTAGAGATGTCTGAGGTCGTAAGGAGGATCGACACTAAACTGGCATATGTCGAATCCGCAACTTCGGAATACACGAAGGCGGAATCGTTCCTTAGCCGTCTCGACCAAGCCAACCTCGCCAAAGCTTTCCGTGGCGAATTGGTTCCCCAAGATCCGAACGACGAACCGGCTTCAGTCCTGCTGGAGCGCATCCGGGCTGAGCGGACCGGGGAGAAACCAATCGGCGGCGCACGACGTGGTAGGGCGGCAACCGGACGAGAGTCGCCGCTCGCGGAAACGGAGGCAGACCCCTGTCCTTGCTAGACCACCGCAAGGTTTCGTCGTCGCGGAGCTATGCCGCCGTCAGCGCCGACCGCCGTGGCCATACAATGCCGAATCCAGGTGGCCGACCAAGGCTCGCCTGGAGTTCGGGGGACATTTTACTTAATTCCGGTGCCCGCCGGAGAGATCGAAGAGAATATGAATGCCTAACAACGACCTCAGCCCGACCCCGGCCAGCGCGTCGAAGTCCGTGCGCCCGGCAAGCGTTGGCGGGCGCGCTGTCTGGGTCGGGCTAGCCTGCCCGTTAGGTTAAGAAGAGGCATCGAGATGAAGAATTGCATTTATTGCCACGAATCAAAATCTGACGATGAATTCAGTCTTGAACATGTAATTCCGCAATTCATGGGTGGCGCACTCGTTAGTGATAAGTTGAAAACTCGTGATGTATGTAGGCAATGCAACAATAACCTAGGGCTTTTCGTTGATGCAGCTTTTGAGAAAGACTTCCTCGTGTTTAACAATCTAAATGCAGCCGCACACGCGTTTTTTGATCCAGATAATCCGTCATCTCTGCCTCTACACTGCATGGGAGCTAGCGCCCTAACCCCGCCAAATATCAAAGAAACTGAAGTATGTGAGTATTGGATTGGCCCGTTGGGCGAGCAAGTGTTTTGGATTCGGCCAAGCGACAAGCGCCTATATTGGTACTCTGGAGGCAACCCTAGAACTGTTAAGAAGCAAAACTCTGTTGCTTATTTTATATTCTCAGAGCGTACTCTGAAAAATCCAATCTTATCTTGGCTTTCTTTTCGAGACGCTTTCGTCGGTCGGCCCGTGAAGAAGGTGATGTGTAGCGTAGTCTCAGGCGCAGATCCAAAGGCCATAGGATTTTCAGAGCCGGATTCAATAGATCTCAAAAGAATTGAATTCTTCTTGAAAGAGTCTTCTGCTGGAAAACGACAGAAGTGCCAACTATTGCTAAATGTTTCCTATGACAAGAGGTTCATGGCCAAGCTTGCTATAGGAGTTGCGCATGCCCTTTTTCGCGGCACTGCTGATTCCACGACGTATATGAATGAACTATACAAAGGGCTTTGGTATAGAGAAGGGGGAGAAATCCCAAAAGTGCTTGGGAGTTCCGCGTTAACGCAGGCGAGTGATAACTTAAAAGAACTGTGCGGAATCAAATATGCTGTAACTGTTGGGGTGTTTCGGGTTGATGATAAAGTGGTGATAAACCTCAATATCAACCAACAGCTTAATTGGGTTGTTCAGTGTGCGGTTATTGGAGAAATTCCTGAACGGGAAATGATGGCCTTGGGAGAGGATGGCCTATGTGTCATTCTCTTTAAGCCAATAGGCAAGTGCGTGGAATTGCCATTCGTGGATTTTCTGGCGCACAAAACTGGCGATATCATAAACGAGGAACTTTCAGAGGTCGAAACACGAATCCGTGACAACTCTGGATATTTCGCGAACCTGTAAATGGTCAACTAAGAACCTAACGTATAAGGTTAGATCGTCCGAGGGGGAAAACTGGGACAGACCCAAAGGGAGCGCAAAGGGAGCGGGGTCAAGCGGGGTCAAGGGAGCGGGGTCAGGTCTTGCCTTTTGCCTTTCCAAAAAATGAAGATGGCCAACAAGTGAATAAACGGAGATCCAAAAACCGCAGCCGGTTCTGTGCCCAAATTCGAGCTCGTCAGACGCGGTTTGTGGGTGCGTTATTCTGAACGTTGAGCGAGTAAGCATCGCCGCAAGTGAGAACTGGTAAATGTACTTCGAGATTCAGGGAAACATCGAGGACATCGAGCCCATAGCAATTGGCAACAGAATTCACGAACTTTCTAGACTGAAGAAACAGTTTGGTTCAGGCAGGTGGCGGAAACTCAAAGGAGTCGCAAACGTCAAACTTGACAACGGGCACATTCGAAGAGCCGAAGTACATTGGTACGAAGCGCATGGGATTGGAAAACGAAAGATGAAAATCAAGCGATTTATCGACTAATTTGCAGCCATGACTAATACCACAACGAACTTCGCCCTGTGTATCGATCCTGCCGGCGCTGAAGACCTTGAAAAGGGTAAAGTGTATCAAATCCTCCCGGACAGCAGCGCAGAGGAGGAAGGCTTGCTAAGGGTCGTCGACGAGTCTGCAGAAGACTACCTATACCCCTCAGCGGGATTTGTTGTTCTGGATCTACCCCAGAAGGCGCGCGATGCTCTGAGTACACGCACATAGGTGCACATATCGCCCAACAGGCGGCTGCAGCCGGGGGTAGCGGCGCGAGACAGCGGTGTAGAATTGTCAGGGCATGCATGGGTGGTCCTCCGCAGGTTTGGTCGCCCGTTGAGGACCATCAAACCCCATGCATGTTCACTTCCGTGTTAGAGTGCATTCTTAATGCGCTGTTTCTATTTATATTTTACTGGGGATGCCTCAGGGTCTGTCCCTGTTTACATGATCGACTTCGAGACCACCGGTCTGTCGTCGGACATGGGCGACCGTGCAACCGAGATCGCGGCCGTCTTGATCCGCGACGGTTGCATCGTCGATCAGTACCAGAGCCTGATGAATGCCGGTCTGCGCATCCCGTCTTTTATCGAGCACCTCACCGGGATCAGCAACGCCATGTTGCGCAAAGCACCGCCGACCAGCCAAGTCATGGCCGAGGTCGCGGACTTCGTCGGCGACTACCCCCTGGTCGCCCACAACGCCTCGTTCGACCGCAAGTTCTGGGATGCCGAGCTCGCGCGCATCGGGCGCAAGACGCCAGCAAGCCTTCGCCGGCGCCGTTATCGCACCCTCGGCGATCTGTCCGGCGTACCGCGCAGCGCGTTGTGGAAAGGCATGAATAGCGCGAAACGCGCTTTTTCATCGGCAGCATCGGCACCGGCGTGGCCGACTTCGGGCGCGCCGTGCGTGGTCATTGGGGCGTGGAGAACGACCTGCATTGGAGCCTCGATGTGGCCATGCGCGAGGACGACTGCCGCGTGCGCGAGACGCAGGCCCGCGAGAACCTCGCGGTGTTGCGCCACATCGCCCTG
>RZZS01000049.1 GCA_009929775.1 Alphaproteobacteria bacterium
ATGTAGAACAAAATTACGCGCTGGCGGCATGACAAACGGCAACAGGAATCCACCTAAGCAAAGCCGCCAACCTGTCCAAACAACCCGGACCACTTCTCATATCCGGCACTATTTTTCAAACATATCCTGCAATGAGCAATACGACGCCGCGTTCATCCAGAAAATGAATAAGTAGAAACGGCTGGCCGTCTACCTGGAAGAACACGGGTTTGACCCGGAAAATGCCTTTATCGTAGGCGACTCGCTCGAGGAACCGGAGATCGCCCGCCATCTGGGACTTACCGCAATCAGCATCACCGGCGGATGCTTGTCGGAAGAGCGATTGAAGACCGGCGGACAGGACCGTCTCGTGCATTCGATGCACGCGTTGAAGAGCCATCTTGCCGGAACCCCGGCATTATCGGGCGAGCGTCTGGCAGGATAGCGCCTGGGGACTGACGGAAACAGGCCTTGCAAACCGGGCACTTTCTTCTTCGATAAGCGCATTGAGACGGTTGTAGACCCCTTCCATCGCCCCGTTCCCGTCCGGGAAAGCCTCCTCGTAACGCACCGCGCGGACCATGCCGTTTCGATTATCCGGGTCGCGGCCGATTTTCTCGAGCGCCTTTTTCTGGGCGTCGTTCGGCTGGTGGCTTGCATCCTGCGACCATCCACGGCTGCTGACCTCAATCCAGCCGCCTCGCAAGGCATCAATCGCATTGCGTTCGAGCACGCGTTCCAGAAACTGCAGGCGCATGGACGACGTGGCGGCGCAGCCGTAATAGTCGCCTTCGGGCGAAATCCATCCGCTTTCCGTATGTTCGGCGGCAAGCCGGTCGCGCTGGTATAGTGTACGTGCGAGCGGTTCGAAATCCTCAAAATTCTCACCCTCGAACAGGAATGCTCCTCCCTCGAGATCGTGCGGGCCGAACGGGCGGACGACGCCGGTCGCGGTTCGCCACACTTTCCCCAGATTGAGACATTCGGCGACACACGCCGCGGGGTCTATTCTGAACAACATCGGCCTGCGCCCTCCTGTTCCGACCTGATTTTTTTAAGACGAACGAAACAGACAATGCAAATTCGGGGCGGTCCATCGCCGGAAACGCCCGCCCCGCGTGCCGCTGGGCAAGTCGAAGGAATGAAAATGCGAATGGCCCTTGCGGAAGAATCGCCTGCCTGATAATGAAAAACGGTTATGAAAGAGATTACGAAGCTAAAAGAAGAGCTGACGGCGATGGTCCAGGCCGCAAACGACCTGGACTCACTGGAACAGGTGCGCGTTTCCGCCCTCGGCAAAAAGGGCGCGATCACCGCACAGATGAAAACGCTGGGCACCATGGATCCCGAAGAGCGCAAGACGAAAGGTCAGGCTCTGAACGCCCTGAAGGACGAAATCGCTGCGCTCATCGCCCGGCAGGAAGCGGCCCTCAAGCGCCAGGACATGGACGCACGCCTCATTCGCGAAACCGTCGACGTTACGCTCGCGCCCCGACCCGACTACATCGGTCACATCC
This sequence comes from Alphaproteobacteria bacterium, assembly GCA_009929775.1. Taxonomy (GTDB): domain Bacteria; phylum Pseudomonadota; class Alphaproteobacteria; order Micavibrionales; family Micavibrionaceae; genus RZZS01. The sequence goes on from RZZS01000049.1 coordinate 1,497, forward strand.
ACCCGATCAGCCAGACGATGGAAGAGCTTGTGACTATCTTTGCCTCCATGGGCTTTGAGGTTGCAGAAGGCCCGGATATCGAGGACGACTGGTTCAACTTTACGGCGCTCAACTTCCCGGACGGCCATCCGGCAAGAGAGATGCAGGACACGTTCTTCCTGCCTGAGGATCCGGACGAGGAAGGCGAACATGCGCGGAAATTGCTTCGCACGCACACCTCGCCTGTGCAGATTCGCTATATGAAAGAGCATAAACCGCCGGTCAAAATGATCTGCATGGGCCGCACTTACCGGTCAGATTACGACATGACCCACACGCCGATGTTCCATCAGATGGAATGTCTTTATGTCGACAAAAATGTGCATATGGGCCATCTGAAAGGGTGCCTTACCGACTTCGTGCGGGCATTCTTCGAAATCGAAGATCTGCCGGTGCGGTTCCGCCCGTCCTTCTTCCCGTTCGTCGAACCCGGTGCGGAAGTGGATATCGGCTGCACGCGTGCTGGCGGCGAATTGCGCATCGCCCGCGCTCCCAGCGAAACCGAACAGAACTGGCTTGAAATTCTGGGCGCCGGGATGGTGCACCCGAACGTACTGCGCAATTGCGGCATCGACCCGGACGAATATCAGGGATTTGCCTTTGGCATGGGGGTCGAGCGGGCGGCAATGCTGAAATACGGCATTCCGGACCTGCGGACCTTTTACGAATGTGATGCGCGCTGGCTGAAGCATTACGGGTTCGATCCGCTCAAACGTCCGAACCCGGCGACGCGCTCGTAAAAAATCCCTGTTTTCTTTTGGTCGCCGATTGGAGTACCCTTGCAGTGGAAGCGCTTTCAAGCGTTCCGGTTGCCCCATCCCGTAAGACAAAGGTCCAGCGTGCGATGTCCAAAGGCCTTAATGACAGCCAGTTTCACATTTGGCGAGCTCTTTTTGCCTTCGCCCATGCAGATGATGTGGTCGACAACGAGGAAGTGTCTTTTATGGCGAAGGCCCTCGAACTCGTTCCTTTTTCAGGCGAACAGGTCAAGCGCCTTAAAAAGGATGTCCACGAGCCGCAGGACGTTGAAGAAATGTTCACGAAAATCACCGACCAGAACGACCGCTCTACTTTCCTGCACTACGCGCGAATGATGGCGTGGTGTGACGGAGATTTCAGCAAGGAGGAGCAGGAAACCCTGGCGAAACTTCAACTCCGGCAGTTACGGGAAGTCGACTTTGAAAAAATGATCGGCGATGCCCACTATCCGTTCGAGGGCGACGACGAAAGGTTCGCTATCCGCAAGGAGTACGAAGAACTCAACGAAAAAGGCCGCCGGGGCATCCTAAAGGCGCTCGCCTGGAAGTTTCGGAAAGGCTGATGGTTGATATCCGGCCGCTTTCCGCCGACGATTTCGAAGACTGGCTTCCGTTGTGGGACGGCAACAATCTCGGCCAGCGCAATGAGAATGTCACAAAATCCACATGGTCGGAACTGACAAGCCCGGAGAGCGCGATTGTGGGCCTCGGGGCATGGACCGAGGGCAAGCTTGCCGGCATCATTCATGGCGTCGTCCATCCCACGACCGGCTCCCTAAAGCCCGTCTGCTACATGCAGGACGTCTACGTCGATCCGGCTTTCCGCCGCCAAGGGATCGCCAAGGCGCTCATCGCCGCGCTGGAAGAGACCGGGAAACGCGAAGGCTGGGCGCGGATCTACTGGCTCGCCGAAGGCAAGAACAGCGACGCGCAGGCCCTCTATCGCTCCGTGGGCTACCGCCTGGACTTCTCCTTCCATGTCTTGCCTTTATAGAATAACATCAACCACTTAAACCCACGCCGTTGTATTATGTAAATCTTTGCTGCTAGACTGAGGCATGTTTGAGGACATGCATGCAACCCTGGACTATCCGATTGACGCCGTGGTCGACCCGACGTCTCCGCTCCGCAGCCCGCTTGCCGACTATCTGCCTCCCCTCCCATATGGCGACTACCCGGAAGATGATGGAGTCCACCGCCTTTACGGCTCCCCGGAAACCATCGAGAGCCTCGGCTGGATCGCGGATCGCTTACCCGAATGGGCCGGTATGGACGTTACGGTAATCGGCCGGGACGATGTTTTCGACGCGTGCCCTGTCGAGTTCGCCGCGCGCAACGGTCTCGTCGCGGCGCGAATGGATACGTTGGAAGCCTTCAACGATTCCCGTCTTGATCGCTTACTGAGTTACCTGATCGATCATAACGTGCCTGTTACGACCGACAGCTACGAGCGCGTCCACCAGACCAGCCTGGAAATGCTTCCCAAAATCGAGCAGCAGGCCCCCGCCGCTGTGACATTTTCGGCGATCAAGCATCAGCCGCACCACCACGTCGTCATCGTTCTGCCGGACATGGACGCAAGTGCAGAGGATATGGCAAGCCTCCTGACGTCCATCCCGTCAGAAGAGCTGCAAAACGTACCCGGCGGCCCGCTCGACTGGCAGGCCTTTATTCTTGCGCACGAAGCCGCTCATGCCGATCCGCACCGCGCCCTACTGGAAGAAGTGCGGGAAGCGCCTCCGGAGGACATCGGTGAAATTGTGAAGTGGGCAGAGGACAAGGTGAACCGGATCCTCACCGAAGAAATCGGAGCCGATCAGTTCGCCATCGACACGTACCGGGAGGAAATCGCCACAGGTCGCACCCTCGACCCGGAGGTTCCGCAGGCCTTTGTCGAAGCGAGGGCGATCGGCTCGATTCTATGCATGGACTTCCTGCATGCCAGCGTCCCCGCGCTACGCCTTGAAAGCTTTGGGCCAGCTGATGCGGACTTTTCAGTCCAGGACTACGCTGGATTCCAAGAAAAAGTCGGCGAACGCATTGCCCTCATGACCAACCGCGATCCGGCCTTTGTACTGTTCCGCCGACATGACCCCGAACTTCTTTATAAGACCATCGACCTTATGGACCGGGAAGGCGCCTTCGACGACCATCCGGGTGAAAAAGCGTATGTCGACCGCTTTCTGACCGGCGCCGCCCGCTACGCGCCCAATCGTTTCGACGTAACGGAGACCCGCTCGGCAGTCGCAGCAGCAACGCGAATGGAGGAACCTACGTTCGAGGAAGGACTTTCTGCTGTCTTTGCGGAAGCGCTCGAATATCACGGTTTTGAAATGCCCGAAACCCCTGCGCCGCAGACTGGGGACAACGAGCCCGCCTTCAACCCGGACGGCTATGTTTCAGCCGCGGACGAAATGGACGACACCGCGCCGGACCCGCCGCTCCCCGTGCCGCAGACGACGGGTCCGTCCTCCAGCCCGTTCGACAGGCCGCAGCCCGGCACTGCCCCCGCCCCGTTTCCGCGGCCGGGCGTCATGTGAGCAAAGCGAAAATGATCAGGTGCCAATTACGCTGAGCAAATCGCTCTCTATGGTAAATGCACCGCTTTTCGAACCAAACTCATTCTCATCCGCAAAAATCCGGGCGTTCCGGCAAGCCAACAAAACGTCTACCGGCCGATTCCCCTGCACGCGAATGCCGGCAACAAAACCCTTGGCCTTGGCGCCCGATTCGCGTTAAATCTGATGCGTCCAAGAACTATGCCGGAAGTAGACGAAAATGAAGTTCACCCTTGGCTGGCTGAAAGAACATCTCGATACGAACGCGAGCATCGACACGATCGCGAAAACGCTCACAAATGTGGGCCTCGAGCTTGAAGGCATCGAGGATCCTTCGAAGGTCTACGCGCCGTTCCATACCGCCTATGTGGTGAGCGCCGAGAAGCACCCGGACGCGGATCGCCTGAAAGTCTGTATTGTCGATACCGGTACGGAAAAAGTGCAGGTCGTCTGCGGCGCTCCAAACGCGAAAACCGGCATGAAGGCCGTGTTCGCGCCGGAGGGCAGCTATGTGCCAGGCACGGATATGGTCCTTAAAAAAGGCGTCATTCGCGGCGTCGAGTCCTGCGGAATGCTGGTTTCCGAGCGCGAGATGGGCCTGTCCGACGATCATGAAGGCATCATCGAGCTCCCGGTCGACACGCCCGTTGGCGTGCCCTTCGCCGAAATCATGGGCTTGAACGACCCGGTCTTTGATATTTCCGTGACGCCCAACCGCGCCGATTGCGCCGGGATTTACGGCATCGCGCGCGACCTCGCCGCTGCGGGCCTTGGCAAACTGAAAGAACTCGATATCGAGCCTGTCAAAGGCCGCTTCGAAAGCCCCATCGGCGTGGACGTCAAAACCGAGACGAACCCGCTTTTCCTTGGCCGCTACATCAGGGGAGTAAAAAACGGCCCCTCCCCCGACTGGCTCCAGCGCCGCCTGAAGGCCGTCGGCCTGCGCCCCATTTCGGCGCTTGTCGATATCACGAATTACGTGTCGCTCGGCCATGCGCGCCCGCTGCACGTCTACGATGCCGACCTCGTGAAGGGAAACATCTATTCGCGCCTCTCCAAAGAGGGCGAGCATTTCGAAGCGCTGAACGACAAGGAATACACGCTTCAAGACGGGCACACGGTCATTTGCGACGGAAGCGGTGTTTTGGGCCTTGGCGGCGTTGTCGGGGGCACGTCCACGGGCGTAACCGGAACGACCGTCAACGTCTTTGTCGAAAGCGCGTACTTTACGCCGACCGCGATTGCCAGGACGGGCCGCGCACTCCAGATCGACAGCGATGCGCGCTATCGCTTCGAGCGCGGCATAGACCCCGAATTCACCTATACGGGTATGGAGCTCGCTACGAAGCTCATCCTCGACCTCTGCGGCGGCGAACCGAGCGAGGTGGTCGAAGCGGGTGCGCTCCCGAAATGGCGGCGCGTGATCGAGTATTCCCCGGATTATTGCCTCAAGCTCGGCGGCGTGATGGTCGGACCGAAGGAGCAGCACGAAATCCTTCGCGCGCTCGGCTTCCTTGTCACCGGTTATGAAGAAGAAGTCTGGGCAATCGAGCCCCCGCCATGGCGCGGCGACGTCGAGGACAAGGCCGACATCGTCGAGGAAATCCTGCGCATCCACGGCTTCGATAATCTCCCCGCCGTACCGGTGCGCAACGAGCATTCAACGACGCAGGTCGCCGAGACAAAGAGCGGCGCGCGCGCCCGCCTTGCCCGAACCGCGCTCGCCACGCGCGGGCTCGAGGAGTGCATCACCTGGGCCTTCATGCAAACGAGCGTCGCGCAACTGTTCGGCGCGAACGACAACAAGCGGAACGAGGCGCTAACGCTCCTGAACCCGATTAACGCCGAGCTTGACCTCATGCGGCCAACGCCACTGCCGAACCTGATCGCGGCCGCCGGGCGCAATGCCGACCGGGGCTATCCGAATGCGGGACTTTTTGAAATCGGCCCGGGCTTCATCTCACCCAGGAATGATGGACAGCTCCTGATCGCCGCGGGGGTGCGCGCGGGCAATATTGGCGAGCGCCACTGGGACGGCCCGCAAGCGAGCCGTCCGGTCGACGTGTTCGACGCAAAGGGCGATTGTCTTGCCGCGCTCGAAGCGTGCGGGGCGCCGGTCGCCTCGCTTCAAATCGGGCGCGACGCCGATGGCTGGTACCACCCGGGCCGCAGCGCGACGCTTAAACTCGGGCGCAACGTGCTCGCCCAGTTCGGGGAAATCCACCCGGCGGTGCTTGAGGAAATGGACGTGGACGGGCCCGTAGCCGCGTTCGAAATTTACCTCGACAATATCCCGGATGCCCGCGCGAAAGGCACCCACAAACCCAGCCTCGAGTTGCACCCGCTCCAGCCCGTGAGCCGCGACTTCGCCTTCATCGTCGACCGGAACGTGGAGGCCGAAACGCTGATCCGCGCCGCCAGGGCCTGCGACAAGCGCCTGATTGCGGACGCGCAGGTCTTCGACATCTACACCGGCAAAGGCATCGAGGAAGGCAGGAAGTCGGTCGCGCTCACCGTCATCCTGCAACCCAAGGACAAATCCCTCACCGAGACCGAACTCGAGTCGATCTCGGCAAAGATTACCGACGCCGTGGCTGCAAAGACGGGCGGGGTGTTGAGGGGGTAGAACTCCGGCAAACGCGGATAAGATCCAGACATCGAAACGGACTGCGAAAAAACCCTGCTTGTCGGCTCGGCTCAAGGGGAGCCTAATGAGGGCCAGCCGGCTTTGAACCCGGCAATGGAGAACGGGCAAGGTCTGCGAACGTCCGATGCATCGGCGATGGATAGCGCAGGGTCAGTTCGGGGTGGAACGTACTGGCCATCGCACTCCCGCGCCGGACCCAGACCGGTTGCCCTTCGCGCTCCGCAAGTACCTCGACGTCCGGTCCAACCGCTTCGATGACCGGGGCGCGTATGTAGGAGACGGGATAACCGCCGATCTCCTGCTGAATGCTCTCGAGCTGGCGGCCGTAGGCGTTGCGGGTGACAGTGATCGGGAGCAGGCCGAAACTCTTTTGCTCCGGGTTGCGCACCGTCTCGGCTAATAGAATCGCGCCCGCGCAGATGCCCCAGACCGGCTTTTCGGCGAAGGCCTTGCGCATCGTCTCTTCAAGACCAAACGCGTCGATCAGCTTCAGCATCGTTGTGCTCTCGCCGCCCGGCAGGATGAAGGCATCGGCCCGTTCAAAATCCCCCGCCGTGCGCACGGGCAAATACTCCCCGCCCGCCGCCTCGATATGCGGGCGGTGAAGCTGTATGGCCCCCTGAAGGGCAAGAACGCCGATGACGGGTTTACCAGCCACGGTTCGCAAGACGTTGCTCGGTTTCAAGTTCGTGGATGTCGATTCCGCGCATCGGCTCGCCCGAAAGGCCTTTGCTGGCTTCGAGCACCATTTTCGGGTCGTCGTAGTGGGCGACCGCCTTGACGATGGCTTTGGCGTAGGCGGGCGGGTCTTCGCTCTTGAAGATGCCCGAGCCCACAAATACCGTCTCCGCACCAAGTTGCATGACAAGCGACGCATCCGCCGGCGTCGCCACGCCTCCGGCCGAAAAATTCGGCACGGGCAGGCGACCTTCCTTGCGGACGATTTTGAGAAGCTCGTACGGCGCGCCAAGATTCTTGGCTTCGGTCATCAGTTCCGCCTCGTCCAGCGTCAGAACGCGGCGAATATCCTGATTGATCTGGCGCATGTGGCGCACGGCCTCGACGATATTACCGGTTCCGGCCTCGCCCTTGGTCCGGATAAGGGCCGCGCCCTCGCCGATACGGCGCAGCGCCTCGGCGAGGCAGGTCGCGCCGCAGACGAACGGAACCTTGAAAGCGTTCTTATCGACGTGGTAATCCTCGTCGGCGGGCGTCAAAACTTCGCTCTCGTCGATGAAATCGACTCCGAGCGCTTCCAGAATCTGCGCCTCGGCGAAGTGGCCGATCCGGCACTTGGCCATGACAGGGATCGAGACGGATTTCATGATCTCCTCGATAAGCTCGGGTCGCGACATACGCGCCACGCCGCCCTGCTTGCGGATATCGGAGGGCACGCGCTCAAGCGCCATTACCGCGACCGCGCCCGCATCCTCGGCGATCTTCGCCTGATCCGCATTGACCACGTCCATGATGACGCCGTTCTTCAGCATCTCGGCAAGGCCGGTTTTGATATTGATAATGTTACCGCTGGCTTCGGTCATCTTCGCGCCTTTCGATGTTTCAAGGGGATCGTTGGTCCTACTAAGCATATCTGCCACGAAATGTGAAGCGGATCGAAATCCTCTCCAGATCATGCGAAGTCAGCGGGATCGGATAAGGAGTTTATCCCCCTGAAGTAACCAATACAAGATTCGTACAAGAAACGACCGATTTCGCTTGACGTAATCGCCGTATCGACTATCATTTAAATAATTAATGCGGTAAGCGAATAAACTCATAGTTCGCCGCCATTGGCCTCTTTTACAGGTGCGAAAACGCGCAATATGTGTTCTGGCATCTGTGAAACGGAGAGATGAAATGGACAACCGCAAAGAAGCGATCCGCCGCAAAAAGCCGTTTGCCTGCCGGAGCTTTTCCTCGACAGTCGTGATGCATTTTCTCGAACGTTTGCCATGAGCAAACCCCGGTGAACGCGACGGTATACCGCACGCGACGCTCAGGTTAATCATTATACATCATGTGTTTACCGATTTCCGCCCGCGAAAGGCTGGCTGGAAAACGCCCGAGGCTCGCCTCGCGCATTGAAACAGAAAGGGGCTTACCATATGCAGCTTATGAACCAGGAACATCTTTAGCAGCTAACGCTCCCCAGTTCCCCCTGACAATCTGACTCCGGCGTGCCGCCTGTGTGCGACAACCGAATCCTTGTGCCCGCTTCATGGCGTGATGCGTGACGCGGCAAGGGGAGAACCGCGGCCACAACTTACGTATTCGATAGCTCTTTTACTTTCATCGGCGGTTGCCGCTGGTGGAACACGATGACTTTTACTTTGAATAAGGAGAAATACCATGACCAGTACTACGACTTCTCCCGGCGACATCCGCAGCCGCTTCGACGCGTTGCGCAACCGGGTTTCGGAACCAGCCGTCGCTGCGGGACGGGCAACGGATCTCGACCGCGGCCTGCTGGAAGCAACCGAGCAGGACAACGGACTTTCTGCGCAGTTTTCACTGAACGAAAGCGCCATCTACCGCACCCTTCTCGATACCTCTCTCGACAAGTCCGAAATGTTCGACCGGATCAGCCGGATGATGCTGATCGACTTCGAAGATACGGACAGCGAGCGCCATCCGCTCAACGAGAAGTTTGGCCAACAGACCACCGAGATTCGGGCCATCATCAAGAAGCTTGTCGCCGACTATAACGAACACAACCGCGAATGCATCCGCCTGTCACGGGACAACCCGCTGTCGGAGCTGAAGAAAAGCCTTCAGGATGTCATGGATAACTACCGCGACGTCGTGCGCGGGCGCGCCGACCTTAAAGGCAAGGTCCAGAACGTCGAAACCATGATCGCGGAGCTTGGCGGCGAGAAAGAACTTGTAAAGGCGATCGTCGACGCCATCGACCGTCAGAGAGAAGCCGAGCGACTTGAAGGGATCGTCGCGGAACGCACCCGAAATGTCTCGGGTCTCGACGGCGAAATCCGGACGCTTGAGTATACGCAGCGGCGCCTCACAAGAAGTGTCAACGAAGGAGATTCGAAGCTGTTCCTGATGGGCGAAGCCAGACGCCAGTACCGTGAAGACAAGCGGGAACTCGGGGCCATCAGCGATAAGATTGCTGCGAAGCGCGCCAATTTGGCCGATGCCCGCGAAGGTCTGACGGAAGCGACAAGCACCTACCGGGCCTATATCGGTGACGACAGGCACGCCATTCACGAGAAAGTCCTGGCCGTTCTCGATATCGGTGGCGACGGCTTCAAGGCGAAAATCCATGAGCTCGCCAAGGCAACGCTCGACTATGTCGACGACACCGAAACGATCCTCACGGGTATTCACGACCAGCTTGACGTTCTGCGCGGACGCACAGTCGGCACGCTCGACGTAAACGCCAATATCGGCGACAAAGTCGACGTGCTGCGCAAGGCGCTCGAATTCTCTACACGCCGCAATACGGAAGCGCTCAAAGACTTCAAGGAAGGTCGCGCCGCCGGTGCCGAACCCACTGTGGCCATCGAAGGCCTCGAAGAGCTGTCCTCGCTCTCGGACCGCGACCAGCGGAAAATGGAACAGGCCGCCCACGGCTACGTCGCCGATCTCGACGGCGTACTGCTCTCCACGACGACCCTTGCGGACCAGTTGCAGAACCTCAATGTCTCGCTGCTGAACCTGAAGGACATCGTCGAACAGGGCCTGACACGCGCCGAGACGCAGCAAATCATAGCAATAACGATCGCCACGCAAAGCGGGCAAAACATGCTCGACGGCGCGCAGGCGCTCGCAGCCCTCGTTCAGGCGCTTGTCAATGAAGGCCAGTTCCAGAGCGATGCCGAGGAAGCCTTCGACGACAGCATCAGGCTGATGGAGCGCTCGCTGCTCGCAAAGCAGTCCCGTGTCTCTTCCATCGAACGCATGGCGGAACTGACCCGCAACATGAGCGAAGCTCTCGACGCCTCGAACGAAGCCACGCTCGACATTTCCCTCGAGGAAAAGGAACAGCTCGAGCGCCTTGCGGAGGCGATGGACGACCTGAAGGACAAGGCCGACCGCAAGATCGGCATGCAGGCCGAAGTGATCGACGCGCACGGACAGCGCCTTGCGGATGCCGCTCCCGCTAGCCCCGAACCGGGCGCATAGCCCGGCGCACCGGGAGCCGGTCCCCTTCGGTCGGCTCCCGGATTTTCCGGTACCCAGAAACATCTGCTTTGAGGATTAGTCCCATGACCACCCCACGAGTACCCGCGAACGGCAATGCGCGAAAATATTTCGAGAACCGCATCCTGCACGACCTGGAAGACTATGTCGAAGTCATGCATCCCGGCTTCGAGCTGGTCGGTGACGGCGACATCGGCCGGATCGCCAGCGTTCTCGGCCAGAACAGTTACAACAACATCATTTATTCCGGCCCCTCGGGCGTCGGCAAGACCGCAAACCTGCTCGGCATCGCGCGGCGCAAGACGAAGGCGCTCGCCGATCTCGACCATGCGGGCGATGCCATGCTCCCGTTCCACATGGTGGAGCGTCGGCTTCTCCTGCTGGACGTCAACACGCTGTTCGACACGAGCGATCCGAAAAAGATTCAGGACGCAATCCGCGAAATGTTCGACGAACTCCGCAAACCCGGCGAGCATGTGCTCGTCATCGAGGACGCGAACGACTTCCTGAACGGCGTGCGCAACCATCACTGCCACGGGCTGATTTCCTCCTTTATGCGCGAGCTGAAGAAGGGCGGCTTCCAGACGGTCTGGATGGTCCGGGAAGAACCCGGCAAGAACAAGCTCGAAGAGGTTGTCGGCTGTCATTCCGACATGGCCGAACTGTTTACCGTCCTTCGCAAGGAGCCGCCCGGACAGGACGAAACGCTCGCGATATTGAGGGCAACCCGGCCTCTGGTCGAATGCCACTTCGACGGCCTGACGATCACGGAGGAAGCGGAAAGGGAAATTGCGTCGCTGACCTTCGCCTACCCGGCTCTCGGCATTTACATGCGCGAGCAACCGGCGCGCTCGTTGCGCCTGCGCGACCATATCGCTTCGACTTTCGTTTCGCGGATGCAGGCGCGACCGGCGCAACTCGATGCCCTTGAAAGAGAGAAGAGCGACCTTGAGACCAGGCAGGAAACAGCCGAGGGGCAAGACCGTGCCGCGCTGCTGGAACGGCAGGGCACACTCGCCAACGACATCCAGACCGTTCACGATGAATGGAGTGACCGGGCGAAAAAGCTTTACTACGCTTACGGCAAGCGCCGTCAGATCGAAAACCGGCTCGAAGCCGCGGAGATCTCTGTCGCCAGACTGACCGCCGACCTGACAGACAGGCTGCGCGAAGAACTCGGGCGCGCACCTGGGGCAGGCGACATCGACAACCGGAAAACGCAGGCCATCCGCGAGGCAGAGTCGGACATCCGCAACCTCAGACGAGACCTTGAGGACAAGGTGCTTCCAGCCTTGCGCCGCATCAAGGGCGAGCACAACACGGCACTCACGCTGGAGGTCTCGGACGTAAAGGATCTTTTCAGCGAAATCGCGGGAATACCGGTCAACGATCTCGACGACAATGAACTCGAGAAAGTCCTCAATCTCGACGCGCGCCTCAAGGAAAAGGTGCTTGGTCAGGACCACGCAGTGGACGCGATTACCGGCTCGGTCGTGCGTTCGAAAGCACGCTCGAACCGTACCCGCCCCATCGGCAGCTATGTGCTGCTCGGCTCGTCCGGCATCGGCAAGAGCTTTATCGCCGAATCCCTCGCCGAGCTGCTGTTCGACGATTCCGCGAACCTGACTGTTTTCGACATGAGCGAGTTCATGGAAAAGCACACCGTCTCACGCCTGATCGGTGCGCCCCCAGGCTATGCCGGTTACGGAGAGGGGGGAAAACTGACGAACGCCGTGCGTGAGAAACCGCACCAGGTTGTACTGCTCGACGAGATTGAAAAGGCGCACCCGGACGTTTTTAAAATTCTGTTGCAGGTGCTCGACAAGGGTCGACTTTCGGACGAGCTGGGCACGGTCGATTTCCGAAACACAATCGTCATCATGACGACGAACCTTGCCCAGCATCTCTCGCTGGTCGAAGACCTCGACCCCGAGTCGGAAAGCACCGAAACGGAAGTGAAAACCGCGCTGCGTCAGGTCTTTCCCCAGGAGTTGATCAACCGGGTCGACGGATTTCCGCTGCTAAAGTCGCTCCAGCCCGAGGTGATCCACAAGATCCTGCGCCGCAAGGTCGAAAGCGGCAACAAAGAGTTCCGCGAAGACGGCATTGTCGTCGAACTTCCCGACGATGACATCGCCGAAATCGTCGCTGATCGCTACCGGCCCGAAGAAGGTGCCCGGCAGGTCCAGCGTTTCCTTGAAAAGAAGCTCGAGACGCAGATCGACAAGGCCGTTCTGCAGATGCGCAGCCGCAAGGAAGGTGGCGTCATTCGCGCGAGCTACGACCCGCGCGCCGGCGGTTTCACGATCGCTGTCGCTGCCACCCCGGAGACCGCGCCCGCCGAAATGCCTGACAACGTGACCCGCTTCCCGCCCGGTAACGGCATCGCTCCCGGCGGCATGTCGGAGGCGACGCGCATTCTCTTCGCACCTTCACCCTGATTTTCTCAACCAATGGAGCTAAAACAATGATCGACGCAAACCAAAACGACACCCTGGCCTCCGCCCTTAAAGCGTTAAAACGGAGCGAAGTTCATGATCCGTCGTCTGAAGCCGGAGAAGGACAAGACGTGCCCTCTCCTTCGCACGAAAACCTCTCTGGCGACGGAATCACCTTCCTGCGAGCCGTCCGGCGTCTGGAGAGCTCTTTCGAAAAGGCCGCTCGCTTTTGCGACAGAACCGCTGAAACCGGAAAGTATGTCTATCAGGAATGGGCGAAACCCGCCTGGCACCTGATCGAACCAGCCGTTGACGGCGCGTGGCGGGGCTACAGGGCTGCTTTCAGCCGCATCGCTTACACGAGAGACGAAGACGGCAACCGTGTCTTTTCAACAAAGCGCGCGGCAGCGGCAACGCTGGCCTCCGTAATTCTCGCGGGCAGCGTCATCCAGTACGGCATACCGCTGGCGGTGCAGACAACCTATGACGGAGCGATGCTCCTTCGCACGCAGGAAACGTCGATCTACCTGAACAAGGCGCAGGAACTCGACGAACCCGCCGGGGTCCACCAAACATCCGGCTGCTTTTCCTATCCGTGCGGCGCAGACGATACGATGTATTTCCGGATGCGCGACAACATCATTCTCGATGCGCGCAACTGGGTCACGCGCGGGCACGGGTACTATCCGGAGGACGTTGCCGGCGCCATCGCCAACGAAACCAACAAATGCGACATCACCTATTACGGCGTGCGCAACAAAACGCTCGGCTGGTACCCCTACATCACGGAAGCCAGGTGCACGCCCGTCAGCTTCCAGCGGCACGACGAAGGTGCCGGATCTGTGCCGGTCCAGCAAGCGGTTCCGCTCGCGCCCGTTCCCGCCGGCCCCTGAAAATCGTTTCACACCCTGAGAACTCGCCCCTTTCCTCGCCGGAGAGGGGCATTTTTCATGGCGCATACCGCTTGAAAAACCGGTCGACATCGTCGAGGACCGGCGCCTTGCCGCGCCAGAACCATGTCAGCGCCCCGACGATCTCAAGATGGTTGACTCCCTCATAGGTCCTGACTTCGACCGGCACGCCCGCCTCGCGCAGGGCGCGCGCAAGGCGCTCCGCGTTGAAAGCCCCGACGACGGTATCGTCCGCGCCGCGCAGCAACAGCATCGGCGGATCGTCCGCACTGACAAAATTCGTCGCCTGCATAAGCGGATAGCGATCCGGCGGTCCGAAAATGTCTTTGAGATCGTCCGCTTCCGGCGTGAAGGCGTAGGGCCCGGCGAGACCGGCAAAGGCCCGGACGACGCCGTGATCCGCTCCTTGTGCCTTCAGATATGAGGGATCCGTCGCGATCAGCGAGGCGATATGCGCGCCCGAGCTATGCCCCATCAGGAAGATCGCCCGCGGATTCCCGCCATAGCCCGCGATGTTGCCGGACACCCACGAGACCGCTCGCGCCCCGTCTTCGACGAATGCCGGAAAGCGCACGTGCGGATAGGTCCGGTAGTCCGGAATAACGACCACATAACCTTTTCCAGCCAGCGCCGCGCCGACGAACTGGTACATGTCCTTGTCGCCATTCGTCCACCGCCCGCCGTGGAAGTAAACGACAACCGGCAGCTCCCGCTCCCCGGCCCGGGGCGGGACGTAGATATCGAGCGAAAGGCCGGGGTCGCTCGAGAAGCGGACATCGGCGATACGCCGGATATCGTCGAACCCGCCCGGCGCATTCGCGGCCAGAAGCCCCGCCCGTGTGCAACCCGCGACCAGAAATATGACGACAATCGGAACGAGCGCTCTCATCCCCCTTCAGATAGAAGACGAGCGGACCGAAGCAAGAAAAAGCCTGCAAGAGGACGAAAGCTTCCCTGACCAACCTCGAGATCGAAGGCCCGGTCAGGCAGCCTGTATCTTCAACCCCGCCTCTTCGATCATTTTCAAATCCTCGCCGGTGTCGTTGTTCGAGGTGGTGAGGAGTTTTTCGCCGTAGAAGATCGAATTGGCCCCGGCCATCAGGCACAGGATTTGCGCTTCTTTGGAGAGGTTATGCCGTCCGGCGGACAGGCGGACGCGGGATTTCGGCATCATGATGCGGGCAGCGGCCATCATGCGCACCATCTCGAGCGGCTCCACCGGCTTCGCGTTTTCGAGCGGCGTGCCGGGGACGGGAACGAGGGCGTTGATCGGCACGCTTTCCGGGTGCGGGTTGAGATTGGCGAGGATTTGCAGGAGCCGCGCGCGGTCGGTCTGGCTTTCGCCCATGCCGATGATGCCGCCCGAGCAAATCGTGATCCCGGCCTTGCGCACGCGCTCGAGCGTTTCCAGCCGGTCCTCGTAGGTACGCGTGGTGATGATCTCGCCGTAATATTCCGGCGAGGTGTCGAGATTATGGTTGTAGGCGGTGAGACCCGCCTCGGCGAGGCGGTCCGCCTGTTCCTGCGTCAGCATGCCGAGCGTTACGCAAGCCTCGAGCCCGAGCGAACGCACGCCGCGGATCATCTCGAGCACCTGGTCGAACTCCCTGCCGTCGCGCACCTGCCGCCAGGCGGCGCCCATGCAGAACCGGTTCGCGCCCGCCTTTTTGGCCGTTTCCGCTTTGGCGAGCACCTCGGCTACCGGCATCAGAGGCTCACGTTGCAGACCGGTCTTTTTGGCGTGATGCGCCGATTGCGGGCAGTATTTGCAGTCCTCCGGGCACGCCCCCGTCTTGATCGAGAGCAGCGCGGCGAGTTGCACCGAATTGTCGTCGTGGTATTCGCGGTGCACGCCCTGCGCCCTGTACAGCAGGTCCATCAGCGGCGTATCCAGCAAGGTTTCGACCTCCTCGACGCGCCAGTCATAGCGCATGCCGGGATCGTCTTTCGGAAGCATCACATGCGTGCCCATGTCCGTTTTCCTCATTCGAAGTTTGATTTCCGGAACCGCAGACAGGTGTACAGGACTACGGACGAAATCGGAAGAGGCTTTCACCTGAACCGTGAACGCGGATGTTTGGAGGGGACCTCGATTCCTGTCGGGGACCGCCAGAAACGGAAAAGCGCAATAAGGATGACAACCCGTTTAATAACCATGATTTATTAGGCTAAAGACGATGCCTGTTTTTTCTGACGCTTGCCAACGCGGTGGCAGACCGCTACACCATGGGTCATGCACGAAATCGAAAAAGTCTTTGCGGATTTTCTCGTGGAACGCCGGAAGCAGGGTCTTTACCGGGAACTGACGCGCGTCCGTCGCCCGGACGCGCGTACGCTCGAGCAGAGCGGCAAGACCTATATCAATTTCGCGAGCAACGACTCGCTCGGCCTGTCCTTCCACCCGGAGGTCGTCGCCCGCGCGCAGGAGTGGGCCGGGCGGTACGGAGCTGGAGCGGGCGCGTCGCGGCTTGTGACCGGGAATCTCGAGCTATTCGCGCAAATTGAAGACAAAATCGCCGCGTTCAAGGGGTTCGAGGCCGCGCTGGTCATGGCTTCGGGTTTTCAGGCGAACGCCAGCGTCCTGCCCGCCCTGTTCGACAGGGACGTGCTTGGCGCGGAGCCGATCGTGTTCGCCGACCGGCTCAACCATGCGAGCATGCATATCGGGAGCGCCGCCGCCGGGATCACGCAGTCGCGTTTCAAGCACAACGACATTCCGCACCTCGAAAGCCTGTGCCAGCGCGCGCACTTCAAGCAGGTCCCGAAATTCATTCTGACCGAGAGCGTTTTTTCGATGGATGGCGATCTCGCCCCGCTGGACCAGCTCCGCGAGACGGCCGACATGTTCGGCTCGTTCCTGATGGTCGACGAGGCGCACGCGACCGGCATTCTGGGCCCCAAAGGCAAGGGACTCGCGGACAAGGCCGATCTCGTCGTCGGGACGTTCAGCAAGGCCATGGGGAGCTTCGGCGCGTATATCGCCTGCTCGAACGTCGTAAAGGAGTATCTCGTCAACAAATGCGCCGGGCTGATCTACGCGACCGCCCTGCCCCCTTCCGTGCTCGGTGCCATCGACGCGGCGCTTGATCTCGTGCCGGACATGGACGGCGAGCGCGCCCGCGTGGCCCGGCTTGCCGAGACGTTCCGCGCGGAGGTCAAGGCGCTCGGCTACCGCACCGGCCTCTCGCGGACGCATATCGTTCCGGTTATGACGGACGCGGCGGAGAAGGCGCTTGCGCTGTGCGAACGGTTGAAGGATAACGGGCTGTGGTCGGTTGCGATCCGTCCGCCGACCGTGCCGCCGAACACCGCCCGCGTGCGCTTCGCCTTCACGGCGGCGCATACGGAAGGCGATATCGAGCGGCTGGTAACCGTCCTGCGCGAACATGCGCGAAAGGAGAACGCATGAACAACGTCTACCTCGTCCATGGCTGGGGACTCAATCCGCACGCCTTCCGGGCACTGGCCGCACAGCTTTACAATATGGATCTGCGCTTCGTCGATCTCGGGTTTGTCGAGGGCTATCACGGCAAGACGGTTTCGGAGATTCCCGGGAACGCGATCGTCATCGGCCATTCGCTCGGCGCGCTGTGGCTGCTCCGGCAGAGGCAGGATTTCAGGGCGTTCATTTCGATGGGCGGTTTCGACTGTTTCCACGCGCATGTCGACAAGCGCGAGATCGAGGCAATGAAGAAGCATCTCGACCGCAACCCCGCCGCCCAGATGCACGGATTCTGGCAGGCCTGCGGAACAAGGGATTTCGCGCCGAACGGCGAGCTTGTCGTTCCGCGCCTCAAGGAGGGGCTCGACTGGCTCACGACATGGGACGCGCGCAAGGAATTCGCCTCGCTGACCTGTCCGGTTCTGGCTCTGGCCACGGAAGACGACCGGATCGTCAAGCCGGAGGTCAGCAAAGCGATTTTCAAGAAGAAGGATTTGCGGTGGCTCGAAACCGGCGGCCACGCCATGCCGCTCACCGTTCCCGCATGGTGCGCACGCCAGATTCAGGAATTCGTCAATGAGCTCCGCTGAGCAAAAGGCGCGGATCGCAAGCAGTTTCGGCGCCCGCGCGAATACCTACGACGGAACGGCGAAGCTCCAGCGCGACATCGCCGATCTGCTGGCAACGCACCTGCCGGACATGTACTGGCCGCGGGTGCTTGAGATCGGTGCGGGCACCGGGTTCCTGACGCGGCATTTGTTTGCCCGTTATCCGCAAGGCCGCCACCTCATTACCGACATTGCCCCGGAAATGGTCGACGCCTGCCACCGCAACCATCCGCACGCCGCGGCGCAATTCGCCGTCATGGACGGCGAAAGCCCGTCCGTCGAAGGCGGTTTCGACCTGATCGCCTCCTCGATGGCCGTGCAGTGGTTCGACGATCCGCATTCCGGCCTCGAGCGGCTTCGCGCGTTTTTGAACCCGGAGGGCATGGTGCTCTATGCGGCTCTCGGGCATGACAGTTTCCGCGAATGGGACGCGTGCCTTCAGGAGGCAGGACTGGACTCCGGCCTGACGGCGCGGCACGAACTGCCCGGCGTGTTCACGGAAAGCCGGATCGCCGTGAAGTACGACAACGCCCGTGCCTTCCTGAAAGCCCTGCGCGACCCCGGCTCCGGCACCCCCCGCCCAGGCTACAAATCCCAAAGCTTCTCCCTGCGCCGCGCCTGCCGGTTGCTGGAGGAACGGTATGGGGCGGAGGTGACATGGCACGTCGTGTACGGCACCCTTTGTCATAATGCTTGACTTCTTCGCCCGGTTATCGTAATCCTCGCATCAAATCAACAGGGATTCATCCGACAATGAGCAGCGAACTATCCGTTAACGGCCTTTGTGTGGTCGATTTCAAGTCGAAATATCTGACTGAAGAAATGCAAGCATGGCGTGAACGGAACGCTGTCCCCTTTGCCGCAAGCTGCGCACGTCAAATCTGGTACGGCGACACAGCTTGTTTCGCCGATTTTCCTTACGGCAACGTCCGGAATATGATTTCTGTTCTGGAAGGACCGGATGGATACGAGAGACTATTGCGCGTTATGGCCGGACTCGAGAGCGAACGCGAAGGCGAAACCCATGTTCGCGGCCAGTTTGCCGACGGATGGCGTGCGCTCCAAAGCAGCGATCCTGACAAAGCCGCACAGTTTCAGAAACTATACGGACAGTTACGTATGGATACAACGCTGATTCAGCAGCGTATTCTGTCGAAACACAAGAAAAGGCTCCCCGAACACGCAGCGCGTAGCCTTTCAGGACAGGTTAAGGGCGACGATGTTCTGCTTGTCGCCCATGTCACCGGTGGAGGTGTTCTGGCGAATAATTCCGAGCGCATTATCCGAGTGACGGAAAACACACAAAAGAAACGGGATGCTTTTTTAACGGTCACTCACCCTGATCCAGATGTTCTTGCGAACATGTCCGACTTGATAACCTCTCTTAGTTTTGAGAGAAGAATAAGATCAACCATTTCGCTCGTTAGCTTCGACGAGGCAATTGATGCCGTTCTGGGTGGTACACCGCACTATGACAGACTGTACGTGGACGTTCCCATGGGAGATTACTCGGACGCCGACTACCTCCTTGTCGAAAGCTGGAAAGTGCGGCCCCTTCGGGAAAGCACCCTGACGCATCTCAAAGGCACGCCAATGGCACGAGGTGCCTCAACGGGCGTTTGGCTCGATCCCGAACTGGAAAACTACATTTCGCCTGAAGCTCTTAGGGAAGAGATGACTGAGAGAGGAGAGCGAAACAAAGTGATTTTGCAGCAGGCTGCCGATGCTGCCAGCACATGCGCTCAGATACGCGCTAGAGGCGAATTGCCGAAAAACGTTCTCGCCGATAGAAGACCGGACCTCATGGAACCCGGAAGAGATCTGCGGCCCGACTCTCCATTGCCACCCGAGCCTTAAAGGGTCTCCAACCCCGCAAAAATCCCCGCATAGGCCCGCTCGAGCTGCTCGTCCGTGATGCAGTAGGGCGGCATCAGATAAACGGCGTCGCCGAGCGGGCGGATGTTCAGGCCGTTATTCAGGAACCAGTCGCGCAGACGCTCGCTGTCTCTCGATTTGTAATCGCCGCCGCCGTGGCGCAGGTTGAAGGCGAGGATCGAGCCTTTTACGCGCGGCATAGCCACAAGCGGATGCGCGTGCAGGTCGTCGAGGCGGGCGCGGTGTGCGGCCTCAATGCGGGCGACCTTTTTGAGGCTTTTTTCTTCCGCGAACAGTTCGAGCGAGCGGAGCGCGACGGCACACGCCAGCGGGTTGGCGGTGAAGGAATGGCCGTGCGTGAACATCTTCCCCGGCCCCTCGTCCAGAAACGCCTTGAACACCTGGCTCGTGGTCACCGTCACCGACATCGGCATGTAACCCGCCGTCAGACCCTTGGACAGGCAGAGAAAATCCGGCGTGACACCCGCCTGTTCGAACGCGAACATCGTCCCCGTGCGACCGAAACCCACCGCGACCTCGTCGAAGATCAGCAGGATTCCGAACTCGCGGGCCATTTCGGCGGCGGCCTTGAGGAATTCGGGGCGTCCCATGCGCATGCCGCCCGCGCCCTGAACGAGCGGCTCGACGATCAGCGCCGCGACCTCGTCGCCATAGGTCTGCAAACGGCGGCGCAAACCTTGAAGCGCCTGTTCCTCGCGCTCCTCGATATCGAAATCGAGCTCCCATGTATACGGGGAGGGCGCCAGTTCGACCGAAAACATAATGTCCTCGAACGGCTTGTAAAATCCGCTGCCCCGCCCCACCGACATCGCTCCGACCGTATCGCCGTGATAGGCGCCTTCAAAGGCGATAAACCGGGTGCGGCGCTCCTCGCCCTGGTTCTTCCAGTATTGAAAGGCAAGCTTGAGCGCGACCTCGACCGCGGTCGAGCCGTTATCGGAGAAGAAAACCCGTTTCAGTTCCTTCGGCAGCAGAGCCGCAAGATTCTCCGCAAGCTTGATTGCGGGCGGATGGGTGAAGCCCGCGAACATGACATGTTCCATTGTCGCCGCCTGCCGCGCCAGCGCCTCGTTCAGGGCCGGGTGCGCGTGGCCGTGAATCGAGGTCCACCACGAGGAAATCAGGTCCAGAATTTCGCGCCCCTCCGGCGTGAAAAGGCTTGCGCCGCTCGCCCGTTCGATTGGGATCGGCGCGGGTTCGGTCTGGTGCTGGGTGAAGGGGTGCCAGATGAGGCGGCAATCCGATTCTATGGACATGAGCTCGCAGGCGGCTAAAGAGCAATCTCAGGCTTTATAGACTCGAGCGCCGCGCGGTTCAACGGGTTTAATTCATCGATCTCGGCAATGATCGGAACGCGGCCGTATTCCTCGAGCGCCGCGCGGTTGTGCGGGGTTTTCGGCCCGCTCACGATCAGTCCCGCGACCGGAATGTCGCGCGCCCGCAGCGCTTCGAGCGAAAGCAGCGTGTGATTGATCGTCCCGAGCGTGGAACGGCAGACCAGCACGGCAGGCAAACCGAGCCGCGCGATCAGATCGATCATGAATTCCTTTTCGTTGAGCGGCACCAGCACCCCCCCCGCCCCCTCGACGATCATCGGGCGGCGCGCGGCCGGAAGTTCGAAATCGTCCAGATTGATTCGCACACCATCCCGCCACGCGGCCTCGTGCGGCGAAAGCGGCTGGGACAGTTCAAGGCGCGAGGGGTAAAAGCGGGAGTCGTCAAAACCGGTCAGCGTCTGCACGGTCCTGCGATCAAGAGGACCCTCCAGCCCGCTCTGCACGGGCTTCCAGTAAACCCCGTCGAGCATCATCATCATCCAGGCAGCGGCAACCGTCTTGCCGACCTCTGTGTCCGTACCGGTTATGAAGTATCCTGCCACTGGTTCCTCGCTCGCGTTGAGTGTCCTGCAATGGAACCAATAATATGGACGATAGCGGCCTTACAGCAACCGAACACCGGTGAAAGGCCTTCGACCGAACCATCCCGTCCCAAAGACAGGCCCCGGGGACCGGCGGGAAGCGGCCGGACCCCGGGGCAGAGCCATGAGGAGACGAATGTCAGTTTACGCGATTTTACTCCTTCCCTTCCCTGCATATGACGACCCGGACTTTTTCACTTCCGCCCGAAACAGACATTTCAGGACCGGGTCGACGCCTTAGTAATGCACTCCGCCAACGTCGGCCGGGCCCATCCAGGCAAGCGCAAGATAGATCGCCACAATGAGCGTTCCGTAGAGCACATAAGTGAACGCGACTGCATGTATCACTTGCTGGCAACGCCGTCCGAAATTCCGTTTCAATTCTCGCATATTACTCCCGTTTCATCGCTTGTTTTCTTTCAGTATGGCAACACGGCCACAGTACCCGACTCCCTTTCACAAAGCACCGCATATCAACGATTTCCTGGGGATTTGGGTGGATAGTAGTGTGCGGAAGCACTCGAATATTTGCGCG
>RZZS01000113.1 GCA_009929775.1 Alphaproteobacteria bacterium
TTCAGATAGGCGGATCATCCGTTTGGTCCGTTTACGGTCCCGGCTCCATCGACGACGTCCGCATCTACGACCGCGCCTTGAGCGCAGCGGAAATCCAGAGCCTGTATAATGGCGGTGGCGGTTCCTGCACCAGTCCCGACGGCACCGAAGGCACGATGATCTACAACGCGGATGACAGCGTGATGCAGTACTGCAACGGCGCAGAATGGATCGGGGTCGGGAAATGATGACATTCTTCAGGTCGTTCCATCCTCATCCCTTCTCCCGCCGTCATCAGGGCGGAGCGAAGCGACAAGGGACCTCCACGAAGCGGAGCGCGAATGGCTTGAGACCCCTAAAGCCCTCTCCCCCGTGGGGAGAGGTGTTTCTCACCACCGTCTTCTGTTTCCTCTTCTCCGTCTTCGGCCTCCCGGCGTCCGCCCGTGCCGACTGCCTGACGCCCGCGGGCGTGGCGGGAGAGATCGTGTTCAACGCCTCCCACAGTCTCATGCAATATTGCGACGGCACGAACTGGATCGCGATGGGCTCGCCCACCGGGCAACTGAATGACGGCCTCGTCGGCCACTGGAAACTCGACGAGACGAGCGGGACGACTGCCACCGACAGTTCGGGGAACGGCAATGATGGGACGATGCAGGGTGGCCTCTCCGCCGACAACGATGCGGTGACCGGGGTTGTAGGCGGAGCGCTGGATCTTGATGGGGCTGGCCAATACATAAGCGCGGGTGATCCGGTGGACGGCAGTCTTGATCCGACGGGGGATGCAACCTTTGCGTACTGGGCTTATTTCAATCCAGGGGAAACCCGCGCTGCAATTATCTGTAAAAATGAATCCTACTGCATTCGGCACAGGGATACGACTATCTGGTTCTCCTTATGGCCGACGACAATCGAGACGGCAGCAATAACACATAATATGATGTATGATTCATGGCACCACTATGCCCTTACATTTGACGGGACGACGGGAGACTTTGTTTTTTATATTGATGGCCAGCCGTTCTATAACGATACAATGAGCCACAGACTTCTCGCAGCTAGCGGCGACTTTCTGATTGGTCGCGTTTTCTGGGATACCCAATACGATTTATCAGGCAAGGCCGACGACATCCGCATCTACGACCGCGCCCTGTCGCCGTCCGAAATCCTTCTGCTGTACGAGCAACAGGCGAACCCCTGCCCGAACATCGGCGACACCTGCCCGGACGGGAGCATTTTCGCGGGTTTCAGCCCGGACGGCAATGTGAGGATGTATACGACGCCTGCGGATGCGTCCGGAGCTTTCAAGTGGAACAACGGGACGGGTAACTGGATCGATCTCACTGGCATGACGAACTGCACCAACCCTTACAACCAGAGTTCGTGCCTGACCGGTGAAACCAACACCACCTATCTGGTCGCTCTTTCGGACGCATCCTCTCCTTATCAAGCGGCGCTATATTGTCATTGCCTCGGAAAAGCTGTCTCCGGGGCCTGTTCGAGCGATCCGACCGGCGGGGCGAATGGTTACGGGAAAAGTGACTGGTACCTGCCCGCGTCGAACGAACTGGATGCTCTCTACGACAACCTTGTCGATCAAAACGGCGATAACACCCCCGGCGGGCCGTTGGGCAGCACGTTCGGCTTCAACGTAACGGGACTCTTCCCCGCCGGTTATTACTGGTCCTCTTCCGAAGACAGCCTATCCGCTGCGACAAGACAAAGATTCAACACCGGCGCCAGGGACAGCTTCAATAAAGCCAACGACCTGTCCGTGCGCTGCGTCCGCAAGGACACGTCCGCCAGTTGCATGAACCCTGTCGGCGCAACCGGCGAGATTGTCTTCAACGCCGATAGGAAAATCATGCAGTACTGCAACGGCGAAACGTGGGTCGGAATGGGCTCGCCCGAAGGACAATTGAAAGACGGCCTTGTCGGCTGGTGGAAACTGGACGAGACGAGCGGAGGTACGATCGCAGACGCCACCGGCAACAATGACGGGACATGGGACGACAACGACAATGACGACGTGGCCGAGGAAGCCATAAGCGGACCGTCCGGCGGCGCACTTGATTTCGACGGGACGGATGATTTCGTGGAGGTAGACAGCGGAGTTATCGGAACCGGCGCCGTATCGGTAAGCCTATGGCTCAACCCGGCGGCGTCCGGAGGGTACTACACGATCGTGGCGGAAGCCGATCCCGGCCCAACTTACCGGTTTGTGTGTACGTTGATGGCCGACGGCATGATAGACTGTGACAATGAACTGGCATCGGGCGCGCACGCGACGACATCCTCCGTGATCCCGGTCAATCAATGGACGCACTTTGCCGTCGTCAGGGCGGCGGACGGCGTCACCTATAACCTGTATCTCAACGGCGTCCTCACTGGCGGCGCAGACCAGGTGATTACGCCGGCTGCGGCTGGGGGCTCCGTCTTTTGGCTGGGAACACGGACTGGCGAATTCTTCCAAGGGAAAATGGACAACGTCCGAATCTACAACCGCGCCCTGAGCGCTTCCGATGTGTCCCTGCTCTACGAAACGACGAAACCGGCGGGGCCTCTGGACGGTCTTGTGGGCTGGTGGAAACTGGACGAGACGAGCGGGACGACCGCAGTAGACAGCTCGGGAAATGGCAATGACGGGACGATGCAAAGCGGTCTTGACGCCGGGAGTGAGAGCACGCCAGGGAAGATCGGCACGGCCCTCGATTTCGACGGGGTGGACGACAGGATCGAAATCGGTGACGATCCCGTGTTGAACCCGGCCGACTGGACTCTCTCTGCATGGTTCCGGGTTGATGCAACGACGGCAGACGGGTCGCAGGAAATAATGTGCAAGAGCAGCGCGGGAGACACAAACTTCGATTACTGCATGAACTTCGACCAACCGCAAAACAGCTTTCGCTGTATGTACCGGAATGCGGGATCATGGGTCATTGCGCAGAACGATGCTGTTGTTGTGGATATTGGCCGGTTTTACCATGGCACCTGTGTCTATGACAGCGTCACGAACACTCTGAGTGCCTATCTCGATGCTGCGCTTATGGAAGGGCAGGATGGTTTGGGTGTAACACCACCAAATACCGCCGATCCCGTCCTGATCGGTCGTCGCATGACTAACAGCGATGAGTTTAACGGAAAAATCGACGACGTCCGCATCTACAACCGCGCCCTCACCGCCGACGAAATCATGGAAATCTATTCGCTCGGCCTGTGCACGGATCCGGACGGGGCGGCGGGCGAGATCGTGTTCAATACGTCGGGCGGCTATAACGGCCTGCAATACTGCAACGGCGCGGGCTGGATCGGAGTCGGGAAATGATGATGGTCTTACGCTCCTTCTTCCCCCATCTTCTCCCCCCCCGTCATCAGGGCGGAGCGAAGCGACGAGGGACCTCCACGAAGCGGAGCGCGAATGGCTTGAGACACCTAAAGCCCTCTCCCCTGTGGGGAGAGGTGTTTCTCACCACCGTCTTCTGTTTCCTGCTCTCCGTCTTCGGCCTTCCGGCGTCCGCCCATGCCGCCTGCCTGAACCCGGCCGGTTCGGCGGGGCAGGTGATTTACAATTCCGATCATAACGTCCTGCAATATTGCGACGACACCAACTGGATTTCGATGGGCGACCACAGGAGCACTGTTACGGCCGGGGAAAATCTCGTTGGCTGGTGGAAACTTGACGAGAGCGCGGGCACCACCGCCTATGACAGCTCCGGAAACAATCTCCATGCGACGATGCAAGGCACAATGAGCGCGTCGGAATGGCTGCCGACAGGCGGAGCGATCGATGGCGCCGTCAACCTCCGCAACGAGACCGGGGCGTATATTAGCGCAGGAACCGCCTCCGCCCTGCGTCTGACGAGCGAAGGTTCGTGGGGCGCATGGGTCCGCTTCGATTCCTTCATGGCGGACAGCGTTGGCCACGGCATCGTGTGCAACGCGCGATCCCTGTTGGCGCAGCCCATCCAAAACGGCTACTGCCTTTACCAGTCGACAGTATCCCCATGGAATCGTCTGAAGGCCGTCGTAATTACGACGAACGGCGTGTTCGGCAAAACCGGCGACATTTTTCTCAATGCAGGCGAATGGTACCATTTGTTCGCCACCTACGACGGCGCGGAACTGAAACTCTACGTGAACGGGGCTTTCGACGGTTCGAATGCCCTTGCCTCCGGGGACATTATCTGGAGCGGCCCCTCTCCCGACTTCAGTATAGGCGGAAGCTACGCCCCCGAATTAACCGGCTACCTCAGCATCGACGGACGGGTCGACGACGTCCGCGTCTACGATCGCGCCCTCACAGCCCTTGAAGTCCGTCAGATATTCAAAGAAACGGCCGGCGAGCGGTGTCCGGGCGTAGCCCCGATTGCGCACTGGCGTTTTGACGAAGCCAGCGGAACGGTCGTCCGCGACGACGCGGGAAGCAATAACGGCACGCTCAGCAACATGGACCCGGCAACCGACCGCGTAGCCGGAAGACTTGGCGGCGCTCTCGATTTTGACGGAACGAACGACGAAATCATCATTCCCGACACCGGCTTTCCCGCCGGGAACGAACCCCGTACCCTCATGGCGTGGATAAAATCCACGGATTGGTTCGGGCACATCCTCAGCTACGGCACCGAAGTATCATACCAGCACAGCCACATATCGGTTAGGAACAGCAAGTTGCGTTTCGGGACATGGACTGACAATTTCGACGGCAACACAAATGTCGACACCGGAAACTGGACGCACGTCGCGGCAAGCTTCGACAGCGAAAACATTGCTCTCTACGTAAACGGCACGCTCGACCGCTCCGGAACGTTGCCCAATACGAACACAGTGCCGGACGGCATCGCCAACATCGGCACGCGCGGTGCCGCCGATGGGTTCGAAGGCTTGATCGACGATGTGCGCCTTTACGACCAGGCGCTCACCGCCTCCCAGATCGCGGCCATTTACAACGGCGGTACAGGCTGCGCCGACTGCACGAACCCGAGCGGCGTAGCCGGACAGGTGATCTACAACGAAAGCGGAGACATCCTGCAATATTGCGACGGCGCACAATGGATCGCCATCGGGGAGAACTCTCTTCTCTCCGGCCTCGTCGGCCACTGGACGCTGGACGAGACGAGCGGAACAACCGCCTTCGACGCCTCCGGCAACGGCAATGACGGGACGATGCAGGGCGGGCTGGATGCGGGGAATGATAGCGTGGCGGGACAGGTTGGGACAGCGACTGAGTTTGATGGAACTGACGATTATATCAATATCGGCAATCTCCCTGCCATTAACGGGGCAAGTCAGGTAACGCTGGCTGCATGGATGAAGCGCACCGTACCCGGTGATTACCTCGGGGTAGGTAAAGGTACGCCGGACGATTTGCACGGACTAGCCATAACCTACCAGCCAGGCGGCATTATCTTGTTGGCATTTGATAACGGTACAGATGGATGGGCGGATTCGGTACAAC
>RZZS01000114.1 GCA_009929775.1 Alphaproteobacteria bacterium
AGCATTGGAGCAGTTTCCAGATATTCTCAACGAATCCTGGATGTTCTGAAGAACGACGCAACGCATTTTGAACCCATCGCCAACCGTTTGCTTGACGAAATCAAACCTTCCTGTCAGGGGGGATCAATTCATGATTTCCACTACGAGGATATCCTCAAGAGCGTCGTTACCCGCGCTGAAACGGACTCGCCTGTATTTGCACGCGCGTGTGCGTTGTCGCTTGCACACCTGAAAACCACGCCCGCAACTCGATGGACCGTCAATTTTGCCGGGATTATCCTCATGTACTCGAGAAAAGACTCGCCCGGCTCTGCCGAACTGGGGCGATACGTACTCAATCATCTCGATCATCTTCCCCACGAGGCCGATCGCGCCCGGAAGGCCTTAAGCGTTCTGAAGTGTGCCGACGAGAGAAGCGAACTGGCGCGTGAGGCGGAAGGGACGATTGTCGGCAGTGTAAGCAGTCTGCCCGCCACCGATGACGTGCTGCAGGTCTTCACGCATTTCAGGGACGTTTCCGCTCTGTCGGGCCGGATGGAAGCGATGCTTTTTGAAAGGTTGAAGGACGAGGATTCCGTTCCCGACCGCTTCTATTCGGCAGCGCATATTCTGGCGTTGTCGTCTGACGATCCCGAACGGGCATCCAGAGCATTGAAAATCATGAGAGACGATATCGTCCTGTTGTCCGAAGAGGTCGTCGCCGAAATTGTCGAATTCGGCACATCGAACGAAACGGGTATGCCGCCCTGGGGCGAGGAGGTCGTCGGCCAGATCGAAGCCCTGCAGGTGGCGGTGGCCAATAGCGCGAAAGAGCCTGCTGAGGAGGATATCCCAACGGACCCCGCTCGCCTTTCGCCCGGTCGTTCCGGAGCATTACAGCCGTCAACGCTGGATTGCTGAAATTCCGGCATCTCCGACGGATGAGTCTCCGTGTCGGTGCAGGTGGACGGTTTTCCATCCTGTCCGCCGAGCTATAACGCCGCCCTACAACCCCAACACATCCCGCATCGAATAAAGCCCGTTCTTTTGCTCCACCGCCCAGAGCGCGGCGCGGATGGCGCCGCGGGCGAAGAGGGCGCGGTTGGTGGCTTTGTGGCCAAGTTCGATGCGTTCGCCTTCGGCGTAGAAGGTAACCGTATGTTCGCCCACGACGTCGCCGCCGCGTGCGACGCTGAAGCCGATGGACCCTTTCCGGCGCTCGCCGCTTTTGCCATGGCGGGCGTATTCCCCGACATGGTCGAGTTCCTGCCCGCGGCCCCGCGAAGCCGCCTTGCCGAGCGCCAGCGCCGTGCCGGAAGGCGCGTCGACCTTGTGCTTGTGGTGCGCTTCGAAAATCTCGATATCCCAGTCGTCGCCGAGTTTCGAGGCCGCTTGCTCGACGAGAGCGAGGAGCATGTTGACGCCGACGCTCATATTGGCGGCGTAGACGATCGGCGCCTCGTTTGCGGCGTCGTGCAACTCGCGCTCGTCATTCGCGTTGAGGCCCGTCGTGCCGACGATGTAGGGCTTGTGATGCTTGGCTGCCAGCCAGGCGTGATGTCGTACGGCCTCTGGTGAGGTGAAGTCGATTATTACGTCGGCGGCGCTGAACATTTCTTCAGCGTTCTTCATTATGCGCGCGCCCGCGCCTCCAAGGTTCAGGGCAATGCCGATATCCTCGCCCACGCCCGGCAGGCCTTCCTTGACGGTTCCTCCGGCAAGCCGCACGCGCCTGCCCCAATGGCCGGACAGGATCTCGCGGCAGAGCAGCGATCCAACCCGACCGGTGCAGCCGGCGATGCCGATATTGATGTCGCGGATTTCCGCGGCCATTTCGGAATTGGTAGCCTTGTGGGTCATGGTTGTTCTCCAAGTCGGCTCTGGGCGTTGTTGATGTCGTCAATGATAAACCGCCCGAAGGGCAGACGTGGTTTATCCATTTTGGCGGCTGTAAGCATTGCTCTCAGGTCGCCCAAAATATACCACCGCCTGTCGAAATGATGTCTGCTCTTCGTTACAAGAATTTCGATTCCTTCCTCGAGGCAGTCGGCCTCAAGATCGCGGCATAGCCCGTCGAGCCGGTCCTGATCCATGCCGCTCGATTGCATGGTCAGCAGGGCGTTCCCGTGCCGTTCCGCAATCGGGGCCTGATGCGTTTCGACCATGCCTGCTACGCCGAGCGCAATCTTGAGACTCGCCTTCCTGTCGATAAAGAAGAAGGACGGAGAGAAGCGATCGAAATCAAGCTCGGTGAATTCGGTCATGCCCGTTAGCGTAACGGGAAAAGGCGTTGGCGAAAAGACCAAAAAGCCAGCTTTCAGGCGAGGTCAGGGATCGGGAAGTTGCCGCCGCCGGCTTTTGCGGGCAGCGTGGCAATCTCATGGCGAGGGACGATTTCACTCATAACGGAATGGCCTTTCCGTCTTGTGTCTGCCGGGATCTGGTGGTGAGTAACGGCAACAGCCTGCCACAGGGACCAGCTATAATGTTGATGACCAAGGCCGGTTCTGCGGATCTGCGCCTCGCCAAAGATTCTGGAGATGTCACCGGACTGGAACGGCTTTGCCTGCCGTTGAGGGTTCCCTTCGCCCGGCGGCTCGTCAAAAAACGCATGGATGTGGGTTTGAAACGGGTTTCCTCGATGTTTCGTGATCAAAGCCAGATTTCCCACCGGTGAATTGAGCCATGATGTCAGGCGGGGAACCGGGTCGCCGTCCGTTTCGATCCGCCAGAGGTTCAGTCCGCATTCCTGTGCCAGCTTCCCAAACTTGCGCGCGAATTGCGCGTTGCCGATATACGGAGCCCCGTAACTGTAAAAGTCGCCGAACTCAAAACGCTCGTGGAGACGGTCATGTTCGACAGCCTCGGCAATGAAGGCGGTCGCCATACCCCCGCCGCGCGAATAGCCGCTAAAATTGATCCGGGTTACCCCTTCATCCTTGTGAAGCCGGTTCAATTCATCGATCACACGGTCGTGAAGGGGGGCGTCATTTTCACCGCGCCGCATGAGGGCCCGGTGGAATCCCGCAAGGACCGAGCCGCCGATGGCAATGTCCTTAAAATACGGCGTGAGATTGTCGATCCAGTCACGGTAGCAGTCTGACGGATCGAACAGGACAGTCACTTCCTTGCTGCCCTTCTCATGAATGATCAGCGAAGCTGAATTGCCGTTGATGAGATATTTGCCGCAGGTATTGCTCTTCCGGTAGACGGGGACCCCGTCGGCCACGACCCGGTCCGGGATGCAGATTAAAGCGTTGTCCCAACCTTTCAGGTCAATGGCGAACATAACCCGGGCAAATTCAAAGTAGTGCTTGGCCTTGTCGAGGGAAAAGGCGTTCGAAGGCAAGCCACTACGCACAGGATTATACATAACCCGAACTATAGGGCGTACCGCAAAAAAATACAATATAATTTCAGGATGCTATGTAAACCGACTTCATCCGACCGCTTGCCCGGCAAGCGGGCACGGGCTCCTACACAATCGACTGCGCCAGCGGCTCGATGTGGCCTTTCAGAATTTCGGCGCTGCGCTTGAGTGCGGCCCGTTCGTCGTCGGCCATCTCCGGGTAGAAGATGTTTTCGATCCCGTCCGCCGAAACGATGCAGGGCAGGGACAGGCAGACATCCTCGACGCCTTCGACTTCCGGAATGCGGGTGCAGCAGGTCAGAAGCACGTGGTGATCCTCGATGATCGCTTCGGCGAGGCGAGCCATGGCGCCGCCGATCCCGAACCATGTCGCTCCCTTTCCCTGGAGGATGTAGGCGGCGGCGTTGCGGACCTGATCGTCGACCATGCCCCGGAAATCGTCGGGAATCGTTTTGCCGATCTGGCGGGTGAAGTCGTGAAGGTTCATGTTTCCAACCGTCGTGCTCGACCAGAGAATGACTTCCGAGTCGCCGTGCTCGCCGAGAACGTATCCGTGAACCGAGCGGCTTGATATCCCGAGATACTCCGACAGCAGCGATCGGAACCGGGCCGTGTCGAGAATGGTTCCCGAGCCGATGACGCGACCGGGCGGAATGCCGCAGAACTTGTCGGCGATGCAGGCCGCCATGTGCGTCATGACGTCGACGGGGTTGGACGCAACGATCAGAATGGCGTTCGGGGCGGCGGCCAGGATTTTCGGAATAATATCAGCGAAGACGTCACGGTTGTGCTTGAGCAAGTCCAGCCGGGTCTCGCCGGGTTTCTTCTTGGCGACACCTGCGGCGATCATAACGATCCCGGCGCCGCGCAAGTCGCGGTATCCTCCGCTTCGTACCGGGATCTGGTGTGTAAAAGGGGTCGCGTGCATGATGTCGCGGGCTTGCGCTTTCGCGAAATCCGGATTGATATCGACCATAACGATTTCCGAGCCGATGCCCCGCATGACGCAGGCATAGGCGCTCGTCGCCCCGACGTTACCGCAACCGACGATACCGATTTTCATTGCGCCGCCCCCATGTTATGAATAATTATGTTCCGGGTGTTTTTTCGGACACAGTTATGAACGTGGCCGGTGGCATCAAGCAAGGCTTTTTTCAATACACGATCAAGGGTGCCGGTAATTTTCTGATTCTGGGGGGCGAACCGCATGGACTCAGCGCTTGATACAATGCCGGTTCAGGAGCCGGCCACGATTATTGAAGCAGAGCTTCCCGCCGGAGAGGTGGAGGAAAGGCGTCATTTCCGTGCCTATATGTCGCCGGAGACGGCCGCAAAAATTCCTTACGCGGGGGAACTCGCCGAGAGCATGCGGAGAAATCTGGTTATTGTCAGCAAAGCGGATATCTTTACTCCGGACGGGCGTCCTGTGATTCCGGACATGCCGAAAATCATCTGGGGGGGCCTGACAGGCGCAAGTCCGGACTGGTCAGTGAATCTTGCTGATGCGCTCGGTTTTCCGGATGTCCCGGGATCATGGAAGATGGCGGCGCCGCAATTCGACGGCGTTGTTTCGGACGCTTTCAACCAGAGGGCATCTTCGCGCCCCGTTGACTACAATGGCGATGGCGTTGTGGACTTTGGTGTTATCACGACCCAGGACCTCGACATGAGCCCGGAGGGTCATCTTGGCTATATTGCGGGCCTTTCGTCCGGGGCGGTGACCGACGCTCCGGGTGATGCGTTCTGTTATTCTGCATTTTTTTTCGCCCATGAAGCAAGGCATGTGGCGCAGGATCCCGCGCGGTTTGAGGCGAATTATCCGCACATTCCGCTCCCCTTCGAGATCGACGCCGATCAGGGCGGCTTCCAGGCGTCACGCACCAAGCTGCTCGTGGATGGCTCCTCACTGCCTCCAACTCGCACCAACATTCTGCACCAGATCGTGCAGCTTGAGCATCACGTCAGCGCTGAAGACACCGTTCTGTTCTACTTCTCCGGCCATGGCATTGAGCATGAAGGCCGGCCGGTGCTGCCGTTTCCGGTGCGTGCTGACCGGGTGGTGCCGCTGGCGGTGGCCGCGGCC
>RZZS01000115.1 GCA_009929775.1 Alphaproteobacteria bacterium
GCGCCTTCAGCAGCTCCGCAGTCACCGTGAACCGGCCCTGCAGGTCCGTATCCGTCGCCGCAATCACCGCTGCGGCAACCCGCGCACCAGCCCCGCCAAGCATCGCGCTGGAAAGAACGTGAGCGGCCAGGATCCGTTGCAGGCGCTCGCACGTCTGCGCATCCAAGCGGGTCATCGTTGCGATGTCGCTTTCGCGGATCTTGCTCAACGTGCCCAGTTCCGGACATCCGGTGGTGTCGCTACCCGGAAAGCCCGCGTCCTGCCACAACGCATAGATGTAGCGACCTGCAAACATCGGGGGCTCGACCTGCAAACATCCCGGATTTCGACCCAGATTAATTGGCAATATCCGGGGTCTCGAACCCACATTACCTGCCAATAAGCCCACGCTCTTTGCCAACAGCCTGCAAACATCCGGGCGGGCTCAGATTATCTGCCAATGACTCTGGCCCTGAATCTTAAGGGGCCGTCACATCGGCAGTCCTGCGGCCAGTAGCTGGGCATGCAGTTCCTGGGTTCGACCGGGTGCCAACTGGCCATAGAGAAAGGCGCGGATCTCGGCCGGGCGCACATTGAGCAGTTCGGCCAAGGCCCGCGTGTTGTAACCATGTCGGGTCAATGTCGCCTCAAGGGCCTCCAGATCGGCGGCCAGAACGCTCTCGATGATCTCGACTGTCACTGGATTCTGACCGACCAGGTAGCCGGCCTCGAACGCCAGGGTGAGGTATTGCTCGATCTGCAGCGGTGTCGAGAGACCGTCGGCCAGACGCTCGAGGGCTTCCTCGGTCAGGATGTCGGGGCTGTCTGATTTGGTGCATTGGGTCAGCAGCCAGTTGATATAGGCACGCTCCTGTCCCTTGATCCCCTCCAGCCAGAACATCTCGGTCCGTGCGCCGATCTCCTCCAAGGCCGGCCGACGCAGATCATTGCGTAGCTTCGGATGTCCGACCAACACCACCGAGAGGGTGCCGCCGGCGTGCTGAACCAGCTCGATCAGGCGCTTCAGACCGACCAGGGTCTTGTGATGCAGGTCGTGTGCCTCGTCGACGAAAAGGGCGATGGACTTGCGGCGTTTGGCGATGACTTCAATGAGCTTGCGTTCGCGCTTCTCGGGCTGGGTCGGGATCTTGAAGTCTTTCTCGTTGACCAGGTCGTAGAATAAAGCCGTCATCAGGGTGCCGAGGTTGACGCGGTGCTTGTCCACCGCCAAGGATTGGGAGACCAGGATCTCCTTCTCCTCCTTCATGGTTTCGACCAGTCGCTGGAGGGTCGTGGTCTTACCGCAGCCGACAAGTCCAACCAGTGCCAGGAGCTTGCCGCCGTGAATGGCGGCCTTGATGTCATCGAAGACCTCGCGCAGCTGCGCGGTCTCGAAGTAGCCCGACCGTGGCAGATCCCGGGTGAGGCCATAATGCTTCATGACGTCGCTGCGCATGTCATCCTCTCAGCAAGGGTTTCAGGTGATTCCGTGCGTACTCGATCACGTCGGTTTTGCGCAGGGAGGCAGCCAAGGCTCGATCGAGCGCCTCCATACCGTCCGCCGGCAGCTTGGCCAATGGCACATTGAGGTAGTCCGCGATCGCCCGCTTTGCGGCGAGCGCATTGGGATAGCGGATCTCCTGGAAGGGGTCGGGATCGACAAAGGCGGTCGTCGCGATGGTCGGGGCGGAGACCGTGCCTGGAATCGATTCCGGCACCGTTCCGCCCCACACGGATTCAGGCAATG
Source organism: Alphaproteobacteria bacterium (assembly GCA_009929775.1). Classification (GTDB taxonomy): domain Bacteria; phylum Pseudomonadota; class Alphaproteobacteria; order Micavibrionales; family Micavibrionaceae; genus RZZS01. The sequence continues at coordinate 1,727 of RZZS01000115.1, forward strand.
CCAGTGTCTCGGCCAGGGCCTCGATCCGCTCGGTACGCCGCTGGGTCTTGGTCTTCTTGAAGCTGCGATAGCGGTTCAGAGGAATCGGACCACCGACCGGGGAGTAAGGACCGAAGCGTTGCTCGCCGCGCTCCACATAGAGTTCGGTGTCGAAGACGCCCCACCAGAGCACGACCTCTTCGCCCGCCAGGTCTGGATCGACCTCGTAGAGCACCCCGTCGAGCGAGACGCGGGCATCGACGCCCACGGTGCGCCGCTGCGGCTCGCGCGCGAAGGTGCAGAAACGCTCCCAGCTGCACATGGCCCGCACGCCTTCCGCCGGCAGGTGGGTGATCCAGTCTTCCTGACGCGAGTGTGCCTCGGTGCGATGCTGCATCCCGTTGTAGTGGATCAAGAAGCGCAGTAGCCAGGCGTTCGCCTCGGCCTCTGTCTCGGGGGCGTGCAGGTGATAGAGGGTCTCGTGCATCTCCTTGACGCTGCGAAATGGGCGCTCGACCTTGCCCTTGGCGCGGGCGGTCGGGCGGCGCCCATCACTATCTCGCGGCAGGTGGGTGCGGACCTCGATCCCGAGGTAGCCCATCGCCTTGTTGAACACCAGGCTACGGGCGATGGGGCCATTATCCATGTAGAGCATCCCTGGCCGACCTTGCAGGGGGAAATCATCGCTCGACTTCGGGGCCATGGCGTTGAACAGAAACCGCAAGGCCGCCTCCACATCCTCGCCATAGACACCGTGATATTCCTGATACGCCATGCCGCTGCGGTCATCGACCACGCTGTAGAGCATCAGCAGCGGATGGCCGCGCCCTTCCTCGAACCAGGCCGGGCGCTTGACGTGCTTGAGGTCCGAGGGGCTCAGGTCGAAGTGCCAGCACTCGTTGCTGTGCCGGGCCTCGAAGCGCACGGCCGGGGGGACGCGCATCAGGGTCCGATAGTCGAAGCCCCACTGCTTGAGGTAGCGATTCACCGTGCTGCGCGAGAGCACCTCCTTGGGCGCCCTCAACAACCCGTCCGGGGTCTCGACTCCATGCTCCTCGAGCAGGCGAATGGCCTGGGTCGTGGACAGATGACGCCCCTTCTTGTTGTTCGTGCGAATTTTGAGTGCGGCGATGACCTCGCACAGACGCTCCAACTCCGCGTTCGGCAAGATCCTGGGAACACCTCGGTCGGCCCGTTGCAGGGCCTTGGGCCGAGCGCGCTCGCGCAAGGCGCGGTAGAGCGAGCTTTCCGACAGACCATACAAGGCGGCTGTCTCCTGCATCAGCGTGCGCCGCTCGGCGCTGCGTGGGGCGAGTGTCGCCAGACGTCGTTGGAGATCGACCAGGGATTCGGCGGGCAGCTGCTTGCGTCTGGCCATGATGCCCGCCCCGAAGAGCCGTCAGACCGTTGGAGCCACGGGGTGCGGCCGGCCGCCAATGGGCACCCCGCGATGGCGCAGATAGGCGTAGAGGGTGCTTTTGGCGATCCCGAGCTCGTCGGCGATCTCGCGCACGGACAAGTGTTTCTCGCGATAGAGGGTTTCGGCGGCGCAGGCGGTGCGCTCGGCCTGCGGGGCGAGTCCCTTGGGCCGCCCGCCCTGGCGTCCGCGTGCCCGGGCCGCCACCAGGCCCGCCCGGGTCCGCTCGCGGATCAAGTCACGCTCGAACTCCGCGAGCGAGGCGAACAGATTGAAGGCCAGCCGCCCCTGCGGCGTGGTGGTATCGATCGGGTCGTTGAGGCTGCGCAGACCGACCTCCTCATCCATCAGCGTGGCGGCCAACTCGACCAAGTGGCGCAGCGAGCGCCCGAGGCGATCGAGCTTCCAGATCACCAGGACATCGCCCGGACGCAGACTCGCCAGCAGGGTCTCAAGCACCGGCCGCTCGGCCTTGGCGCCGCTGACCACTTCCTGGAAGACCTTCGCGCAGCCAGCTCGGCGCAGGGCATCGACCTGCAGGTCAACGCTCTGTTCCTTGGTGCTGACCCGCGCGTAGCCGATCTGCATGGCCCCTCCCGCCGTCTGATTGGTTCGACTTACTCGTTAAAGTCTAGGAAACTCGGACCTTGATTGCGACAACCGGTTTTCCGAACTGGAGAAGCCAGCTTTTGGGGAATTTTGAGGGCGTTATGTGTCGGTCCGATAAAACGCTCGTTTTTTCGGACTCACTGAAGTCGACCTATCTCTGACTTAGCCTGCTGACGCTGGATCCTTCAGCGGCAGTGCAGCTACCCGACAGACGAACCCGCTTGGCGCTTGCGAAAGCGACCAGCTCCAAGCTTGAATGCAGCTACCCAACCGTTCATGACAGGGATGAGATGTTGAATCTTCGCGCGCCGCAAAGTCGTTTCCATAGACCGAGAGACGGAACATCAGTCGATCAACACTACCGAGAGACTGCTCTCCATTACTGTGTTGATGATTTACCCGGAGCCACCATACCGAGTTCACGCCTTCAGAATATCCTCGCTAGCCTGCAGTCTGGAAAACCGGTGACGCGCTTGTCATTGGCTTACTTGCAGCAACGGAATCTGAGCGCCTTGCAGCGGTTCGCCCAAGGCGGGCTGACCTACGATGCCTTTCGGGACTTGGCCCTTGTGGAGCGCTCCCAACGTGTCGAGACCGCTCGTGTCGTCAGACAAGCGCTCGAAGCCGAGCAGTGCGCTCGCGAAGCGGCGATGCAGGAGAAACTGAAGCTGGCTTGCGAGCAAGCTGAAGCAGCTCGCCGGGCACGTGAGCGCGACCCGGCATACATCGCCAAGGTCAAGAACCAGAAACTCCGTGCTCAATATGGCGTCGACACCTTCATTGAGCAGCACTGTTTTGGTCGCTTCATGAAGATACTGAAGTCTGTTGATGCTGGACGGCGCCTCCAAGACGAGGATGTTGTTTGGCTCTCGACCACAGCAGAAGAGTACTTCTCCGAGGAACTGCGCGCCGCCTACCACCGCTTGGAGGCTGAATTCTTCTCCAGTGAGTTTGCTAGAACAAGCGACCCCTGGATGGCGGTCAACGCGAGTAGTCACTATCGAAAATGCTACGAAGCGCGAAAGGCCAAAGCGCTGCTCGATGCCATCGATATCGATCAGCAGAAATCGAAAAAGCTTAAAGCCGCCCTGTGGACCACACGCGGCGGGGTCATGCGAGATCTAAGCCGCTGGGAAGAAGCCTTGAGTCTTGGTGAGCGCGCGCATGCAGTTCGCCAAGATGACTACCGTCCTTGTACGCTGCTCGGAGCCATACATATGGAAACGGGCCACTACAGCCTCGGCCAAGAATGGTACGCCAAGGCGATTGAGCGAGGAGCCACCATCAAGTCTGTCGATCAAGACGTACGCAAGATCTTCTTCCAGGCAGATTCTGCCAAACAGGCCGAGATGAGAGCATTTCTTCTCGGAGAGGATCCCCAGCGTTACGCATGGGCAAAAACAAGGGTCAAGCCAGCCTGATCTGAGCTCTCGCCTCATTGGCAGATAATCTGAGCCCACACGGATGTTTGCAGGCTGTTGGCAGAAAGCGTGGGCCTATTGGCAACTAATCTGGGCACGAACTCCCGGATATTGGTAGTTAATCTGGGCTGAAATCTGCAATGTTTGTAGGCTGGGCGCCCGATGTTTGCAGGTCGCTACACATAGAGCGCGACCGCCCGAACCACCCGCGCATCCTCGAGCGCCACCGCCCCCGACACCCCGCGCAGACCGGCCTCGATGACATCGAGGACACGTTGCG
>RZZS01000189.1 GCA_009929775.1 Alphaproteobacteria bacterium
ATCGAGCGCACCATCCCCGCGGCCGATCAAGGGCCCAACACGTACCCGGCGGCGATCGTGAACTATCCCGAGTGTCCGCCAGAGCTGCGCGCCGACAAGCGCCGCATCAAGGCAAGCGTCACCCGCCTACTCAGGTCCGGGCAGGTGCGCCAAGAGACCTACAAGAACAGCCAGCGCAAGGAGGCGACGCGCCTTGTCCTGCAATCCTGACCGCTGCGCTAGGTTGCGCCTATTCGCGCTAATTCGATTCAGCGCACCATTAGCGCAGATAGGCGCATCCATGCGCGCCTATTTGCGCATAGGGGTGTGGGGAATATGCGCGCGCACATTCGCGCGGGCTGGAATGCGCGCACCCTGCCCGACCCTGAAACCACCGACCGAGACGAGACCATGACCGCGCACATCTCCGCACACGGGCGCCTTGCCCGAGATCCGCAGCAACGCGAGACCAAAGCCGGCAAGCCTATGACGCTGGCGTCAATCGCCTGCGACGTGTCCGCGCACAACGCGGAGGGCGATCAGGAAACCTTGACCGGCAAGCGTCACACCGATGTTTTGCGAGACATTCGCGCCATGATTGCGCAAGTCCATGATTTTGAAGATAACGCAGAGTTGCGTTATCAGCAAATTCAAGGCGTTATCGTCGAAGCCGATCCGCAGACCAAGCGAACCGCAGCTATCCATCTCGACAAGGACCACACGCTCACCCTCTTGACCGGCTATGACGCAAAGGCGCGCCACTGTGTCGTAAAGCGCTGGCAAGAACTCATGTGGCTGTCGTTGATGGCGTTCGGCGATCAGGCCGCAGTGCTCGCCAGATGCAAGGCCGGTGAGGCCGTGAGCGTCATCGGGCGCCTGACCAGATCCAGATACCTCAAGGATGGCGTGGAGCGCGAGAGCTGGTCATGCCTGATTGACGGACTACTGACGACCCGCAGCGCACGACCCGGGCAACGATCGGCGAAGGCCGCCTGAATCGTCGAGCCTGTATGTCAACGCTTTCGCCGATTCGGCCCGACGCGACGCTTTGCAAGGCGTTGATTTCGTTGGCGCGGGTCCTCCGTTGCGGAGCGAGACC
>RZZS01000190.1 GCA_009929775.1 Alphaproteobacteria bacterium
CCGTTTATATCGTCCCGCGCCATCCGGATAAACGCCGAAAGGTTATCGCGGGGCGAAACCCCTGAAGCAGGGGTAAATGAAAGCGGCGCGAACTGCTCTGGCTCTCCCGGATCTCAGGGAACCATAAGTTGAGCGAAATCAATTTCCTACGCGACCGACCTCGGTAAACTTCCATTCGAGCGCCTTTAACTCAATGGAAAGCCGATGATTGACCAAAGCCAACTCCTGCGCCTGCTCGGCCTGACGCAGATCGCCATCGACCGCGTCGAGATCACGGACGCAGGTGTGCTGGAAATTCATGTGCACAGCACCGAAGACGGCACGCAGTGCCAGCGCTGCGGTCGACGCATCACCGAGGCGCATGGACTCGGCCAGGAACGGCGGTTGCGCCATACGCCGATCTTCGAGCATCGCACCGAGATCATCATTCGGCCCAAACGCTATCGTTGTCCGTATTGCCGCGACCATCCCACCACCACCCAACGCTTGGACTGGTACGACCCGCGCAGCGCCTTCACCCGTGCCTTCGAACAGAGCCTGCTGCGTGCCTTGATCAACAGCACCCTTGAGGACGTCGGCCACAAGGACGCCGTCACCCCGGAGCAACTCGAAGGCATCCTCGATCGTTACGTCCCGAGCCGGATCGATTGGGCGGCGCTCCCGGCATTGCCCGTGCTCGGGCTCGACGAGATCGCCTTGACCAAAGGCCACGGCAATTTCGTAGTGATCGTCAGCGCCAGGATCGAGGACACCCTGAGCATCCTCGCCGTCCTCAAAGACCGCAAGCGAGAGACCGTCGAGGCCTTTTTGCGCACCATCCCCAAACCCCTGAAGCGCACCGTTCGCGTCGTGTGCACCGACCTGTACAGCGGCTTCATCGGTGCGGCCAGGGCCGTCTTCGGCAAGCACGTCGCCATCTGCGCCGATCGCTTCCATGTCGCGCGCTTGTATCGCGACGCGGTAGAGACGTTGCGCAAACAAGAACAGCGTCGGCTCAAGCGCGACCTGTCGAAAGCCGAGTACGGCACGTTCAAGAACGTCCAGTGGATCCTGCGCAAGTCCGA
>RZZS01000116.1 GCA_009929775.1 Alphaproteobacteria bacterium
TGTCCGGCAAGAGGCGTCGTCCCTCCCGGATCGAACAGACTGACCTGATAGGCGGCTGCGCCCGGAACCGGTTGCCACGTGAAAACGGTGTCCAGCGACAGGCTCGCGTTGTCTGCAGGGGCGAGAGCTACCATCCCCGGTGCGTCGGGAAGACGGTCGGCGCGCGGCTCAAGCACGAAATAGCGGATGACGGGAATCTCGAATCCGGCGGTGGTACCGGTCACCGAGAAAGACAGCAGATGAAGTCCGCTGCGGTCGGTAGGCAATGCCGGACTGACGATCCGTGTACGGCCTTCGCCCGAGCTGACGAGCGGCAGCCTTACGACTTCGAGGATACGGCCCGTACCGGAGCCGAGCGCCGCCGTCGGATCGACAAGCCGCCACTCGCCGCGCAACGTCCCGTTGCCGCGATAGGTCACGTCCGCGACCGCGCGGATCGCTTCGCCCTGCCTCAGTACTTCCGTGCGGGAGTCGTTTTCGAACGCAAGGCCGATGCGGTTTACCGCAAGAGGACCGGTATTGCCAAGCGTCATGCGCAGCGCGATTTCGCCCGATGCGCTCGTGTTTTCCGTGAATGTCCGGCGGATGACCGTGCTTCCGGCAGGCGCTTCGGCGATGCGCTGTATCAGGTGGGCCGGAAGGACCAGGGTTTCGCTAAAGCTCAGATTCTCGCTGAAGCCGGGGACAAGTGCGCCTGAACTTTGCTGCAGTGCTCCGCCGATCGTCCCGATGACCGCGCCGTTCGCAACCACTTCCGCATTCGCGGAACTGACCGTCTTCACGGTACGGGAAACGGTTTCCGTGCGGGTCACGGTCCATGTCACCGGAATACTGGCCGAGAGCTCGAATGCAGATATCGTCTTCGCGACCGGACCGGGCGCCACCGTGTTGATATCGGCTTGCGCAGGGGCGGACGCGAGGGTGAAGAGCCCGGCGGCGAGCGCCGCCCTAACGACCGAACGCAAACGGTGCGGCCACGTGCAGAACGGTAAAGAGCTGATACGTCGTTTCATCCTGAATGCTGCTTCCTGCATTGCCATCTATATCCTCCATCGATCCCCGGAGCGCGAGCGCAAGGCCGGGGGATTTGCGGCCCGGACGGACGATCGTCCACTCAAGCTCGCTGTTGAAAAGGTGCCTGTCGGGTGAGCCGCTGTCTCCGCCCGCGAGGTTCAGATTGTAATCGAAATAAAAATCCAGCCTGTCTTTCACAAGCACGGCGTCGCCGCCAAACAGGGGGTTCCAGTCGACATTCTCGCTCCCCGCGTTCTGGTCTTCGAACAGAGCGAATTGAACGCCGCCGTGCAGATTCAGGCGCTCGTTCACCCGCCAGCCTGCATTGATGCCGGTGAGGTTGGACAAGGTGTCGTTCGCGACGTTGGCGTGATCGTCGAAATCGCCAAGCGTATGGTTGATCGACCAGTACCAGCGCTCGTAATGAGATCCGCCGCCGAGGGAATAGGACTGGGAAACGCTATTGGTGTTGAGGCCACTGTAACCGGCCGGCGTCTCCATCCGGTCGAGGTCCGCGATGAAACCCGAGAAATTCACGTAAGGCGACCCCATCCACGCAAGTCGGCCTTCCTGACGGTCGAACGCGTAAGAGGCGTAAGCGTTCAGGCTACGCAGCCTGTCGGTTGGCACAGCCGCGAGATTTTCGGTGTTGTTGGTTTCATGCGCGAGGGACAGGCCTGCGGACAGTGCGCCCATATACAGGCTGGAGTAAGCCGTGGCGGCCTCCCGGTCTGCGGCCAGACCCGGATTGGCGAGACTTTCGAAGTAGGTTCCCACTCGCTCGTAACCGGCGCCGATAACAAGGTCGACCGCGCGATCGTAAAGAACCAGATTTTCGAAGGGATGCGCTTCGACCGCAACGCTGCAGGCGCGGCTGTCGTCTTCAGCCGCAAGGCCTGAGAGCCCATCCCGGTCGAAGCGCGCGCGGGCGTACTCGCCGCGCAGCTTCACACGGCCTTCGCCAAACCCCTGCTCGATGATGACGGCCCAGCCGTCGCCTTCGGAGGCCACATCCGCTCCGGCTATGCCAACGCCCTGGTCCGTCCCGCGCCCGTCGATGAAAAGACCTGTGACCGTCAGGTCGTCCGGATCGTTGCCGACGGGTTTGATCGCTGCCATAAAGCCTTCAACGCGGTCGCGGTTCTCGTCGATGCCGGTGAATTCCCGCGCGCCGGTCAGGCCCTCGGGGTTAAAGGCAAAAATCCGTCCGTCGATAAAATCGTTGCTGGTCGCGAGCCGTGCCGAAGCGCCGCGCCGGTAAAAGTTGCTTATGATGAAGGAGTCCGCGCCAATGTCATGATGGCCGAGCCGCACGCCGCCCGTTGCGAACGCCCCGCCGTACTCGGCGGTGATGTCGTATTCGGCGATGTCCCATGTGTTGCGGGTTGCAGACAGACCTTTTTCAGTTTGCAGGAGATAATCCGATTGCGCCCGGATATGCCAGTTTCCTTCCCCGGCCTCCAGCGCAACTTCACCGCCGCCCGAGACGATGGAGTGATCGGGCGCACTCGTTCCGAGGTTCTTGTCGATCACACGCTGACTTGCCTCGGTCAGTGTGTCGGCCTCGAAGCGCGCCGAACGAAGCCAGCTTTCGGCCCGGGAGATCTGCGCTTCACCCGGTTCCGCCGCGGTACCCGCGTTTCCCGTCGTCTCCAGTGTGAAAGTCCATGAGCCGACTTCCTCAGGCTCCTCGCCGAGCGTGACAAGCCGCACCGTGTGAAGGCCGCTTTCAAGCGGCGAAAGCGGCCGATAGATAAAGTCGTTTCCGTCGAGCGAGAGCAGGGCGGTGACATCGATGCCATCCAGTTCGACGCCGAGGGTCGTGAGTGTCATGATATCGAGTGTTTCGGGAAGGTCGATCCGCATCGCCGCGGTCGGCGAGGAGGGAGGATCGAACGCCGCGCTCCAGTCGGCGGCATGGGCCACGGGCGAAGCGAAAAGGCACAGCGCCGCCAGCGCCGGGGAAAAGGGCTCAACAAATCGGGTCATCGATAACATCCATCCGCAAGCTTGCAGGGCCGGTCGCCCAGCCCTGCAACAATTGCTCCACTATACGTCAGGGGATTCATTGGGCAATTGATTTAGCGCCCCGCCTCGCGGACTTTTTGCACGGCCGGGAGGATAAGGCCAGCCTCTCCGTTTTCTTCGGATTTTTTGATCTGAAGCTGCGGCGCGGGATCTCCGCCCGGTTGCTGCTGCTGAATGTTCAGACCGGGCTTTGCAGGGCCGCCATTGATGCCGGGCCTGACATCAAGAGTGGGAATGATCGGGTCGTTACCGCCCTGGCCGCCATTGTCAAAGCCCATCTTCCCGCCGATTCCGCCGACATTGACGTTCACTTGCGGCTTGCAGCCATGAAAGTACATCGCCGTGTCGAAGTCCTTCCACTCGCTCCACTCGCCGCCCTGGAAGGGCTTGGTGCGAGCCTTGATCCGCATGTTGTGCTGGGTCTGCCCGCCAGGCTGGGACATAAACGCATACTTGTCCTGCGCCAGCATTTCCTTCAGCGGAAAGGAAAAGTCGATGTGCTTTGCGCCCTGCGCCGGGTTGTTGACAATGCCGGAGGTCTCAAAGTAGCTGCCGTATTCTCCGTAGGGCGAGTTCTCGCTCATGACTTTCAGGTCGATGAGCCCTTGGGTCGAGCCGCTCGTCTGGAAATTTACACGAATCTTCGGGTTCTGGTCGGGCGGGCACTTGCCGTTGTAATGCGGGATGTTCGGCTGGAAGTCAGCCTTGTCCAGCTTGAACGGGAAGTTGTTGCCGATCTGGTTCGGGTTGTTTGCCATTTGCGCGTGGACCACCGGGGTTTCATTGACCGCCGGGTCGCCTTCATAGCGGATAGTCAGGTTCGCCATGATGGTTCGATAACCGGAACTGACTGCGTTTCCTGTGCTCGCCTGACTCCCGGGACCATCCGATTTGGCTGCGCCCCGGCATGTGCCGGAAAGCGAGATCGGACGTTGAACCGCGATCATCTGCTCTTTCTGATAAAATTCGGCCTTGCTCTTGCCCTGGCCCAGATGCTGCTGAAGCTTCTTTTCGAGTTCGGCGACCGGATCGAAGCGAACAGCCGGGTGACCGTTCTTTATGGCGGCGAGCGGCACGACGAAGGGATCGTGGTTACCGGATTCGTTGACCCACTGGCCGTTTCCAATCCCCTCCCATTCCGTGAAGCCGGGGTCGTAATCGTCGCGGAAAAGAACGCCATTTTCGACAATCTGGCCATTTTGGAGGCTGACTGTGCCGAAATAGGCCTTCGAGCCGATAAAGTCGGTACTTTTGTCTTTCGCGCATTTGACGAAGCCGTCGAGATTGAGATCCATGGTGCCGGACGCAGGCTGGATGTTCACCGCGTTGACGTGCTTGTTGTTCGAGACGTTCTTGAGCAGGACGTCGATGTGGATGCCGTCTTTCATCGAGAGATCGACCCGTTCCACCTGCGGCCCGAAACCGGAATTTGCGTTCGCTTCGCCTGTACCGGCGCCGATACCGATCGTCACAACGCCGGCACCGAGCAGAAGAGTTTTCGTGAAATTCATTTCATGTCTCCTTTAATCGAAATTCGTTGACCCGCAGCGTTTATGCCGCTTCTCACTGCGTCTGTCGCAAGCGCTTCCGGCCCGGTTCAAAAAAAGATACAAATTTAGTCGGAATTTATCCGAATGCCTGAAAAAACACAAAGAAATTCGTCGTGGCGGATACCCCGTCGGGCACGCGGGCATATGTTCTTCCAGTCTTGCCGGATCGAAATCCAGGCACGCCTTCCATGCCGACGAGTATCCGGTCCAGTCCTCGCGCACCTTGGCGAGCATGGCGCGCGAGGGAACGAGCGAGCGGCCCGCCAACGATCAGCCGCCCACGGGGGACGAGGAGCGGGCGCGGGAAAACGAGCGCGCCGTCCAGGGAGAAGCCAACGACCACAAGCCCGCCGAAACAACGCTTGAGCGCATCCGCCGCGAGCGGATCGAGGCGCAGCAGCGCGAGCGGCAGAGCGATCGCGACTTCGACCGGGAACGATAAACCTGCGCGCAGTCTCGGAACCGCGAACGCGATCGCCAGAAAATCATTGGCGCGTCTCTCCGCGCTCGGCGATCATCTGGTCTATCTCAGCCTCAAGCTGGGGGGCGTACTCGTTCAGGTCCTTGCGCATCATGCGGATCAGATCGTAATG
>RZZS01000050.1 GCA_009929775.1 Alphaproteobacteria bacterium
CTATCGACTGATCGAACAGGCTTTACAAATCGGCCCGGTTCCAGCGGATACGTTGAATACTACATCTTGTGGGTAGGCGTTTAACTGCATAGCCCCGATTTTTTATACTGGCTGGGAACCTGTTCCTCTGCGCCTGCGTTGGATAAACCGTGAAAGAGAGAGAAGAGAATTTTGAAAAGTGATTTTGAAAGGTTTCCCTAAGCAACCCCAACTCCCCCATCAACAACCTGGCCCGTTCCTTTCCTGGGACGGGTTTTTCTTTAGCCCGAAAAGCAATGGCGGCTCCCGTCCGGAACCGCCATTCGCACTCATTCAGCGGGAAGTGGATCAGGCCGCGAGGCGGATGCGCTCCAGAACTTCGCCGGTGATGGATTCGTCCTCGCAGCCTACAGCGAGGTCGCCGAGAGAAACGATCCCGACGAGCTTTTTATCGCGATTGACCACCGGCAGGCGGCGAACCTTTGTTTCGGCCATGTTGCGTGCAACCTCTTCCGCGTCCTCATCGTCATAGCAGTAAAGTATTCCTGGCGTCATAATTTGCTCGGCCGTCATCGATGCGCAGTCGAGTCCTTCGGCGACGCAGCGGATTGCGATGTCGCGGTCGGTAATCATGCCGACCAGACGGTCGTTCTCCGAAACCGGGATGCTACCGCAATTGCGTTCCTTCATCTTGCGGGCGACGTCGGCAATCGTGGTGTCCGGGTTTGCGAGTTCAACGTCCCTGCTGAGAATGTCCTTGATTTTCATGATGGCCACCTCTCCTGGTTGGGGATTCTGATACGCCAACGGATCGCGAACCGGATCGGTTCCTGCCCGGGAAACGGTACGAAACTATCAAACGGGATGCTTGTTGGCGGGGCAGAGAACACAAGCCGAGGAGAATTCGAATGAGCGAGGATATGTCCGTTATTCCCCCGCAACATCAATACAAGCAGCCGGGTCTCGAAACCGAAATGGTGCCGCGACCGGATTCGTTCATGGAGGGCTACAGGGCAGCCGACAAGCTGGAAGGGAAAATCGCGCTGATCTCGGGCGGTGATAGCGGAATCGGGAGGGCAGTATCCATCGCGTATGCGAAGGAAGGGGCGGACGTTGCCTTCATCTATCTTGACGAGGACAACGATGCTGATGTTACGGCGAAGCATGTCGAGGCAGAGGGGCGCAAGTGTCTGAAGATACGAGGTGATATTGGCGACCGGGATTTCTGCTTCAATGCGGTGAAGCGTGTCGTTGGAGAACTCGGCGGGATCAACATTCTCATCAATCACGCGGGTGAACAACATGTCGCAGAGGATGTTGAAGAGATATCCGACGAGCAGCTCAGGCGAACGTTCGCCACGAACGTCTTCGGAATGTTTTATCTGACCCAGGCAGCGCTTAAACATATGAAGGAAGACGACTGTATCATCAACACGACTTCCGTCGTTGCCTACCGAGGGCAGCCGATGCTCGTCGATTATGGGGCCAGCAAGGGCGCAGCGCTGGGTTTTACCCGATCTCTGGCGCCGAACCTTGTCAAGAGAGGCATTCGCGTGAATGCGGTAGCCCCGGGGCCGACCTGGACTCCGCTTATTCCCGCCTCGTTTGAGGAGGACGATGTTTCGCATTTCGGAGAAAGCGCGCCGATGGGGCGCGTCGGGCAGCCGGACGAGGTCGCGCCCAGCTACGTTTTTCTCGCGAGTCGCGATGCAAGCTACATGACGGGGCAGGTGCTTCACCCCAATGGAGGTTGGGTCGTCGGCGGGTAGGTGCGGTGCCGTTCCGGGGGCGAACTTTTCGAGGGCCTGAATGTTGATGTCCTCATAAGAACCGAAATCAGGAGTCCACCATGAATGCGCAAAAAACGTTCGATTGGACACGCGCGGTGATCGCCGCCGCGGTGTTTATCATGATAACCGGCATGTTCGGCCATGTCGCCAAAGGTGCCCAGAATCCGGGATTGGCGGACGTTTCGCTTTCAAACGAGGAAATCCGGGCTTTCATCGATGAGGTCGAGCAGACGATTTCCTCGGCAACGCAGTCTGGCGATCAGGCTGTGGCGTCTTTCTGGCGTGACCGGATAACGGACGATGCGGATCTGTGGGTTAGCCTGACGGCGGTCCAGGATGGCGGGCTGTTCGCAACAGGTCACCTCCATCTAGACCGGGCACAGGCGATGCAGCTGTTGCCGATGGCCATGAAGGGATTTGAAAAAGCAACTGAGGACTACGAAATAGACATCGAGATGGGCAATGTGTCCATGTTACCCGGAAATCAGGCTGCGCTCGTCGATACTCGGATTGAGGAGCGCTTTACGATTCCGTCTCCGGATCCGGAACAGAGCGGCAAACAGGTTTCGAGCAGCACCGAATGCGAGCACCTGATTTTGAAGGAAGGTCCGGGCATGCTCAGATTCGGCGACGCGAACTGTTCCGTGAGTCGCGATTTCTCGGCAGAGGTTGTGGCAGAGCAGCCAGAGTGAATTTTGTGGTGCAGGCGCTATACATGCTCCTGCACTGCCTTCTTGACGCCGGAAATCGTGTGGTATCGCCGTTCCGGCAAGGCGCTGATCGCATGAAGAAGATCGGGCTGGGCGCCTTGCCGTTCAGCGTAGTAGACGATCTCCTGCTTCGATGCCGGGAGGTCGATGCCGGCAAGTGTTTTTACGACCTCGATGGATGACAGGGACATGGTTTCTTGCGCCTCCTTTCGCGACCGGAGCATTCTCCGGATCAAGGGTTACGGGGAACGGTCGGCGTGCGTCCGGTTCTTGTCGTGCGCCTCGTCCGTTTGGGGATGCAGCATATGGCTGCTGTTTTGATTTTTCAGGTTTTTAAGATCTTCGAAGCGGGTTCCGAGGAAACTGAAGTGGGTCATTTCCGTTGCTCCATCGTGTTGCTGGTTTCGGTTACGGGGTAGAGAGTTTCAAGGAGAGCACCCTGCGTTTCCGGGTTATAGCTATCCTCGTCGATTGGCTGGACGGTATAGAGTTTTTCATCATGAAAGGCGCTGCGGTGGATCGCGTCGCCATTGCGCAGCTCTTCGCCAGCGCTCTCGTGCTCCCACTCCGCGGCCTTGTGTCTTGCGTGGGCCGGGTCGCGTGCTTCCACGACGATGGGTTGTCTGAAATGGTGATTCAGCCAACGGGGATCATGCAGCCGGGCGTTCGGTTGCAACTTCCATAGCGGCATGGGTGCTCTCTCCTGATTCCGTTCGGGATGCTCTTGCAAACCCGCAGGGTTGCGCCAAAGTTCCGATTTTAGCGTCCGATTGCGTCCTTGTTTTCGTCGAACTGTGCGGCTTTCCGCGTGAGGCTGCCGAGCGCGATCAGCGTCACGGCAATAACGAAAAAGGCCAGTAACGACAGGCCGTAATAGCCAAATCCAATGGCAAGGCCGAGGATTCCGGACGCCCAGATGCTTGCTCCGGTTGCGGTGCCGATGACGCCGGTGTCGTCCGGCTTCCTGATAATTGCACCGGCGCCGAGAAAGCCGATCCCGGTCAGGACGCCCTGAACGATCCGGTTGGGGTCGATCTGAACAATGTGCTCCTGTTCCGCCATTGTGTGCGGAATCTCCATCGCCATGATGGCGAGCAGGCATGAGGCGATGCAGACAATCATGTAGGCGCGGAAGTCGACCGGCTTGTGTTTGATATCCCGGTCCAGCCCGAGAATCAATCCGGCGGCGGCCGACAGAAAAAGCCGGAGCGCGAGGTCGCCGGTTGAAACCGAGTCCAGTTGAAACAGCTCGCTCATGGTTCGGAATCCGGAGCCGGGCATGGCTGGTCGCCGCTGCCGGCATTGTCCCGTTCGTTGAAGAATGCGTTGGTCCCGGTTGTCATCCTGTATCTCCCGGACATTTCCGATCGCGTCGTCCAACGCCCTCAAGTTCGAATAGTTCGGAATTTCAAAGGATAATGAGAAGGATGAGCGCGATGGCGGCCACAAACATCAGCCAGCGTTCGCGCGATACCGACGTGGTGATCCAGACGATTTCATCCGTCTGGCGAGCGGTAAAGCGGCCTTCCGTGCGGTGCGCGCCATGAACGGCTTTTTCGAGATTGCCCTTGAAATCGTCGGTCTCCGTCGGTTCTTCGAATTGCCCCTCCCAGGCCTTGCTTGCCATCATCCGGTCGAGATGGCCGGGGATGAGCTTGTTTCCGACGATGACCTGAATGGAAGGCCATCCGACCCAGATTTCCCGCCGGTCCGGATGTCGGCTGGCCCAGAGAACGGCGCGCGCGCAGGCGCGGGGGGAGTGAATCGCGCCGACGGGTTGCGGCCTCTGCCCAATGTGCCGCCGCGCCCAGTCGAACTGGGGCGTGTTGATTGCGGGCATGTGTACTGACGTCAGCCTGACATTGGTTCTTCGCTCGTGGATAAGCTCGCAACGCAGCGCGTCGAGCGCTCCGCGGATTGCGAACTTGGCGGCACAGTAGGGTGCTTGCAGCGGAATGGGACGGTAGGCGAGGGCCGAGCCGATCTGAATGATCTGGCCTCCCTTGTCGTTCATAAGCCGAAGGGCGGTTTGCATCCCGTAGACGGATCCAAGGTAGGTGGCCTCGGTCACGCGGCGGAATTCGTCCGGCTTCACGTCCTCGAAGCGCGAGAAAATCGTCAGCATCGCGTTGTTGATCCAGATGTCGGGCGGTCCGAGTTCGTCGCAAAGGGTTTCGGCGGCGCTTTGCAGGGCCGATGCGTCCGCGACGTCGGCCGGCGCGCAGGCGGCTTTCCCCGGCAGTGAGAGGAGCGTTTCCTTCAGCGCCTCTTCGTCGCGCGCGATCAGGCCGACGGCGGCTCCGTCCCGTGAGAAGGCTTCGGCGATCGCGCGACCGAGGCCGGCGGAAGCGCCTGTGACATAGACTGTAGTCATGACTGTCCGTAGGCAATGGTGCTGAGCAGGGCGTTTTCCGGCTGGCGGCTGTCGAGGCGGGTGTGCTGGACGATAACGGGCACATTCGAGACAATCGTGCTCGCGTAATCGGTGCCGCGCGGAACCGGCTCCGGGTCCTTGAGGTCGTTGAAGCGCAGGTGCAGCGTGCGGCGGGCGGGAACGTCGACTTCGTACGGCCCTGCCGGATCGCGGTCGGTGAAATAGAGCGTGATCGAAATATGAGCGTCCTCGTCGTTCGTGTTGAGAATGCAGGCGGTTTCGTGGCTCAGCATTTCAGGCTCCGGGCCGTGGCTGTATTTGGGGATGTAGCCCTCCGGGATCGCCCAGAGCCGTTTCCCGATGGATTGCGCTGTCATTGATTGCCGTCCTTATGCTGGCGTTTTTCTCCTTTCTCCAAACATATCGATGGCCGGGCGGTTCCGCATGTCCGTCCGCCGGAAAAATCTGAACTCCTCGCGCCGCGAGGCATTGGTTTTCCGTAGAAAAACAAAACGAACAATGGAGAACCGAGCATGCTGAAAGAAAGATTGCTTGCGGTGACTATGATTGCGGGTGCCGCCTCGCTTTTGTCGACGCCCGTCGCCGCGCAGGAAGTCGCTCTCTACGATGACGACGATCCGATCGTGATTTCCGGAACCGTCGCGGAGGTGGATGGCGACGAGTTTGTGCTGAATTACGGGGAGGGGCGCGTCACCGTCGAGATGGACGACTGGGACTGGTTCCTCAATGAGGCCGAGGCGCTGATTCCGGGCGAGCGTGTGACGGTCAGTGGCTGGATCGACGACGATCTGTTTGAAGGCCGCGAGATCGAGGCCGAAACGGTCTATGTTTCGGACCGGTACACCCGCTATTTCGAGGATCCGGAAGTCGGAACCCGGTCGCCGGACACGTTCGTATACAGCTATACCGGGATTACGCCGGATGAAAGCTGGATCAGTACGTCGGGGCGTATCGAGAGTATTGACGGGCGCGCGTTTACGCTCGCGAACGATGCGGGAGAGATCCGCGTCGAAACCGGTACGCTCGGTTACAACCCGATGGACGAGGACGGTTTCCAAAAGCTCGAGGCGGGCGACCGGGTCTATGTTTCCGGTCTGCTCGACAACGACTTTTTCGAGCGGCGCACGATCGAAGCCAACCAGGTTGTAACCCTGTCCGAGCAAACGCGGCGCAGGCAGGGATCGACGGGCGAGGAAGGCAGGGAGCCGGAGAACGACGGGGCTGGATCTCCCGGATAACGGCGCTTCCTGTCGCTACCCCGGGACGCGCGCGATGATCGGCAGATGGTCCGAGAGTTTGCTCGTCTCGGGCGTGCGCAGAGGTGCCGCGCTTTCGATCAGGTTGCCGGGCATGCACCAGATCCGGTCAAGATGGACGCGGGGCAGGGCGGTCGGGAATGTCCCGCCGCACGGCACGTTCCGCAGAATCTGGTTGAGGGTGCGGATGATACCGGCATAGGGCCGCCACTCGTTGATGTCTCCGGCAAGGATCATCGGCAGGCCGTCGTCATGCTCCTTCTCGACGATATGGAGGACTTTGAGCGACTGCTGTACGCGTTCGGCGAAGGACAGGCCGAAATGGGTGTTGAGGACACGGATCACGCCATGGCGCGGCGTTTTGATGCGGGCGTCGAGGATATTGCGTTTCTCGCGGCGACCGATGGAAATGTCATGGATGGCGGGGCCGACAATCGGGAACCGTGACAGGATCATGTTGCCGTACCAGCCACCCTCTTCCCTCATTGTCGCGCCTGTCGCGACATTTTCGAAATGCCCGCCGCGCAGGTCGTCGACGTCTTTCAGGGAACCACCGCGCGACGGTCGGCATTCGAATTCCTGAACGAGCGCGATGTCGACATCATGCCGGTCAAAAAGGCGACCGATGCGCGCATAGTTTCGTTCCCCGTCCAGGCCGACTCCGCCGTGAACGTTATAGGACATCAGGCAAATACTCATCGGATCTCTTGTGGCTTTCGGTTTTGAAGCGATTTGACAAATTTGTGCATAAGCAAGACTACCCCGATCCACAGGGCAATGGCAAAGATCAGGTAGCCGACGGTTTCCGGGCGCGCTTCCGTGAAGACGGCAGCAAGGCTGTCGCCGAGGACCGCGAGCGCGAACGTGCCGGGCAGCATGCCGAGCAGGGTTCCCGCCATGAACGGGCCGAGCCTGACGGCGGACACACCCGAGACGACATTGAAAACGCCGTAGGGCGCGATGGGAACCATGCGCAGAATGGCGAGTTGAAGAACACCGGCTCCGCCGACCCGTTCGTTGATTTTCTGCAGGCGCGGTCCGAAAACGCCGCGAAGAAATTTCCGGCCGGTGAGCGCGCCGAGGCCGAATCCGACCGCACCGCTGACAAGGCCCGCGATCAAGGCGTAGACAAAGCCAAGCAGCGGACCGTAGACGGACGCGGTGAGCGCGATCAATACCGTAACCGGGAACGACAGCAGGGTCAAAAGCGTGAACAGGACGGTTACGAGGACGATCGCGACGGCCGGATGGTCGCCGCTCGCGAGAAGAATTTCGATGTTCGCCCGGATCCACTCGATCCTGCCGGGTTCGTGAAAGACAAACCAAAGTGCCGAGAACAGCAGGACGAGGATGGCGCCCGCTATGGCTTTGTACATATGGCGCTTCCAGGGCGGCGTGTTTTCCGACGCATAGGCTTTTGGATCGATTTCATCGGGAAGGGTCGGGGTCGCCCGATCGCCGAGTTTGCGAATAAGTGGGCCGAGGACGTGGTCGGCGAAGCGGCGATCGTCAATTTCCCGCAGGGCGAGGTGCGTGCCTTCATCGGCATTCAGAAGCGCGTCGAACGAAAAGTCGTCGCCCGTCACCGTCGTTCCGGCGAAGTGGGAAATGTACTCGTTGCGCTTCTTCCGGATGGTGTCGCGGTGCTCGTGCGTGCGGGCGTGGCAGATGATATCGCATTCGCTGTCGTGGCCCATCGAGCGGCCGTTAATGTTGGCCGAGCCGACGCGGATGATCCGGTCGTCGACGATCATTAATTTGGCATGAATGCGAATGGCTTCCTCGCTTCCATCGCTGCGGCGGCTCACCGGATACACCATGCGCACGCGTTCGCGCCCGATTTCGTTTTCGACGAGGTTCCGAAAGGCGAGACGGCCCTGCCACATGGTTTCTTTTTCGAGCGGCCCCTGCGGGTTGAAGGAACTGACGATCAGTACGCGCAGGTCAGGCTTTTTCTTCAGTTCCTCGTTGATCGTGCGGGCGATCGGGTCCCAGGCGAGATACTGGTTTTCGATGTAAAGGAATTTCTCCGCCGAACGAATGTCGCGGTGCAGGGTTTTCTCGATCTGGCGAGTATTCTCGACGTCCGCCATTCCCGGGAAGGTGTAGGCGATTTCCGCCTCGAATCCGGACATGTCCCTGCCGACGTTCGAAGGCCAGACGTCGTTGCCGCCGGGCGACCATTCTGTTGCATCAAAACCGGTTGCGCGCTGCCACCGCCAGCGAGCCTGCGCGGCGAGTTCCTCGACTATTTCCCCTTCCAGAACAAGCTGGAAGTCGTGATAGGGGGCGTACTTTCCCAGAGGTCCGTCCCGAAGCGGTTCGTCCGGCCAGTGGTCCGGCGTGTCCCACCGGTTGAGGGCGATATCCATTCCGCCGCAAAAGGCGACGCGGTCGTCGATGACGATGATCTTCTGATGATGGCTGCCTCCGGAGGTGATGGCGTCGTCGAGGACGACATGGACGTTGTCCGGCATTTTTGTATGCCATTTCATCGTTGCGAGCGGTTCGCGTTCCCTGGCGTAGAGAAGCGACGGGTCCCACTTGTTGAGATAAAACGTCATGTCCGGATTTTCGCGCGCCTTGCGCTCCAGAATATCCGAGAAGCGCCACGAAACGGAAGGGTCCGGCATGTCGTCGCCGCGAAGCAGCGCGATGCGGCTGTCGATGTCCCAGCCGACGATGAAGACGGATTTTTCCGCTTGCTTCAGGGACTCGTAAATCGCCCGGTAATAGATCGAGCAATCGCTGATGAGCCCGGCATGGGTTACGTGCTTTCGTGTCGTCATGTCCCGGTCTCCCGCTCATGCAACCACCTAGGTCGAAGGGCGGTTGCGATCAAGGGAGCCGGCGTTCCCGCGGCGGCGCGGGCGAAGGCGGGAACGGGTTAAAAGCTGTATCTCAGCGCGCCGTAAACGTTCGAATTGTCCTCGAACTGTCCCCAGAAGGTGTCGCGCCGTTTGCCGTAGAAGATGTTCGCGCCGCCGGAGACCGTCCACCGGTCGGTCATTTTGTACGTGACGTTCGGGCGCAGGTACCCGTCCCGGTCGGAAGGGCTCCAGAAATTGAACAGCGACAGTTCGAGATTCTGGTTCATGGCGAGCCTGGTCAGGCGCACGGTGACCATATGCCGGTTCTTGTCTTTTTGAACCGCGCCGGGCGCCAGGTTCGCGCGGTACGCATCGTAATCCATCATACGCTCGAGATAGTACTGGACGCCGCCCGTGAGGTTCGGGACGAGTTCCTGTTCGTATCCGGCGAGAAAGCGCAGTTCCGAATTTCGGATCAGCGGGTCCGTGCCGCTATCGTCCTCGCGGCTGTCGTAATAGCCGAGTTCAAGATTGCCGATGCCCTTGTAGACGGTCCCGCGCATGCTCGCCCCGTAGACATCAAGCGCCGGGAAAGTGGCAATGCCTGAAGCCGTTTGTCCGGCCGGGCTTTTCCAGTAGCCGCTATAGGCGTAAAGCGCCGTTTCGACCGATCCGAAAGTGCGGTAGAGCCTGAATGCCGTTTCGCTGTCGTCGATCCACTCGTTGCGAGGGTGGGTGACGATCTCGTGATTTTCTCCGGCGATGCGCCCGGAATTGCCGCTGTAAAAGGAAATGCGCTCGCCGCTGATATAGCGATCCGGGTCGAATTGCGGCGTATAAATGACGTCCAGATTGGCGAGCTCTGAGAACATCGATACTTTCAGCGCGTCGGACGGTGCTTTCAGATATTCGACGTCACGCCCCGTAAAGAACGAAACCCAGTCCTTGGGAAACATGTCGTTGACAAAGATCAGGTCGCCCGTGCCCCAGGTGAGGATTTGCCGTCCGACTTTGACGTCCATGAAATCCGCGGGGCGCGCGACGATAGAGGCCTCGCGCAAATCGAGCCAGCCTTCGCCGTGCTCAAGGTCCGGCGCATGATCGTCGTCCACGGCGTCATAGAGAAGGTCCGCCGTCAGGCGCGCATGAATGGTTTCGAAGCTTTTGTCGAACTGGAACTGCGCGCGGGTTTCGAGCAGGCTGACGTCCTTGTGATAGGGGCTGTCCTGATAACGCGTCCCGGTGCGGCCCTCGACGAATCCGGTGACGCGCAAGGGATCGCCGTAATCTTCCTCTTGTCGGCTTTGGGCCTCCGTTTGCGCGGAGGTGACGGGAGGAGGCCCCCCGAGCCCCGCCGGAAGGGCGGGTTCCTGCGCGGCGGCAAGGGCGGGGAAAGCGAGGGCGGCTCCGAAAAGCAATGAGGGAAGTTTCATCCGTTTGTCCTGTAAAATGACGCTACCGCAGATGCTCGCGCGGCGGCGTGCGCAAAAAGCGTTCCGAGAAGATGTCTTCCGGCAGACCGGTATCGTACTCAACGTCCGAGTAGGAGAGAACGGTTTTTCCGCCGGAGCGCAGATCTTCCATGCTGGATTGCGTAACGGTCGGGTGGCCCTGAACGGTGTCGACCTTGAGCGCGGTGTATTCGCGGTATTTATTGCCCGAAGCGTCGTAATATTCCGTCTTCACGGGAAGGAAGGTCGTTTTGTGGATGTAGTTCTTGTAATACGCGAATTCAGCCGTGTCTGTATTTTTTGGCGTGCTCTTGACGACGTAGTAATTGTCGGTCGTCTCAAGGAGTTCGTGAACGTCTTCTTCCGTGCCGCGCCCGGAGACGTCTTCATAGAAGAAATTCGATCCGACAAAACTCGTGCGCTCGTCGCTCGCGGCGATGCGTTTGACGAGGTCGAGCGCCGGAAGGTAGAGCCAGCGGTCGTCGTCCGCTCCGACATGTTTCCAGACGAGGAAGGTCGTGCCGGAAACGTCGGCCGGCTGGTTGAAGTACACGTAGAACTTCTGGTCGCTGTCGCCTTCGCCCGTATCCTTGCGCAGGATTGTGAAGCCGCGCTTCCGCTCTCGCCCTTGATCGTCGGTGATAAGCATATCGACCCTGGCGCGCCCGTCTTCGCCCTGAT
The DNA here is from genome assembly GCA_009929775.1 of Alphaproteobacteria bacterium. Taxonomy (GTDB): domain Bacteria; phylum Pseudomonadota; class Alphaproteobacteria; order Micavibrionales; family Micavibrionaceae; genus RZZS01. The sequence goes on from RZZS01000050.1 coordinate 11,073, forward strand.
AATAAGCGGCCGCGTTGGCCTTGTTGACGATCTCCGTGACGTCCTGCGCAAAGGCGGGGGCGGCGATCAGCAGGGCGGCGGCAAGTGCGAGTACCTGTTTCATTGTCTTTCTCCTCTCAGGCGTTCCTGAACTTGAAAAGCCGTTTTTCCAATAAGGTTATAAGGGATGGCAGGATAAGCAAGCTGGCCGCTCCGGCGAAGAGCAGGATCGCCGAGATGAAGAACCCGACCGTTTTGTACGGCACGAGTGGGGCGAGCAGAAGCGGCAGAAAACCGACGCCGATGATGATGACGTTGCGGGCGATGGCGCGCGCCGGTTCGCCGAAGACTCTCGGCAGGGCCTCTTTCCACGAGTCGGCGTTGAGCGTCATTTCGCGGCTGCGCGCAAGGAAGTGGATGGCGTAGTCGACCGCCAGTCCCAGCGACAGCGAGGACAGTACCGCGACCGGCATGTCGTAATCCTTGCCGATCATGCCGATCACGCCGTAGATGAAGGCGATCGTTACGGTGAGCGGCACCATCGAGAGCGCCCCCCAGAGCACCGAGCGGAACAGGAACACCATCATCAGCAGCACGATGACGAACGAACCGAGAAACGCGTTCACCATGCCTGCGACCATCTTGTCCTGCCAGATGACATTGATATAGGTCAGGCCGTACCAGTCATGCGTCAGCGCCACCGGCGGCGGGTTTTCGGCGAAGAACGTATCGACTGCATCGACGACCTCGTTCATGTCGATATTGTCGCCGCTTTTGAGCTGGATCCACAGATTCGCCTTGCCGAAGTCGGGCGTGACGAAATTCCAGAGATCGTCCGGGCGGTGGCTGTTCTGGTAGGTAAGAAGGACCTGCGCGACAGCGGCGCGTGAATCCGGAATGCGGAACGCGCTTGTCTCGCCACCGAGCAGTTCGCGGTGAACGGTCTTGACGATATCGGGCAGGGCGTTGGACTTGCCGACCTTGCCGGTCTCGAGCAAAAACCCCTGAAGTTTCTCGATGTAGCGAAGGACGTCCGGATTCTTGAATATTTCCGCATCGTCAGGGTTTTGTGCGCCGTCTTTCGCTGAAAGCGTCAGATAGGCCATATAGGTTCCGGCAAAGCGCTCGTTCAGTTCACGGTCTGCAACCCGTATCTCATGAGTCTGCTCGAACCATTTGACAGGGTTGTCGTTAATGCGGATGAGCGAGATGCCCCAGACGGCGATTGCGGCCAGAGCGAGCGTGCCGAAAACGACAATTCTTGCGTGGTTGTAAGTGAAGGAGCCCGTGCGCCTGAGCAGGCGGGCCAGCGGCGAGGGGTGTTCCTCTTCTCCCTCCGGGTGGTCCAGTCCGAAATTTTCGAGCGATTTTTCACTCATCAGCATGATCCAGGCCGGGATCAGCGTGATCGTCAAAAGCCAGGCCACGAGAACCCCAAGGCTGATAAACATCCCGAACACCTGCACGGGCGGGATCGGCGTAAAGGCAAGGGACCCGAACCCTGCGGCGGTCGTAAGGGTGGTGAAGAGCATCGGCTTTGACAATTCGTTCATCACATGCTCGAGAGTCTTGCGGCGGTCGCGGATTTTCGGATAGCGGTCGAAAAAGTCCGAGAGGATATGGACCGCGTCCAGAACGGCAATCGGCATAATGAAGATGGGTATCATTGAGCTCATTATGTGCACGGTATGGCCGGTTGCCACGAGCGCGCCCATTGTGACAATGACGGAAACAAGGGCCACGACCATCGGCGAGAGAATAAGTTTTACGCTGCGGAAGAAATACCACATCAGCGCGAAGATCAGCGCCATCGCCATCGGCGCGGAGATTGCCATCTGTTTGAACATTTCGACGCCGAACGTGTCCTGCGCGACGGGCAGGCCGGTGATGTGATACGTCTCGCCGCCGCTCTCAAACGTCGAAATCTTCTCTTTCAGGCCTTGCGAGACGCGGTAGCTCGCGTCTTTCGAGGTGATCGGAATATAGAGAGCCAGCGCCTTTCCGTCATCCGAGACGAGCGTGTTCTTCAGGAAGGGCAGGCGTTCGGCTTTTCGCGCGACGTCAAGCGCCTGCGTGTCGGTGGCAGGGGGATTGCGCATCAGCCACTCGAATTTAACATCGCCAATCCCCCCCTGTTCGACATTGTCGACCGTCGAGGGCGCGATAATGTCTTCGGGAACGACTCCTTCCTCCTTGCCGCCCTCCGTCCAGCGCAATGTCTTCGCGTATTCGGTCAGCGCATGAACGTTCGAGAGAGTTTTCGCGTTGAACGCCCCTTGCGGATGGTTTTCGTTAATCACGCCGACCACGACGATGTCCCAGAGGCCGAACTCCTTCTTCATCGCGTTGTGAAAGACCCGCACCGGCTCATCCGCATCCAGCATGTTTTCCGGGTCGGTGTCGATTGTCACCGGATGCAGGGGCGCGAACGTCTTCGGCGCGAGCGAGGGAAGCCCCGCCAGCAAAAGCATCGCCACGCTCAGCAGCGCCGCGCCCCACAGGAAGCTTTTCGGGCGGTTTACGGCGGCGGTCGACAGGAGTTGCATGAGTGTCTTTTCCCCGGTTCGTTATTCAAAGGCGCATCCGGGCCGTTTGCCCAGTCTTTTCAAAATAATCGCGGCGGGGCAAAAGCCGGTGAAGGCCGCCTGTAACATGTTCAGTCCGATGAAGGCCGTCAGCAGAAGCCAGGCGGGATGTACGAAATAGCCGAGAGAAACGCTTGCAATGATGAATGTTCCGGCAACGGCGAAAATGATACGGTCGATGTTCATGGCACTGTTCCGTTCGTTGGGGCGTGTTGGAGTATAAATATCAGGCTTTAACTTTACGTCAAGCTAAATTTAGAATATTATAAAATGAAGGACGGGGTCAAGGATTTGCCGATGGCTGAAAAGATCGACTACGGCGCACTTTGCGACGCCTATGAAACGCTAAGATTTCTTGCGAATTCCAAGAGGTTGCCTCTTCTTTGCCGGATCGGCGAAAGTGAGGTTTCCGCGGGCGAGCTGGCGGAGTTCGTAGGCATGCGGCCTTCTGCCCTCAGCCAGCACCTTCGGCAGCTCCGGGAGGCCGGGATCGTGGAAACACGGCGGGCGCACCGGGTTATCTATTACCGTCTTGCCGATGATAAAACCCGCCGGATCATCGCGCTGCTGCGTGAATTGTATTGTCCGTCCGGGGGATAAAAGCGTGGCATGAATCCGTTGGATGTCTCCGTGAGAACAACACAGACTTTCGGGAGAGAAACCATGAAAAGGACCCTTCTTATTTCGACCAGCGCGCTTGTGCTGGCTGCCGGTCCGGTCGAAGCACAGGACAATCTGTTTCAATATGGAGATACGTATATTTCCGGATCGGCCGGGTGGTCGATGATGGGCGAGACGGAGGCAAGTTCCGGCATTCTGTCCGGTGATTTCGATGACACAATAAACCTCTCGGTTGCGCTGGGCCGTGAGATGGCGCGGAATGTGCGCGGCGAGCTTGAAGTACAGTATCAGAAATCCGACACGGATTCCGGCTTTATCGACGGCGATCTGGATACGTGGGGATTTTTCGCCAACGGCTATTACGACTTCGACATGAACACGATGGTCGAACCGTATGTCATGGCCGGACTGGGCGCAAATATCCATGATGCCGAATTCAATGTCGCGGACGATAGCGACTTTAATTTCGCCTGGCAGGCGGGTGCGGGCGTCAATTTCGACGTGACCGAACAGACCCAGCTTTTTGGCGGCTATCGTTACCAGACGTCGACGGATGTCGAGGTTGGCGCAACCGACGTCGATTACGAACGCCATGAATTGCTGGTGGGCTTGCGTTATTACATGTAGGCGCTATTTCAGCCAGTCTGTAATGCTTCTTGCCGCCAATACTCCGGTGCTGAAGCATGCCTGCAAGAGGAAGCCGCCGGTTGGTGCTTCCCAATCGAGCATTTCGCCGGCGGCGAACGTGCCGGGGCGTTTTTTGAGCATCAGTCCGTTGTCAAGTTCGTCGAACGAGACGCCTCCGGCGGATGAGATTGCGCGTTCGATTCCTGTGGTGGCGGTGAGGCGGATCGGTAACGCCTTTATCCATCGGGCGAGGTCCGGGGGAGTCGCCGCCGCCAGCCCTTCGTTTGAATGCGCCTCTCGAAGCAGGGCGATGGCAACGGGCGGCAGTCCGGCGGACTTGCGCAGGAAGTCTGTCAGGGTCTGGCGTTTACGCGGCTGGGACAGGCGTTCGGCCAGTCGGCTCTCGTCCATGTCGGCTTTAAGGTCGACCGTGAGCACCGCGTGTCCGTCGGTGCGCAGGGCTTCCCGGAGCGACGCGGACAGGGCGTAGACGGCCCCGCCTTCGATACCGGTTCCCGTTATCATCATTTCCCCGCGAACCTCATGTTCGCCGGACCTCAGAAGCACGTTTTTGACTGGCGCCCCCGCAAAGCGCGCCCGGAATATGTCGCTCCATTCGACCCGGAAGCCACAGTTGGCGGGTTCAAGCTGAGTAACCGAAACGCCGATACTTTCAAGAGTTTCGGTCCATCTGCCATCCGATCCGAGCCGGGGCCATGACGCGCCGCCGAGTGCCAGAAGTGTGGCGTCCGCTTCGACCGGGATATTACTCCCGTCCGGCCCGGAAAAGAGCAAATGGTTGTTTTCGTTCCATCCGGTCCAGCGCATTCGGAGCCGAAACTTTACTCCGCTTTCGTCGAGTCGCTTACGCCAGACGCGCAAAAGAGGCGAGGCTTTCATGCTCACTGGAAATACGCGCCCGCTCGTTCCGACGAATGTCTCTTCCCCCAGTTCCTCGCACCAGGCGCGTAAGGCTTCAGGAGGGAAGGCTTCAAGTGCAGGACGGAGTAAGCATGCTGCGGAGCCGTATTTTTCAAGGAAGGCCTCGAACGGCAGCGTATGTGTAATGTTGAGCCCGCCGATCCCCGCCATCAGAAATTTGCGCGCAATTGAGGGTTTGTGGTCGTAGACGGTGACGGAATGCCCGTCTTCTGCAAGTCTGGTTGCGGCAATGAGCCCCGCAGGGCCGGAACCGATGATCGCAACGCATTTGTCAGGGGGTAAGGCTGTCATGTCCCTGTTGTAGCAGCGTGCGGTGCGTCCGGCTATCTGTCTTTTTTGGCAATGTTTCTCAGGGGCCTGCAGCTCGGTAAAACAAAGCGCCCCGTTTCCGGGGCGCCGTATGTCTGGTTTCTGGCGGAGAACTACTTCTTCTTTTTCGCCTCATCGAGATAGCGGTCGGATGTCGTCTCCCCGCCTTTGTGCCCGGCTTTCTTCGCGCGGTCCGGGTCGTTTGCGAAATTGCCGGGGTTTTCTTTCGAATAAGGGTTGGTCATGACTTCCTCCTCTCGTTGTGCTCATGGCCAAGGAACGAGCGTCCCTTAGAGTTCCGTGGCGACAGGCTGCGAATTCCTGAAAAGATTGTGAAGCCGCCGATGCATCCGGAAGGCCTTTCGGGTGGTCATTCCGGTAAGACGGTTTCTGCGTCCTGCCATTTGCGCCGGGAGAGATAGGTGTATACCGCCGGTATGACGAACAGGGTAAAGAACGTACCGACCAGCAATCCGCCGACAATCACCCAGCCGATGGAGGAACGGCTCTCCGCCCCCGCGCCGGAGCTTAAGGCAAGGGGCAGGGAGCCGAGCACCATCGCGCCGGTGGTCATCAGGATCGGGCGCAGCCGCAGGGACGCGGCTTCGGTGATAGCCTCGACGCGGTGCTTGCCCTGGTGCTGCATCTGGTTGCCGAACTCGACGATCAGGATGCCGTGCTTGGTGATCAGGCCGACCAGCGTGACAAGCCCGATCTGGCTGTAGACGTTCAGGCTCCCGCCGGTCAGGTAGAGGGCGAGAAGCGCGCCGGTCATCGTCAGCGGTACGGTGAGCATGATGATCAGCGGATCGGTAAAGCTTTCGAACTGGGCGGACAGCACAAGGAAGATGAAGGCAAGCGAGAGCAGGAAGGTAAAATAGAGCGAGGCGCTCGATTGCATGAACTCCCGCGATTGACCCGCATAGTCGATTTGCGCCGAAGCCGGAAGAATATCGGCGGATTTTTCTTCCAGATAGGCCAGCGCGTCTCCGAGCGACGTGCCTTCGGTCAGGTTGGCGTTCACGGTGGCCGAGCGCAGGCGGTTGAAGTGGTTGAGCTCTTTGGGGGCGACCGTCTCCTCGACCGTGACGAGGTTCGAGAGCGGCACCATTTCGCCGCTTGCCGAGCGGACGTAGATGTTGGCGATATCCTGCGGGCTTTCCCGGTCCTCGTCGGCGACCTGCACGATGACGTCGTACTGTTCGCCGTCGCGTTTGAAGCGGGTGACCTGACGTCCGCCGAGCATCGTCTCCAGCGTTCGCCCGAGCGCGTTCACGTCGATGCCGAGCGTCGCGGCTTTTTCGCGGTTCACCGAAACGGCGAGGCGCGGCTTGTTCAGGCGGAGGTCGGAATCCACGGCCGTCATGCCGGGATATTCGCGCGCTGCCGCGGTCAGTTCGTTGACCCAGCTTTCGAGCGTTTCGTATGGCGCGGTCGAAAGGATGACGAACTGGACCGGTTTTTCGCCGGGGCGCTGGCCCAGCGAGGGCGGGTTGGTCGGGAAGGCCATGATGCCGGGAATGCCGCCGAACATTTGCGGCATAAGAGACTCCGCAACGGCCTGCTGCTTGCGTTCGCGCTCCTCCCAGTCACTGAGGCGCGCGAAGGAAATGGCCTGTGTGACGAGCGGAAAGCCCGTTACCGTGAAGTATTTTTCAATCTCCGGCACGCCCTGATACATCTGCTCGATCTGGCGGACGTATTTGTCGGTGTAGTCGGCTGTCGCGCCTTCCGGGGCGACCCCGATACCGATGATGACGCCGCGGTCCTCGACCGGAGCGAGTTCGCTCGGCAGCAGCGTGAACAGCCAGCCGCCTGCCGCCGCAACGGCAAGACCCGCGAGAAGAACGAGCGGCCGTGCCTTGAGCGCGAGCGTCAGGAGAAAGCGGTAGCCGTCGTTGATGCGTGTGAAAAACGTTTCCGTGACCCTGTAAAACAGGTTCCCGGTCTTCTGGTGCCTGAGGATGCGCGAGCTCATCATCGGCGTGAGCGTGAGCGCGACGAATCCCGAAATCAGAACGGCGCCCGCAAGCGCCAGCGCGAATTCGGTGAACAGGCGTCCCGTGCGCCCTTCCATGAAGGCGATGGGGGTGTAGACGGCGGCGAGCGTGACGCTCATCGCGATGATGGCGAAGGCGATTTCGCGGCTGCCTTGCAGGGCCGCCTGCATCGGCTTCATGCCGTCTTCGATGTGCCGGTGGATATTCTCCAGCATGACGATGGCGTCGTCCACGACAAGCCCGATCGCCAGCACCATCGCGAGCAGGGTCAGCGTGTTGATGGAAAAACCGAAGAAATACATCATGGCAACCGCGCCCGCGAGCGAGACGGGGATCGTCACCAGCGGGATGAACGTCGCCCGTAGTGTGCGCAGGAACACGAAGACGACGAGCATGACAAGAACGATCGCCTCGATAATCGTGTGATAGACGGCCTCGATGGATTTGTCGATGAAGACGGACGAATCGTAGGCGATGTCGATCTGCATGCCTTCGGGCAGGCTCTGTTCGACGGACGGCAGGACGTCTCTCAGCGCTTTTGAAATCTCGAGCGGGTTGGCGACCGACTGCTTGACGACGCCGAGTCCGACGGCGCTTTCGCCGTTGAAGCGCACGATCAGGCGCTCGTTCTCGGGGCCGATTTCAACGTCGGCAACGTCCCGAAGGCGCACAAGATAACCGTCTTCGTTCTTGATGATCAGGTCGCGAAACTGCTCTTCCGTGCGCAGGTCGGTTTCGCTCAGAACCGTGAATTCCCGTTGCGTACTTTCGATGCGTCCGGCGGGGATCTCGACATTCTGGCGGCGCAGGGCGTCCTCGATATCCTGGGGCGTGAGGTCGTAAGCGGACAGGCGCGCGCGGTCGAGCCAGACGCGCATTGAAAAGCGCCGCTCGCCGAGAATGCGCACGTCCGCAACCCCCGGCAGGGTCTGAAGGCGGTCCTTGATATAGCGGTCCGCGTAGTCGGTCACCTCCATCGCGTTGTGGCGGCTGGAGGAGAAAGCGAGATAGATGATCGGCTGGGCGTCTGCCTCGACCTTGGCGACGACCGGCTCGTCCACTTCGTCCGGCAGAAAGTCGCGCGTCCGTCCGACCCGGTCGCGCACGTCGTTCGCCGCGTTTTCGATGTCGCGGGTTACCTTGAAGCGCACGGTGATCTGGCTGCTTTCCTCGCGGCTGATCGAACTGATGAGCTCGATTCCCTCGATCCCGGCCAGCGATTCCTCGAGCGGCTGGGTCACCTGCGACTCCATGATTTCGGCGGACGCGCCTTCGTAGCGCGTCTCGACCGTAACGACCGGTTCGTCGATATTCGGGTATTCGCGTACGCCGAGCCGGTCCCACGCGATCAGACCCACAAGGATCACGACAAGGTTCATGACCGTCGCAAGGACAGGGCGTTTGATGCAGAGTTCGGGAAGAGTCATGTTACTCGGCCTTTTGTCGGGACGGTGGCGGCTCGCTCGGAAGCACCGTCACCGGTGCGCCGGGTTGAACCTTCATCTGACCCGCCGTGATAACCGTATCGCCTGCCGACAGGCCGCTCTTAATCTCCACGGTGCCCTTGCGTCTCAGACCGATCTCGACGGGCGTCATGTCGGCCTTTCCGTCTACGACCCGGTAGACAAACTGCCGCCCCTTTTGCGGGATGATCGCCTGTTCGGGAATCAGAATGGCGTTTTCGCGGCTGCTGACGACGAGCCGGACGCGGGCGAACAGGCCCGGGACCAGGGATCCCTCGTCATTGGGCACGTGGGCGCGGATCAGGATACTGCGTCCCGCGTCGTCGACGCGCGGGTCGATGGCGTAGACTTCTCCGGTATAGGTTCTCTCCGGAAACGAGTCGACCTGAAGCGTGACTTCCTGACCGGTGCGCAGCATCGGCAACCATGTTTCACCAACGCGGAAGTCGGCCTTGAGTGTGCTGATGTCCTCGAGATTGACGATATCCTGACCCGGGACGACATAGTCGCCGACACTGATGCTTCGCAGGCCGATGGACCCGGCGAACGGGGCGTTAATCGCGGTCTTGGCGAGGCGCGCCTCGGCAAGTGCGACGTGCGCCTCCGCTGCCTTGAGCGCTGCGCGAGCCTCGTCGAGGGTGCGCCGGGTTCCGGTTTGCTTTTCGTAGAGGCTTTCGGCTCTCTCGAAATTTGCCTTGGTCAGGATGAGTTGCGCCTGCGCTTCGGCGAGTTCGGCGCGCGGGATCGAATCGTCCAGCCGCACGAGGACGTCGCCCTTCTCGACTGTTCCGCCTTCCTCGAAAAGGATGTCTGTGACGAGACCGGCGATTTCGGGGCGGACGGTAACCGACTCGTTTGATTGCAGCGTGCCGACAGCTTCGACGATATCTTCGGCCGTTGCGATCGTGACGGGTTGCGCCTCGACCGGCATGCCGGGGGCCGCATCGCCCGCCGCGGGTTCGATTGCGGCCGGGTCGAATCGCGAATGCGAGATCCAAAGGGAAACGGCGGCGATCAGAGCCGCTGCGCCTGCGACAGATAAAATGAGTTGTTTCCGGGTCATGGCGGTATGTATCTCATGATCGAAGGGAAGCCGTCCAGCACGGAAGTCATATAGAGCGAAAAATTTTGACGACGAAAGAGCCCGAAAAATTTTGAACTTCCGCCCTTTTTGCGCCACACTTGTATAACAGCTTCGAAACAAAGACGGGCGGTTCCCGGCGGCGGATGCGCATCAGGCGCGGCCTCCTGGTTCACAAGCCCGCCGTTATCCTGAAACACCTTTGGCAAGAACCGACCGCGAGTAGACCTCGCGGAAATGCTGTTCATAACCAAGGAGTGTTTGAATGTCTCTTCTCTACACTGGGGTCAATCTTTCCGGTCTCGAATTCGGCAATGGCGACAGGGTCTGGGTCGATTACGCCGTCCCCGGCCGCGAGGAATACGATTACTGGAGCCAGAATGTCGGCGCCAATGTCGTGCGACTGCCGTTTACCTGGGAGCGTCTTCAGCCGACGGCTGGCGGCGATTTCGATCAGGAGTATCTTTCGTATCTGAAGGATTCCGTCGGCTACGCCAAGGCGAACGGCATGACGATCATTCTCGACATGCACAATTACGCCCGCTACGACGGTCAGGTCACGGACGCCGCGAAGCTAAGCGACGCATGGAAAAAGCTTGGCGCTGAATTCGGCGGGGACGATTCCGTCTGGTTCAACCTGATGAACGAGCCTTACGACATCGCGGCAACCAAATGGGCGAACATCACCCAGCAGGTCGTCAACGATCTGCGCGCCGAAGGGATCGACAACAAGCTCTTGCTGTCCGGCACGGCCTGGTCGGGTGCGCATTCGTGGGTATCGAGCGGCAATGCCTCGGCTTACGAAGGTTTCCGCGATCCGATGAACAACTTTGCCTTCGATGTGCACCAGTATCTCGATGGAGACTCGTCCGGCACCAGCGGCAACACGGTCGCGGGATCCGGGTCGGAACGGCTTGTCAAGATTACCGAGTGGGCGGAGTCGAACGGCTTCAAGCTCTTCCTCGGCGAGGCGGGCGTGGCCGACGATTCCCGGTCGATCAAGGAAAACGGCGATATGCTGAATTACATGGAATCGCACGGGGAAACGTGGATCGGGTTTTCGCTCTGGGGTGCGGGTCCGTGGTGGGGCGATTACTACTTTGAAATCAACCCGCAGGGTAGCGAGCACGATCCCGCCGTTCAGGCGCTTATGAAGCACATCCAAAATTCGTCTGCACCGGAGGTCCGGTCCGAGCCCGTACCTGAATCGCAGCCGGATCCGGTTTCTGCGCCCGTTCAGACGTCCGATGTCGGTAACAGCGACTCCGGCGTTCTCTTCAAAGGCGTCAATCTTGCGGGTCTCGAGTTCGGCAAAGGCGGAACGCACGGGAAGGACTATATCTGTCCCGGCAAGGGCGAATACGAGTACTGGGCGCAGGACGTCGGCTCGAACGTTGTCCGGCTTCCCTTTACGTGGGAACGTTTGCAGCCGTCGGCTTACGGCGAACTTGACGGAGAGTATCTCGGCTACCTTAAGAACTCCGTGGCGTGGGCGAAGGCGAACGGCATGACCATCGCGCTCGACATGCACAATTACGCTCGTTACGACGGTCAGATCACCGACGCAGGCAAGTTGAGCGACGTCTGGAAGAAACTGGGCGACGTC
>RZZS01000117.1 GCA_009929775.1 Alphaproteobacteria bacterium
CAGATGGGCTATGCGATCTTCGGGCTGGCATTGATGAATCATCTGGGCTGGTTGATGGCACTGATGTTCGTCATCAATCATTATATTTACAAGTCCATGCTCTTTCTGGCCGTGGGTGGCGTCGCGCGCCGTACCGGCACACGCCAGATGTTCCTGATGGGCGGTCTGATCACGCTGATGCCCTTGTCCTTCATCGCGGTGATGATTGGCATCATCGCGATGTCCGGCGTCCCGCCACTGTCCGGTTTCGGCGGCCGCTGGATCTTTTACAACGCGATCCTGGCGACCGACGCGCGCCTTCCGATCGCGTTGATCTTCCTGTCCGGCCCCATTGCCTTCCTCTATCTGTTCCGGCTGATTCATACCATTTTTCTCGGCCAGTTGAAGGATGAGCACCGGCAGGTCAAAGAAGCGCCCTTCTGGATTCTGCTGCCACAGATGATCTATGTCGCGATTCTGATCGTGGCCGCACTGGTGCCGGGACTGTTGTTGCGGCACGTCGATCAGTATCTGACCGAGTTCTTCCCGTTCGGCGCGCTGAACTGGGAAGGCTTGCGCATCACCAGCGATTTCGGTTACTGGAACCCGGTAGCGATCATGCTGACCATCGGCGTGATCTTCATTCTGCTGCTGTCCTGGCTGCTCTTCGTCAATCGGCGTGCCCAAAAGGTCAAACAGTTCAATATCGTCTTTTCCGCCGAACGGCCCTATCGTCCCGAAACCACCCATTTCGCCTGGAACTTCTTCGCGCCTTATCGCAAGGCCATGGGCTTCCTGGTGCAGCCACTGGTGACGCGCTTTTGGGATCTGATCACCCAAACCCTGCATGGCATCGGCGAGATGACGCGGCGGATCTATAACGGCAACGCCCAGACCTACGCCTTTCATCTGATCGGCTTTGTCGTCGTGGTCTTCTTGCTCGGTATGGGAGGCACGGCGTGACCTTCGAGTGGATCCAAATCCCCTATTCTCTGCTGACGATCTTCATCGTCCTGAATTATGGGTTATTGATGACGGCACTGATCGCGAAGATCGCGGCCCGTGTCGGACGTCGTCACGGCATTCCCATCTGGCAGAATTATGCCGACCTAGTCAAAAACTACGGGCTACGCAGCTCCATTACCCACGGCGTGATGTTTTACATGGGGCCGGTGTTCCGACTGACGGGCGGGGTCGGGCTTCTGCTGTTCGTGCCGACCATCTATGGCTCGGTGATGTTCTCGAATCTGTCCTTTGCCGGTGATTTGATTCTAGCGCTCTATTTCGTCTTTTTCGGCACCCTGGGCATGGCGCTGGGGGCCGCGGAAAGCGGACATCCCTACTCCGCCATCGGCATCACCCGAGGGCTCTCCCAGGTCACCATGGCGGAACTGCCGCTGGCCCTGGCGGTCTTCGCGGTGGCCCTGCAATATCAGACGCTGTCCATTACCGAGATCGTCGCGGCCCAGCAGGGCGGATTCCTGAACTGGACCTTGTTCACCAATCCGTTGGCCGTCGCGGCGGCCATGCTCGCCTTTCTCGGCTCGATGATGCGCCCGCCCTTCGATGTCGTGCTCGCACCCCAAGAAATCCCGATCGGCCCGCCGACCGAGTACCACTCGTCCTACCTGGCGCTGATGCAGACCAATCGGGTGCTGTTCCCGATCGCCAAGATCGTCGTCTACATGAATCTGTTCTTCGGCGGGGCGACCAGTTGGCCGGAGTTCTTCATCAAGGTCTTTCTGATCTACATGGTCTCGGTGCTGGTCGGCGTGGTCTTTCCACGGTTCCGGGTCGAGCAGTCCATCCGCTGGTTCATGATCTGGGCGGTGCCGATTGGCATCCTGGCGATCGTGCTGGCCTGATTCCGTTGACGGAGTGTTTTTGGCATCGAGATGAAACCTGAACTGCAACCAAGACGGGTCACTGGACCGGACGGCCGGGAATTCGAGGTTGATCCGCTACGCGATTATTATTGCGAAGCGCCGCCCGCGGTACATCCGCCGGCTTACCTGAGAATCATCGAGGATCTGTTCAACTGGGCACGGGCGGAATCGATTTGGATTCTGGGGTTTGGTACCGGTTGCGGCGCGATCGAAATGCGTCCGCTGATGACGCCAAGATTCGATGCCTATCGCTATGGCATCCAGTGGCGCCCAACGCCGCGACAGGCCAATCTGTTCGTGATCTCCGGTTATCTGTCGGTGAAGACGCTCAAGCGTGTGATCCGCTCCTACGAGCAGATGCAGAATCCGAAATATGTCGTCGGGCTGGGCTCCTGCACCATCAACGGCGGCATGTATTGGGATTCCTACAACACGATCAAACGGCTCGACGACTATCTGCCGGTCGATGTCTATATCGCCGGCTGCATGCCACGCCCCGAATCACTGCTGCATGGCTTCATGGAGCTGAAACGCATCATTCGCGCCGGCCAGGCCGAGGGTGCCAATGACTATGCGCGCAACTTCGCCTGGTACAAGGACAACCAGAAGCGCGTCATCCATGACTGGGACATGCCCGACTACAACTGGTAAAGAGGCCCAATGCACGACCTGTACGACCGCCTGAAGGCACGCTTTCCGCTCGGCGAATGGATCGCTCGGCGTCCCGATCTCGCCTTCGTGGATGTTCCACTGCCGCAGTTGCGGCCGGTGCTGCTGCATCTGCGCGATCAGGAAGGCTTCACTCATCTGGTGCTCCTGACCGCTGTCGATTGGATCGAGACCGGTGAGTTTCAGCTCACCTATCTGCTCTGCAATCGGGGGCGAGCGTGCGATCTCGGGCTGCGCGCGCGAATCGCGCGTGACCCGGCGAGCATGGAGAGCATCCATGATCTCTGGCCAACGGCCGCAACCTATCAGCGCGAATTGCGCGAAATGTTCGGCATCGATTTCCCGGGGAGTCCGCGCCTGCACGAGGATTTCATACTCGAAGGCTGGCGTGAGATACCACCCTATCGGCGTGATTTCGATACCCTGGCCTATGCGCGGGAGACCTATCGCGAACGGCCGGGACGCGTCACCCAGGATCCGGCGGCCTATATGCAGCAGCAACTTGATCCGGGCGGACATTGAAATGGCGCTGTTCACTCCAGACCGCAGCCAGTATCCCCAGACCCGGGCGGATGGCTCGCTCGACATCGACCTGACCTCGGGCAAATATCTCAAGCTCTGGCAGGGACCGCAGCATCCAGGCATTACCGGCAATATGGCGGTTGAACTGACGGTCTGCGGCGACGAAGTGGTCGAGGGCCGGACCCATGTCGGCTATCTGCACCGTGGGTTCGAGAAACTGATGGAGCGGCGCACCTTCATCCAATGTTTTCCGATCGTCTGCCGCATCTGCGTGCCCGAACCGGATTTCAACGAATATTGTTTCGCGGCCGCCGTCGAGGAGCTCGCCGGCATTCAGGCACCGGAACGGGCCGACTGGATACGGACACTGATCCTCGAAATGGGGCGCATCAACAGTTATCTGATGTATCTCGGCGGCCAGGCCGGTGCGTTCGGACTGGGTGTCATCGGACAGTGGACGACCTATGCCCGTGATCTGATGCTGGACCGCTTCGAGGAACTGACCGGCGGGCGCATCTACCACATGTTCATCCTGCCCGGCGGTGTCCGCGACGGACTGCCGGACGGTTTCGCGACGCGCCTGGAAGAGACCCTGCGCGAGCTCGAAACCGTGATGCGGGATGTTTACGACACCCTGTTCTGCAACGCGGTGTTCAAGACCCGCGCCTGTGGACTTGGCGTGATCGAGCGCGACTGGCTCGATCCCTATGGCGTCACCGGACCCAACGCCCGCGCGGCTGGCGTGCCCAAGGACGTGCGCCGGGATCAGCCCTATCTGGTGTATCCCGGGCTCGACTTCGAGCCCGTCGTCGCCACGGACTCCGATATCTATGCGCGGGCCGATGTGCGGCGTCGGGATCTGCTGATGTCGATCGATCTGATTCGCCAGATCCTGGCCAGGATGCCCCACAGCGGCCCGCTCATGGCCGAAGTGCCGAATGTCCTGCATTGGAAGATCCCGCCTGGCGAGACCTATATCCGGGGCGAATGTTCGCGCGGCGAATATGGCTATTATCTGGTCACCGACGGCAGCGGCTATCCCCGTCGCGTCAATGTGCGGGGCCCCTCCTATACCCATGCGATGGCCTTGCTGGAGCGCATGATCGTGAATGCGAATATCTCCGATGTCGCCGCGCTCATGGTCTCCCTGCATACCTATCCGCCCGAAATCGAGAGATAGTCCCGCTGCCATGAGTGTCCGCGACGTCCTTTCGCCCTTTACAGCCTGGAAGAACCTGTTTCGCGATCCGGTCACCATCCGAGATCCGTTCAACGAGCGTCCAGGCGCACCGCGGTATCGCGGTTTCCACCAGAATGACATCGCGAAATGCATCGGCTGCGGCACCTGTGAAACGATCTGCCAGAACGGCGCGATCGACATGGTGCCGGTGGAGGGCATTCCGACCCGGCACGGCGATTCGGGATTGCGTCCGCGCATCGACTACGGACGCTGCTGCTGGTGCGCGCTCTGCGTCGATATCTGCATGACCAGCTCGCTGTCGATGTCGAATGCCTATCATTGGTTCGATCGCGATCCGGATGTGTTTCGCTTCACCCCTGGTGTCGATGCCAAACCCTGGGACGAGAGCACCCTGGGCTATCGGCGTCCGGAGGGGCATCGGCTGGCGAGCCGGATCCGGGTGGCCATGCCGGAGCTCGAACCCGAGACCCGCATCGGCTCATTCGCTGAAATCGTGCAGGGCTATTCGATCGAAGCAGCGCGTCTGGAAGCGGATCGCTGCGTCGCCTGCGGTCTCTGTGTCGCGACCTGTCCGACCCACATGGCGGTACCCGAGTATATCGCTGCGATTCGCGAGGGCGATTATCGGCGGGGCGTCGAGCTACTCTATCGCAGCAATCCCTTTTCCGGGATCTGCGGGCGCGTCTGCACCCACAAATGCGAAAGCGTTTGTGCCGCGCGTCATGAGGGCGATCCCATCGCCATCCGCTGGCTCAAGCGTCACATCATGGATCAGGTCTCCAGCGAAGATCTCCAGGCCGCGATCGGTCAGCCGGGTCCGGAT
>RZZS01000118.1 GCA_009929775.1 Alphaproteobacteria bacterium
ATGATCGAAGCCTATCTGGAGCATCATTTCGATCCGAACCAGAAAGGCTTTCAGCCGTTTCCCACGAACCTACCGGCCTCCGGCCGGTAGTGGTTCAGTGTCCAGGTTGCGTTCACCGGCACAAAAGCAACCGGAATGTTGCGAGCGAGAAGGTCACGCACGGCAAAGGGGTCACATACAACGTTGAAATCCGGCTTGCCCAGCTCTTCCCGGAGTGGTGAGAAAGTTCCGCCCATCATTGTCACGCTGCTGACACACGTCGAGAGGTTTGCTCCAAGCTGGCCTGCGAGTGCGGCAAAGTTGGTCGCCGGTCCGAGAATAATGTAATGAAGCGGGCCGTTTTCGGCAGCGAGCTTCTCTATCTCGCCCGCCATTGCCGCCGGGGAAAGGGGTTTCGGCAGCGGCGAGGAAGCTTTTGGCAGCTCAATGTCGCATAACCCGTTACCCGCGGCGCTTTGTCGGGGGAGAACGGTTTCACGAAAACCCCTATGATTGCGGGAAGGACGGCTCGTCCCGGGAAGCAAAGGAATATCGTTCCGTCCGGCAAGGTGCAGGACACGGGCGCAATTGTCCGTGACTTTCTCTACATCCACGTTGCCGTATGAAGCGACAATCGCGCGCAGGGGCCACCGGAGCGCAAGAGCCGACCAGATGGCAAGAGCATCGTCGCGCCCGGTATCGCAGTCAATGACGAACGGTGGCAGGCCTATAGTTCTATCGCCGGATAACATGCCATCCCCCACGCATAGCCGCCAACATTGCCATGCCGGGCCGGCGGGCGGTGGCGGTTTTCTGGTTCGGGTTTGATAGATGGGACGTCACGACGCATAACCTCCGCCATTGGGTCTTCGGGTCTATGGTTGCCGACATACGCAATTGGCGCACTTCCGTCGAACCATGCCGGAGGGATCTGCATTCCCAGTTGCCTGGAAAGAGTATCGCAAAACTGCGCGTTGGTTTCACGAATGGCAGCGTTAAAATCCGCAGCCTTGGATGGGGCGATTTTGAAACGTTCAACGACGTCCATGAAAATGCCGGGGAGGCGTCCAACTTTGTCGCCATCGAACTGAACCACGAGCCCGTCGAAGAGAAGATCGCGTGTGGTTGTGACATCGACATTGGCGCCCTCATAGTTCACGACGGCTTCGATCGGTACGGGATGACCGCGGAAACGGATATTGCCCTGTTCCTCCGGGGAAGCGCAGACGAAGCAGGTGGATATCCCTGTCAGGTCGGCATAATTCCTCTAAGGAAGTCAAAACAAAAACCGCATGGTTATGGAAACGAATAGCTGGAATGATGACGACGCATGGCTCGCGCTTGTCGGCAGATCTTCGATCCATATTTGTTGTAGACGATATCAGGGGCAAACCGTCCGCTTTCGGCGTTCGGGGCTCTGGCGCCGAGCATTGCGTGATGCCGAAAGAAAACAAGCGTCCTGACGGGTCAGGGATGTCTGCTTTGTATTGCCTGTATTCGCGCGGCGGCCTGCTTTTGTTGCTGGAGATGGGTTGGTCGATTCAGCAGCTCCGCCCCAAATCCCTCGAACTGGTAAAAGCCATCTTCGCAAACGGCGGTTCTTAGCTTTTCATCCATTAATAGTCGATCGAAGGAACATAGCGGTGTAAGCGATGCCCTGCTTTCGGGGTTGCCGGGATTGGCCGGATGAAAGGCGAACGGAATTCCTCGCTCTTCAAACGCCATCATGACGCCTGCCATCGACGCGGTGCTCGTCACTGAAGGGCCGAGCCTTTTCGTGTCCGAAAGGCCTGCCAGCGTTGCAAAGTCTCTCGACGGTCTAACACTGATGTCTCCTAAAGCCATAAAATTTCTCCCTGTTGTTTCTAGCGAGTTGTCGTAAGAGGCTACAGATATATCGCCAATGTGGGTCGCGGGATGCAAACGGAATTTTACCCGTGCGACAAATCTGCAGCGGAACGCTGTCCTATAATGGAACCGAAGCGCCGATTTACACCAACGGAACGCATTCCGCCGATGTGCGGTTTGCCGTCTAGCCGATCAACCACTCGCCGCCTGTGCCCATGCTTTCGCGCCTTTACAATTTTCTGCAGATCATCCGGGAAAGTCTGCTGTTCGCACCCGCGCTGGTTTGTGTTGTGTATTTCTTCGGTGTCCTTGTTCTTTTGGGCATCGAACGGATGGTGTTGGCGGGCGTCGAGGGATTCGGCCTTTTCTTTCAGGGTGAGGTGGCTGAGGCCAAGGCGGTTATTTCGCTCCTCCTTTCGGCGATGATTACGATGACGACCCTCGCCGTTTCGATTACGGTTGTTGTTCTGAGCCTTGCGGCGTCCCAGCTCGGGCCGCGTCTGATCAAGAGTTTCATGTCCGATCGCCAGACGCAGATCTATATCGGGATTTTCTTCGGGACGGTGACAATGTGCTTTGTGATGACCGGGATCCTGCATGACAGCTCGCTCGCCACGCCAACGCCGCGCGTGACAATCACGGCCGTTTTTGCGGCGTGCTTCCTTGACCTTTTCGTGCTGCTGGCTTTCGTCAATCATGTCGCGCGTTCGTGCATTGCCGATCATGTCATTGACAAGGTGAGCCGCGAGCTCTTTTCCGCGATCGACCGTTTGTCCGAACCGGGAGCGGAAAGCACGGACCCGTGCGGGGGCGACCTTCCGCCCGATTTTGAGATGAACGCCCGCCGCGTTTACTTCCAGCGGCCCGGTTATGTACAGCATATCGATTATCGTTCCATGCTGACCGTCGCGGAAAAGCACCATCTCTTCATCCGGGTCGATTTCAAGGCGGGCTACTACCTCCTGCCGGGCGAAGACGGGCTGAAGGTTTACCCGGCGCATAACCTCTCACCTGACCTCGAGAAGCAGCTCATGAGCGCCTTTATCGTCGGGCGCAGGCGCACCCCGACGCAGGATATCGAGTACGCGATGCGCCACCTGACCGAGATCGGCATGCGCGCGCTCTCGCCGGGGATCAACGACGCCTTTACGGCGATTGCTGTAATCAACCGCCTTTCAGCCGCGATCGCGCACCTCTTCGGCAAGCATATTCCGGATTATACGTTCCGCGATTCTGCCGGGCGTTGCCGCGTGGCGGGCAAGTCCCTCACCATCGACGAGATCATCACCGACGGGATTTCACCGATCCGGAAAGCGGGCGAAGCGCATCCGTCGATCCTCAATCATCTGCTGCGCAAGATCGACGTTCTCCTTGCCGTTGCCACCCGTCCCGCGCAAAAAGAGGGCCTGCACCGCGAGCTTTCCATGATCGGCGAGGCTATCGAGCGGAATTTCGCGGGCACGATAGTGGGCGGCGACCTGCGCGCGCTGTATCGGGAAGTTGCGGGGAAAGTTTAGGGGGCCAGCCCGCGGGGGCCGGTCGCTATCCTTATTCGCGGTTCAAAAGGTCAATGGCGTCAAGAACGAGCTGAGTTCCTTCGGCAATCAGCAGGACTTCCTCGTTGACCATGACGTACTTGCGGTCTTTCCCGGCGGGGCCGAGCAGGTCAAGCAAGCGCTGGGGGAGGTCGCGGTATTTCACGTCGTCGCCGAGCGGGTGGCCGATCCGGTATTTCTTCGCCTGACCGGGCGGAAGGCAGCCATTGTTCTTCTTCGCAAGGCCCGGCGGGCAGTTCTTCGCGCGCTCCTCGCGCAAGAAGCCGTAAATAATCTCGCGGTCTTCGCGGCTGATCAGGATACCGCCGCGCGCATGGTCGTCGCTCCCGCGGCGCGCCTCGGGGCCATGCTCGTATTCGTGTTCGTGCTCAATCTCGATTTCGACCTCGGAGCCATGCCCGCGCCCGTTGCCGCCCTTTTCGGCGAGGGCAGGCTGGGCAATCGTGACCGAAGCCAGAGCCAGAAGTGCAATCCGCAACATGAGCGTCATCCTTTCCTAAGGTAACGGTAAAGCCGAACCTCCTTCTACACTGCGTGCCGGTCCGGATGCAAGATTCGCGGGGATGGGGGTGGGATATTAAGGCGAGAGCGCGCTGTGTGCCCGCACGGGTGAAACGCAGTGCGGGGGCGCAAAAAGAATATATACTGCCGGGGTTTCCCCGGTTTCCCGTTTCGGATTCCGAAATCCACCTTTCTTATGCCGCTTCAAAGCCGTTTGCGCCATATCGGGCCGGCTTTCGTACAATGAAATGCTATGGCGAGCGAGCGTAGTAAGAGAAAAGAAGCTATGGCTGTTACCTGACTTTCCATCTGAGGTAGAATCTCAGATAGGGATCGGCCACGGCGACTTCTCTTGAGTCTTCGTCCCAATCGATAGCCGATTCTGCGCCTGCTTCATTCGATATTCTGGCCAGATGCTTAAACGCGGCGGTTACCTCATGTTTTTGTGGGATTCTATCTTTCAGCAGATTTGATAGTGCCGCTTTTATTTCATCATAAGTGACCGTCGATTTTGGCCCGGTGGAAGCGATAGCTTTTAAGAGCACTTCGTAAATATCAGCTTCACCACCAGCCTTCAGGGGCCTTCTCTCCCGGACTTTTCTACTTTGAGGGCCTGCGACTAGTTTTCTGTATATAGGCAGGCCTGCGTCCTCGGCAATCCTTATGAACATGCGTTCCAAATCGTATTTGGGTGATATCGATTGCGTATGGGACTCGGTTCTTTCTATTGAACAGTCAAAGCATATTTCCCAGCAAAATTTTTGCATAAGAAAAGGGTTCTCTTGAGCTTCCGTGCAGAGGCGGTCGACGAGTTTATCCGGACAATCTACGTTTAGCGCTGAAAACCCCAGTCTGGGAATTTTTTCCAGCTCCTTTTTACTCCAATTCGGTAAAACAACAGCTGTAAACCTTCCCGTTAACTCATTTTCCGCTCGGATAGCGTCGAAAACTCGGTGTGTAACGGATAAAAGTATAATCTTTAATCCATTAAATACAGAGCCTTTAATGTTTCTCATTATTTCTGTTCTGGCATCTTTTGGAATACGCCCTTTCAACAGTGAAGTGCCCGATTGGGGGGTGGGCGGGCCAATGCGGCGGAAAAGACTTCTTGCGGGGTGTTGAATCCCAGTATTTTCCTCGGTC
>RZZS01000119.1 GCA_009929775.1 Alphaproteobacteria bacterium
GCGCAACGCCATCGGCACGCCTGCCACAGGCCTCACCGTTTTCACGACCGACGCGGGCATAGCCGGGCTCCTGCAATTCTGGGATGGCGACAGTTGGGAGAGCGTGGGCACGGGTTCGTCGGCAAGCAGCGCCCTCGACAACATTACCGCCGCTACCACAACCAACACCATCGCCTCCGCTGACAACGCGCAGGTCTGGAACTGGGCGCTCACGACCGCCGACAAGGACGCCTTCACCTTCGGGGAAACCACGGCGAGCACCGCGACAGGAAGCGCCTCGATCCTGAAAGCGGAAACGCTGGCCAGCTCGACCGCGACCCCGCTGATGGTTACCAATCTCGGCAACGGTCTTTCGTTCCGCGTCAACGATGAAACGGGAGATGCCGATACTACGCCGTTCGTAGTCGATGCGGCGGGAAATGTCGGCATTGGCACCGCGGCACCCGGAAACGCACTGGAGGTTGTCGGAACCGCGCAGGCGGACGGCTTGCAACTTGATGGTGTGACCGGCGCGGCAGCTCCGACCGTGACTCTGGTCGATGCCCTGAACGACCTGTCCGACGTGACAATCACCAGCGCGACCAGCGGCGAATGTTTGACCTATAACGGCGCCGCCTGGGTCGACGGCCCCTGCGACATCCTCTGGACGGCGGGCGCGGGCGACGCCATTTATTACAACACCGGTGCCGCCCCGCAAGTGGGCATCGGCACGGACACGCCGAACGCCTCGGCAATTCTCGACCTCAGTTCTACGGCCAAAGGCCTTCTGCCGCCCCGGATGACGGGCGGGGAGCGCGACCTGATCGGGTCCCCGGCAACCGGTCTGTTGGTCTATAACACGACAACGAATACCGTCGATTTTTACAACGGTTCCGGCTGGACCTCCTTCTCGACCAGCGCAAGCAGCGCCAGCCTTCTGACCGACGGAACGGATACGACCGTGAACGTCGACACCGCCGGAGACGGCAGCGCCAACACGACAGTCTTCACCAACGGCGGCACGCAAAGAATGGTGCTGTCCGCCACCGGACAGCTTGGCATCGGCGACTTCAGCTCCGACACGATCGAAAGCACGCTGCACATCGTATCCGGCGACATCCGCCTTGATGGCGGCGCGGCAAACCAGGCCGGTTGCCTGCGCTACGACGACGCGACCGACAAGATGCAGTACTCGCATGATTGTACGACATTCCAG
The DNA here is from genome assembly GCA_009929775.1 of Alphaproteobacteria bacterium. Taxonomy (GTDB): domain Bacteria; phylum Pseudomonadota; class Alphaproteobacteria; order Micavibrionales; family Micavibrionaceae; genus RZZS01. The sequence goes on from RZZS01000119.1 coordinate 1,196, forward strand.
GATCTCGGCACCGGAAGCGGCGGCCTGTGGTCAGACTCCGGTTCCGGCTATATCGAGTACAGCGCCTCGCTCGGCGGCGTTAAAGTGGCCAGTATCAGTGGGCTCGGCGCACCGACCTTCCCGGCCGTGACAACCGGCGGAAGTGGCAGCGGTACGGGGCTAACAGCCGACTCCGTCCTCGAATCGCACCTCAAGGCAGTCGATACCGCCAACGACGAGGAATGCCTGACCTACGAAAGCACAACAGGCGACTTCGAATGGCAGACATGCGGCTCGGGTGGCGGCACGCCCGGCGGCTCCGCCACGCAGGTCCAGTACAACGACGGCTCGGGCTTTGCGGGCGACGCGGACTTTACGTGGGACGCGACCGGCAACACGCTCTCCGTCACCGGCAGCATAAGCCTGACGAACCGCATCAATATCGGCGGAACGGTCGGCCTGAGCGCCCCGACCTATCCGGCTTCGTCCGGCGGCAGCGGCGGAGGAAAATGGTCCGACGGAGCAACCTCGGGCGAAATCTATTACAACAGCGGCAATGTCGGGATCGGCAACACCGATCCGTCCGTCGCCCTTGATGTGACCGGCGACATCGAATACACCGGCACGCTCACCGACGTGTCCGACCGCCGCCTGAAGACGGATATCCGCAGGCTCGACACGGACGACATGCTGGAGCGTCTTGCACAGGTCGACGCCTATACCTTCCGCATGAAAGACGACGAAAAGGGCCGGATCGAGTACGGCGTCATGGCCCAGGAGCTTGAGCCGCTCTTCCCCGAACTCGTGCACACGGCGGCTGACGAACTCGGAACGAAGTCGGTCAATTACATCGGGCTGATCGCGCCGATGATCGAGGCGACCAAATCCCTCAAGGCCGAAAACGACGCCCTTCGCGCCGAACTCGAAGCGCTGCGCGAAGAGCGGGCGCAAACGGCCTCGGCGGTCGAGGACCTCGCGAAACAGGTCGAGTTGCTGAACCGCGCCGCGCTCGGCGGAACGGGCCGGGCGTCCATGCCGGTATGGATGGTGCTGCTGCTGTTCGCGGCGGCCGCCGGGGGCGGATGGGCTGTCTTCGCGCGGCGGCGGGCGGCGTGATATGTTTGTTTCCCCTTCTCCGTCATCCCGAGCGCAGCGAGGGACCTCCCGGGGCGAGGCGCGGAAGAACGGCGGGGCACAATTCTACGAGGTCCCTCGTCGCTTCGCTCTGTCGGGATGACATGGAGAAAGCGAGAGAGAGAATTATCGATGAAAGACATGGTTGTCTGCATTCTGACCAACGACCGCGGCAACGTCATGTATGTCGGCGTGACGAACGATCTCGAGCGGCGGGTGCGCGAGCATCAAAGCGGCCTCGTTCCCGGCTTTACAAAAAAGTACAATGTCCGCAAACTTGTCTATTACGATCTGGCTCCGGACCCGGAGGCGGCGATTACGCGGGAGAAGCAGATCAAGGGATGGAGACGGGAAAAGAAAAGCGCGCTGGTCGAAACGCTCAATCCGCGTTGGGAGGATCTGTCGGCATGAAAACCCATCCCGTCATCCCGAGCGCAGCGAGAGACCTCCCTGTGCGGAGCGCGAAAGAACGACGGAGCGCAGATGGCGCGAGGTCCCTCGTCGCTTCGCTCGCTCGGGATGACGCGGGGGTGTTGAGGAAGGCGGCAACCATCGCGACAGCCCTCGTGATCTCCGCCGTCTGCCTTCTCTCTCCCGGCCCCGCCCGCGCCCAATGCGCCGATCCCGTCGCGACCGCCGGGAAAATGATCTACAACGCGGACCACTCCATGGCCCAGTATTGCGACGGGACGAACTGGGTCGCGATGGGAAGGGAAGCGAGTGCGCCGACTGGTCCGACCGACGGCCTCGTCGGCTGGTGGAAGCTGGACGAGACCAGCGGCACGACCGCGGCGGACAGTTCGGGGAACGGCAATGACGGGACGATGAGTGGCGGCCTTGATGCCGGGAGCGATTCCGTTCCGGGGCGGGTCGGTACGGCGCTGGATTTTGACGGAACAGATGACCGAATCCTCGCTGCAAACGAGAGTAATTTTGACTTTGACGGCGTATCCCCGTTTTCAGTCGCGACGTGGGTCAGATATGACGCAGGCGGGAGTTGGTATTACCTGGTCTCAAAAATTTATAACGGTGGAAATAGTCATGGCTGGCAATTCAAGATCGATGAATCGAATTCAAGGCTGAATTCTGTTCTCGTCGGCAGCAGCGGAGACAGTATTGGTGTCCTTTCATCAACTGGCTCTCTGGCCCCGAACCAATGGTACCACGTGGCCATGACCTATGACGGCAGCCAGTCTGCGTCTGGTGTAAAGCTCTTTATTGACGGTTTAGAGACAGGATACGCCATTGCCGCTGGCAACCTGACGACGTCAATGTTGAACGACGCAAGTATGGAAATCGGCGCATCTCTTGCTGACGGCGGGGGAAAGCTTGATGGGGTCCTCGACGACGTCCGGATTTATAACCGGGCCCTCTCCGCCGCCGAAGTTTCGTGGCTCCACACCTGCACCGCCCCCGGCGAGGTATTTTACAACCTCGACGACCACGTGATGCAGTTCTGCTCCGATCTTGGCATTCATTCAATGGGACCGGTGGACCCGACGCCGACGGGCTGCCCGGATATCGGCGATCCGTGCGACGACGGCAGCGTCTTCGCCGGGATCAGCCCGGACGGGAACAGACCGATGTACGCGACGGCCGCGAATGCGCCGGGCACTTATACGTGGAACAACGGAACGACGAACTGGATCGACACGGCGATCGAGAATTGCAGTTTTAGTGAGACCGAATCCGCCTGCTACAGCGGCGAAGCGAACACGGCGCTGCTGGCCGGTCTGTCCGACGCGGCCTCGCCCTACGCCGCCGCGGCCTATTGCCGGAACCTGTCCGCCCACGGCCATGATGACTGGTTCCTGCCAGCCCAACATGAAATGAACGTCCTGTGGGCCAATTACGGCGCTATCGGCGGGTTCAACGCCTCCGGTTCCTACTGGACCTCCACCGAGCACGATTCCAGCACGGCGCGGCGGACGGCCTTCAGCACCGGCAACACGGTTTCCAGCGACAAGGACGACGGCAATTACCTCGTCCGTTGCGTCCGCACCGTGCCGGGCGGAACCGGCCCGACAAACGGTCTTGTCGGCTGGTGGACGCTGGACGAGACCAGCGGGACGACGGCTGCGGACAGCTCCGGCAACGGCCATGACGGGACGTTGCAGGGCGGGCTGGATGCGGGGAATGATAGCGTGGCGGGGCAGGTTGGGACAGCGATTGAGTTTGATGGAACTGACGATTATATCAATATCGGCAATCTCCCTGCCATTAACGGGGCAAGTCAGGTAACGCTGGCTGCATGGATGAAGCGCACCGTGCCCGGTGATTACCTCGGGGTAGGTAAAGGTACGGCGGACGATTTGCACGGACTAGCCATAACCTACCAGCCAGGCGGCATTATCTTGTTGGTATTTGATAACGGTACAGATGGATGGGCGGATTCGGTACAACAGTTTAACGACACTGGCTGGCATCATGTGGCCATGATCTTTGACGGCACGCAAACCGGCGATGCCAACCGCTTGAAACTCTATGTCGACGGGGTTCAGGAAACGCTGAGCTTTTCCGGAGCGAGTATCCCGGCAACGACCACGAGCAACACCACACCTTTTCAGATAGGCGGATCATCCGTTTGGTCCGTTTACGGTCCCGGCTCCATCGACGACGTCCGCATCTACGACCGCGCCTTGAGCGCAGCGGAAATCCAGA
>RZZS01000051.1 GCA_009929775.1 Alphaproteobacteria bacterium
CCCATCACCAGAAACGTCCCGCCGATCACGAGGGACTGGATATGGCCGCCGTAATCTCCAACGAGGAAAAAGAAAAGGAAGCGGACCATCGGCAGGATCCCGATGAGAGCAAGCACGACGCCAAGAGCGGTAAAAACCTTGAGCGGCGTGTACATCGTATAAATCCGCAAAATGATCGCCACGGACTTGGCGATAAATTCCCGGATGCTGCCGAAGAGACGGGAATCGCGTGTTTTCGGGTTCGTGCGCACCGGCACGCTCGCGTAACTGATGCGCTTGTTTCCGATCTGGATTAGCATCTCGATGGTATAGCTGAAGCGCGACAGAATGTTGATTTTCAGAGCCGCATCCCGCGACAGCGCCCGAAAACCGCTGACCGCATCCGGCACGTCGACCCCCGAAAGCCGTCTCACGATCCGGCTTCCGAGCTTTTGCAACAGGCGTTTTGGCTTTGAAAAATGGTCGATGGCATCCGTGTTCCGGCAGCCGATGACGAAATCCGCCTCGCCCCGGACAATCGGTGCCACAAGCTTCGGGATATCGGCGTTACAGTACTGGTTGTCGCCGTCCGTATTAACGATGATATCCGCCCCGCGATGCAGGCTTTCGTCGAGCGCGCGGCGGAAAGTCATGCCGAGGCCCATGTTACGCCGGTTGCGGATAATATGATCGACGCCCGCCTGCCGCGCGACATCGACCGTTCGGTCCGTCGAGCCATCGTCGATAACGAGAATCTCGACCTTGTCGATGCCGGCAATCTTGCGGGGGATACTGGCGACGACCTCCGGCAAGGTCTTTTCTTCGTTGAAACAGGGGATCTGGACGATGAGCTTCATTCGGGAAAGGGGCGGGAGCGGTTGCGAGCTCGTTCATTCTACCCGTCGAGGACACGCATGCAAACCGGAATCGCATGGAGACCGTTTGGATTTTTGCGCGACCACGCTAGATTCATGAAGAACTTCCGTTGCGGTTATGTTTTTTGTTAGAGTAGGCCTGCTTTGGGAATTGCATTTGAAGGACATGGGACAATCGTACGACAGTTTTATTGTTATCGCCCCGCTGATGAGCGACGGGAACGACGCGGGCAATCCCGGTGGCGAGGAGAAGCGCCAGACGGGGCTGCTCCTCAAGCCGAAACCGCGCACCAAAAAACCATCGATGTACAAGGTCCTGCTCCTCAACGACGATTACACTCCGATGGAGTTTGTCGTTTATATCCTGGAACGTTTTTTCAACAAAAATCGTCAGGAAGCTACGGACATCATGCTGCATGTCCATCGCCGGGGTGTCGGGATCTGCGGTATCTTTACATACGAAGTCGCGGAAACCAAGGTCAACCAGGTGATGGACTTCGCGCGCGCCAACGAGCAGCCGCTGCAATGCACGATGGAAAAGGAATGAAAACCGGGATCTCCGCATTTTCGAGTCTTCGGATCTCCGAAACGGGGATCGGTCGGCCGGAGGTTCGGAGATTCGGAAATTCGGAGATTCGGAATGCTCTCACGCAACCTTGAACAGACCCTGCACCGCGCTCTCGCCGCCGCCAACGACCGGCACCACGAGTACGCGACGCTCGAACACCTTTTGCTGGCCCTGACGGACGATCAGGACGCCATGGCCGTGCTGCGCTCCTGCGGGATTGGACTGCAGGATTTGCGCGATCAACTGGCGCATTATCTTGACAGCGAATTGACATATCTTGTCGATCATAATGTCGAGGAGGCCAAGCCGACGACGGCCTTCCAGCGCGTTCTGCAACGCGCGGCGATCCACGTGCAGTCTTCGGGTCGCGAGGAGGTGACCGGAGCCAATGTTCTCGTCGCCTTGTTCAGCGAGCGCGAAAGCCATGCCGTTTACTTCCTGCAGGAACAGGACATGACCCGTTTCGACGCCGTGAACTACATCTCCCACGGTATCGCCAAGGTCGTGGGCGAGGGAGACACCGGAAAGACTCCGACCGGTGCCGACCACAAGAGCGCCGAAGACAAGCCGGTCAAAACCGGGCAGGAAGCGCTCGACGCCTATTGTACCAATCTCAACGAAAAGGCGCGCAAGGGACGCATTGATCCGCTGATCGGTCGCAACCACGAGGTGGACCGTACCATCCAGATTCTCTGTCGTCGCCAGAAGAACAACCCGCTTTACGTTGGCGACCCCGGCGTGGGTAAAACCGCCATTGCGGAAGGGCTCGCCCGCAAGATCAACGAGGGTGACGTGCCGGACGTGCTCAGGGACTGCACGATCTTCTCGCTCGATATGGGATCGCTGCTCGCCGGAACACGCTATCGCGGCGATTTCGAGGAACGGCTGAAAGCCGTCATTCACGAACTGACGCATTATGACGGCGCGATCATGTTCATCGATGAAATTCACACGGTTATAGGCGCGGGAGCCACGTCTGGCGGAGCGATGGACGCCTCGAACCTGCTCAAGCCGGCTCTGTCGAGCGGTTCCCTGCGCTGCATCGGCTCGACGACCTACAAGGAATACCGCAACCATTTCGAAAAGGACCGCGCGCTCGTGCGGCGGTTCCAGAAGATCGACGTGTACGAACCTTCGATTGAGGACACCATCAAGATCCTCAAAGGTCTCAAGCCCTATTACGAAGAACACCACAACGTCAAATACACGAACGACGCGATCAAGGCGGCCGTGGAGCTTTCGGCCCGCTACATGAGCGATCGGAAGCTGCCCGACAAGGCGATCGACATCATCGACGAGGTCGGCGCGGCGCAAATGCTGGTGGCACCCTCGAAGCGCAAGAAGACGATCAATGTCAAGGACATCGAAGGCGTGGTTGCCGCCATCGCCCGTATTCCGGCGCGCACCGTGAACCGCAGCGACACGGAATCCCTTAAGAATCTCGAACGCGACCTGAAGACCCTCGTCTTCGATCAGGACAAGGCCATCGCTGTGCTGGCCGACTCGATCAAGCTTGCCCGTGCCGGCCTGCGCGAACCGGAAAAGCCCATCGGCTCGTACCTTTTCTCTGGCCCCACCGGTGTCGGCAAGACCGAAGTCGCCCGCCAGCTCGCAAAAACAATGGGCGTTGAGCTGATCCGCTTCGACATGAGCGAGTACATGGAGCGCCACGCCGTCTCGCGCCTGATCGGCACGCCGCCCGGCTATGTCGGCTTCGAGCAGGGCGGGCTTCTGACCGACAAGGTCGACCAGCATCCGCACTGCGTGCTGCTGCTCGACGAAATAGAAAAAGCCCATCCCGATCTGTTTAATATACTTCTTCAGGTCATGGACTACGGCAAACTCACTGACAATAACGGCAAGACGGTCGATTTCCGCAACGTCGTCCTCATCATGACGACAAACGCGGGCGCGGCCCAGCTCGCGCGGGCTCCGATGGGCTTCGAGCGCGACACGCGCGTCGAGGACGACCAGGAAGAAATCAAGCGCCTGTTCACACCCGAATTCCGAAACCGGCTCGACGCCATCGTGCCCTTCCAGGCCCTGAAACCCGAAACCGTCGAGCGCGTTGTCGACAAGTTCGTGATTCAGCTTGAGGCCCAGCTTGCCGACAAGAACGTTTCCATCGAACTTTCGGACAAGGCTCGAAAGTTCCTCGCCCGCGAAGGTTACGACCCGGCCATGGGCGCCCGCCCGCTGGCGCGCGTCATTCAGGAAAAACTCAAACGGCCCCTTGCCGAGGAACTGCTGTTCGGAAAACTGACCGGCGGCGGCGTGGTAGAGGTTGACGAGAAGGACGGAGACCTGACCTTCCGCTTCGACGAGGACGCCCCGGCCGGAAAACGCAAACGGACCGAGAAGGTTTGACTTAACCCGCCTTCAAATCTCGCCAGAGGAGGTCGGTGGTACATAACCTTTATGTACCACTGATAGCACAGGTGCGGTGCCATAGCCACAAGCTGGACATCCTTGGCGCATGTATATATAATCTGTATATACCAAACAATGGAGGTCGAGTGGGACGAGGCCAAGGATCGGGCCAATATCGAGAAGCACGGGATCAGCTTCGATGAGGCGCGGCGTATATTTGATGGTCCTGTTCTGACAAAGGTCGATGATCGTTCGGACTATGGTGAAATTCGCGAGATCAGCCTTGGCCTGCTGTCTCCGGACTCGCCGTTGATGGTGGTTCACACGTTGCGCGGCAGGAAAACGCGTCTGATATCGGCTCGTAAGGCGAACCGTCAGGAGAGGAAGGTGTACTGTGACTATCTCGAAAGAACGCTTGAAAGAAATTGAGTCGATCTCCGATGAAGAGATCGACTACACGGATATTCCGGCGACTGACCCGGAATTCTGGGCCAACGCGGAGCTTCGTTTGCCCCAGCCCAAGAAGGGCGTTTACCTGCGTATCGATCAGGATTTGCTTGACTGGCTCAAAGGACAGGGGCCGGGCTACCAGACGCGGATCAACGCTATTCTGCGCTCTTACATGGCCAGCCATGAAACGAGCCAGTAGATTTCGGCCTCAAGACGGCAGGATCTTCGTGCATTCCTCGTCCGCCGCGCGCGGTAGCCGTTGACCTGCCGCTTGTAGATCGGGAGATGCTGGTACTCCGCCAAGACGTCCCTGCCTTTCACGAAAAAATTTGGCGACCCCGCTTTCCCCTACGCCCTTTGGGCTTCGGCGGACAGGTCGCGGGGACTCTTTTAATGATTGAATGACTGAATGACTCATCTCCGGACGCAGCGCACGGACACCACCTCGTTCTTATCGTCGCCGTGCAGGATGCCGTCACTGAACCTTTGGTCCCTCTCCCATATTAAGTCTCACCGGGCGAGCAAAACCTCATAGTAGTGATAGGTCCCTGATGGCGGCATATTCGTTCCCGTCCCGGCGAAGCAGCCGGAGCGGGTTTTTCTGAAGGCGGCGTTGCCGTCGCCGATTTCCGAATCATTGGTGTAGCTTCCGGTGAAGCGGGCGGTCGCCGGGTTGGAATTCCATGCGCTGGTGCCTTCCGGAAGCGGCTCGCCCGAAGGAAGGTTGATCCCCGCTTTCTTGTTCAGTTCGGTGCAAATAATCTTTTTAAGGTACGGCACGATCAGCAGCAGTTCTTCGTCGTCGCCGCTCAACTCACAATCCGTTCCGCCGCCGCCGACCGAGGCGATACAGGCATTCCCCGTAAAGAGGTAGGTTCCGAAATGGTCGCGGGCACTGTTCGATTCGTCGAGCCAGTCAGGAGACGGACGAATGTAGGAGATACCCCCGCCGCCAGGCGCAAATACCTTGCAGGAGTCCGAACTGCAACTGACGTTCGTGTAACCATTAGCAATGTTGTTTTCGAAGCTTATTTCCGTGTCGGCGACCCCGTCGATCCGAAGCGTCTGGACTGCCCGCCGGACGCTGGAAGCGAATTGCAGGATTTCCGTTGCGTTATTTCTTGCAAGTTCGGCCCCCATGAGTTCGGGACTGCCACCCCGCATGTTTTCGGACACGACGTAACTCAGCCCCGCGAAAAGCGCCACGGCCACAAGTATCCAGACCATGACGCTGCCTGATTGCTTTTTTTCATGCGCGTTCATAAATTTCATTCTATCATCAAAAATTCCGGTGACCAGACAGGTTCGGAACCCTTGCAGGACAACAGGCGCTCATGGGCCAGATCGACCAGATAAATATTCTCGTCGCGGAAGACAATGATCTCAGTCGCGAGATGATCGCGCGGATTATACGGATGCAAGGATACCGGGTTCTTGAGGCAAGAGACGGAGGCACCGCTCTTGAACTTGCCCGTCAGTTCGATGTCCACGTCGCCGTCATCGACCAGATGATGGAGCCGGTCGGAGGGTTTCATTTTGCACAGCGTGTCGCGGCGGGCGGATTGAGCATTCCGATAATCATGGTGACGGCGCATGACGCTTCCGATATCCTCCTGGAAGCAAGTAAGTGCGGCATCCAGAGGGTCATCCAAAAGCCGTTCTCTCCGGACAAGCTGGTCGGTTCGATCAACCGGATCCTTGCCCAGAAAGGCGTCAGAACGAGGCCCTTGACAACCGTCACCTACGAAACACGCCACAATCCGGAACAATTGATGCGTCAGGCGATCGAACTTGCGGCCCAGAACCGGAAGTTTGGCAAAGGCGGACCGTTCGGCGCGATTATCGCCGACGCGGAAGGCCGCATTCTGGGCGAAGGATCGAACGGCATCGCCGCGCGCAGCGACCCGACCGCCCACGCAGAAGTCATGGCGATCCGTCAGGCTTCCGAACGGCTGGGACGCACCGATCTTTCGGACTGTTTCCTCTACTGCAGCAGCGAACCGACGAAAGTCGGCCGGGCCCTGATTTCAAGCGTCGGGATCACGAAGGTTCATTACGGGCTTTCGCATAAGGAGGTCGCCGCCGTCCTCGGCGCGCCGAAGCCGGAGCCCGATACCGAGTATGTCCGCTTTTGCCACGAAGACGCCCTTGCAATGATGCAATCTTTCGGCAAAAAAGAACCGGGCGGGGATTAACCCGCTTTCGGGCACGCCTATATGAATCGCCGCCCGACGACAAGAGACAGGTGAAGATATTGGAAGCCCGGACATGAAATTAAAGAGCTTTTTCGGTATTTTATCGCCGATCCACATTTTTTGGGTTAGAATCACCCGCCGGGCACAGTTCATCGGAACCGACTCCCTTGGAAACCGCTACTATCGCGCCCACCCCAGGCCCGGGTACAAGCTGGATCGCCGCTGGGTCGTTTACAAGGGAGAACCGGAAGCGACGAACGTGCCGCCGGAGTGGCACGGATGGCTGCACCATCAGCGCGACGAATTTCCGTCCGCCGAGGGGCATTCCCACCGCCGGAGCTGGCAGAAGCCGCACGTTCCCAACCTGACCGGAACGAGCGGAGCCTACAGGCCACCGGGTCACATTCTGGAAGGCGGAAAACGCGACAGGGCGACCGGCGATTATGAAGCCTGGACGCCACCGGAGTAAGGAAGTGAAAAATGAAGCGTAACGTTATCGAAACTGTTCTGGGCGCGGTCGTTCTGTTCGTCGCGGGTTTTTTTCTGGTCTTCAGCTACCGGACATCCAATGTCGGCGCGGTGGACGGATATAATGTCGTTGCGGATTTCGCCGGTATCGGCGGTCTGCGCCCCGGCGACGAGGTCCAGATCAGCGGCGTCAAGGTCGGCACGGTCGCAGCCGTGTCCTTAAGTCCCGATACCTATCTCGCCCGGGTGACGATGAGCATCGACGATTCCGTCCGGCTTCCGGACGACACGGCGGCGCTCATCAGTTCCGAGAGCCTTCTGGGCGGGCGTTATCTGTCTCTCGAGCCCGGCGCTTCCGACGAAATGATCCCGCGGGGCGGGCGCATCGAGTATACGCAGGCCCCGCAAAACCTCGAACAATTGCTCGGCCAGTTCATCTTCAGCATGCAAAGCGACGGCGGCAGCCAGCAATGATTTTTTCCCGCCTCGCTCTCTTCGCAATTCTCTTTTATCCCGCACTTCCCGCTCGCGCCGGCGAGATGATCGACATGCCGGTCGTCAAGCTTCAGTCGCTCGACAAGACGACGGCGCGAACCATGACCTTCGAGGCGCAGGTCGGAAGCACGATCAAGTTCGGCCCTCTCTATATTCGCATTCAGTCCTGCCGCAAGGCGCCGCCGATTGAGAAACCGGAAGCTGCCGCTTTTTTGCAAATCTGGGAAGTGGACCTGAAAACCGACAAGCCGGAATGGGTTTTCTCCGGCTGGACTTTTGCGTCTTCGCCGGCCCTTTCGCCGGTCGACCATCCGGTTTACGACGTCTGGGTACTGGACTGCCTGCCCGAACCGGACGCACAGGCCGCAGAAGGCGAAAGCCCTGCCGCCGCACAGGACAAGGACGAGGATATCATCGAAGACGTCGTCGACAGCGAAGCGGGTGTCGGCTCAACGGAAGCCGCGGAATGAGAAATACTCCGCGATGAGTTCGCGCTCGTCCGAACCGCCGACCCAAAAATCGGCCTTTCCGTCAATGGCCCTGTGAAGCCGGAGCAGATATTCGTCCCTCGGTATTTCATAGCAACCGAACTGAAGCAGGTGGTCGTTGACCCACTGCGTATCGAGCAGCGAAAACCCGCCTTTCCACAGACGCGCGGCCAGATGAACGAGAGCGACCTTGCTCGCGTCCGTTTCCCTTGAAAACATGCTTTCGCCGAAGAATGCGCTGCCGATCGCCAGGCCGTAAAGCCCGCCCACCAGTCGGCCCTCCCGTCGGCACTCGACCGAATGCGCGCAGCCCATTGCATGAAAGCGGAGAAAAACGCCGCGAATCGTGTCGTTGATCCAGGTTTCGGGACGGTTGTTTGTCTGCTCGGCGCAAGCGGAAAGGACTGCCTCGAAGTCCTGGTCGGCGCTCACGTCAAAGGGAAATTTGCGCACGGTCCGGCGCAGGCGGCGAGGAATGTGAAGGTCGGCGATCGGAAGCTGGCCGCGCTGGGTGGGGCTAAGCCAGTAAACCGGACTTCTCCCGGCCGTTTCGGCCATCGGGAAAATGCCTTGAGCGTACGCCTCAAGGACCAGCTCCGGCGTTACAACGATTGTCATGACGCTAATCTAACGCTGGGCGAGCTTGTTCTCCAGCCAGTGGATCGTGTAATTCCCTGAAAGGAACTCTGGCTGCTCGAGAATCCACAATTGCAAGGGCAGGGTGGTTTTGACTCCCTCGACGACTGTTTCCATGATCGCGCGGCGCATCCGGTGAATGCATTCCTCGCGCGTGCGTCCGTGAACGATCAGCTTGCCGATCATGGAATCGTAATAGGGCGGGATCGTATAGCCCTGATAGATCGCCGAATCGAACCGGACGCCGAGGCCGCCCGGTGTATGAAACTGCGTAATTTTTCCCGGAGATGGCATGAATGTATCCGGGTCCTCGGCATTGATTCTGATTTCGATGGAATGGCCCCGGAAGCGAATGCGGTCTCTGGGAAGCGAGAGCGGTTCGCCAGCAGCGACACGGATCTGCTCGGCGACAAGGTCGACGCCGGTAATCATTTCGGTAACCGGGTGTTCGACCTGGATGCGGGTATTCATTTCCATGAAATAGAAATTGCCGTCTTCATAAAGGAACTCGATCGTACCTGCCCCGCGATAACCCATCGCCCGCACAGTCTCGGCGGCCTGCGAGCCGATGCGCTCGCGCTCCTCTTCCGTGAGGACCGGAGACGGACCTTCCTCGACGAGCTTCTGGTGACGGCGCTGGGTCGAACAGTCGCGCTCCCCGAGATGGACGGCGTTTCCGTGCTCGTCGCCAAAAATCTGAATCTCGATGTGGCGCGGCTTTTCCAGATACTTCTCCATATAGACGGAGTCGTCGCCGAAATTTGATTTCGCCTCATGCCGCGCGGTCGAATAGGCTTCCTTGAGGTCGGCTTCCTTGCGAACGACCTTCATACCCTTTCCGCCACCGCCGGAAACCGCCTTGATAATGACGGGGTAGCCGATTTCGTTCGCAGTCATAAGCGCTGCATCGGCGCTCTTGAGAATGCCCGCGGAGCCTGGAACAACCGGAAGGCCAAGCGTCTTGACCGTGTCCTTGGCGACGGCCTTGTCGCCCATCTGCTCAATGTGTTCGGGTTTGGGGCCGATGAAAGTAAAGCCGTGCTCCTCGACCATGCGCGCGAACTGGGCGTTTTCCGACAGGAACCCGTATCCCGGATGAATGGCGTCCGCGCCGGTGACGGCAGCAGCGGTCAGAATCGCCGGAACGTTAAGGTAGCTGCCTTTCGCAGGCGGAGGCCCGACGCAAACACTTTCGTCGGCCAGTCGAACCGCCATGGCTTCGGCATCCGCCGTCGAGTGGATTGCCACGGTCTGAATACCCATCTCCCGGCAGGCGCGGATAATCCGCAGGGCGATCTCGCCGCGATTGGCTATGAGGACTTTTTTGAACACTTTCGAATCTCCGTGTTTCCGAATCTCCGAATCTCCGACAATCAGGATTTCCTGAGAAGGGATTGCAGCATTTTTGTGATGTGATCGTATGCGTCGATAAGCCCGGAAGCGGTTTCCGGATCGATATAGTCGAGGGATAGTCCGTACTCGATCCAAACCTGCATCTCTTGCGACGATCCAAGCGCGATGAGCGTAAACCGTCTGAATTCAGCCTTCGACGATTGCTGTCTTGCGTGTCCCTCGGCGAGATTGGCGCAAATTCCTTTGCTGGCCCGGCGCATCTGATCGGCCATGCCGCCATATTGCTCGATCTTGGGAAAATCGAGCGTCAGCCTGTGAATGTCCAGAGAGGTCTCGAACGCCTTTTTGTAAACATCAAGGTCGCGATAGGTTGATGCCAACCTCCGGAGATTCGGAAATTCGGAGATTCGGAGATTCGGATTCATTCAATAACCACCAGCACGTCGCCGTACTCGACCGGCTGGCCGTTTTCGACGAGGATCTGGGTCACGGTTCCCGCCTTTTCGGCCTTGATGGGGTTCATGACCTTCATGGCTTCGATGATGACGAGCGTGTCGCCTGCCTTGACGTGGCCGCCTTTCTGGATGAAGGAGGGAGCGCCCGGTTCCGGCTGCATGTAGACCGTGCCCACCATCGGCGACATTACCGCGCCGGGATGGCTCGACGGGGGAGGCTCGGCAACCGTGCTGACAGACGGAGCCTGCGGAATCGTCGGGTCGGATACCATGGCCGGCCAGACGGGTCCTGTGCTCGTTACAAGGCCGCCCCGGCTGACGCGAATGGCTTGCTCGCCTTCGGAGACCTCGATTTCTGTGAGTCCCGTTTCGTCCAGCAGCTCCGCCAACTGGCGGATCGCGTCGCTATCTATTTTCATACCCTTGCCTTGATGTTCGTTGACGTAACCGCAACTAAGTAGCGGAAGCGGCGAAAAATGTCAAAGGGAGGGGCAGGTTGGTCGTTCGATTGCTGTCGATATCGGGAGTATCTCGTCAGGCGGTCGCGCTCGCCAGATACTCGACAGCTTCAACGTACCCGTCTGCGCCCTTGCCCCTTATAACCCTTGCTGCGACCGGCTCGATGTAGGAGTGATGGCGGAATGCCTCCCGCGTTGTCGGATCGGAGAGGTGAACCTCCACCACGGGCATATCCAGAAGCTTAAGCGCATCATGAATGGCGACCGATGTATGGGTGTAGGCTGCGGCGTTGATAATCAGCCCGCAATAATGCCCGAGCGATTTCTGGATCCAGTCGACCAGTTCTCCCTCATGATTTGTTTGGCGGAAATCGATGACAAGACCACGGTTCGACGCAGCGTCCCGGCACATGAGCTCGATATCGGCAAGCGTTCGTAACCCATAGATTTCCGGCTCCCGCCGCCCGAGCATATTGAGGTTGGGTCCGTTGAGAATCAGGATTCGGCGCGCCATGATCAAACGCCGGGCTGTTCGCCGCGCGCCTCGGCGAACAGAAGCAGGAGGTCGTTCGCTTCCGGCATCCTTCCGGTTGGTGTGTAGATGACCTTGCGGGCAAGAAGCGTTGGCGTCGCGTAGATGCCCAGCTTGACGGCGATCCGAAGATTTTCCTCTGTCTTGTTACGGATTTGCTCGCTTTCCGAATCGGCAAGAAGCCTTTCGAGATCGATTTCGTTTTCCTGGGTGATGCGCCGCAAGGCGGACGTTCCAAGCGGACCCTGGTGGCGGATTAGCGCTGTGTGCATTTCCATGAACTTCCCCTGCTCCCCGGCTGCGTAGGCAAGGCGGGCCAGACGGTTGGATTCTTCGCCCATCGCCGGCAGGAGACGCAGCACAAGTCGGGCCTTTCGGTCTTTTTGGAGCGCATCCATCAGGGTCGGGTACATGTCCTTGCAGTAGGGGCACTGGTAATCGAAAAACATTACGACATCAAGCGTTGCGTCCTCTGGACCAATGATCTGTTCCGGCGCCGCCTTCTCGGCAGAACTGCGGGCCTGATAAAGGCTGAACGCCTGAAAGCCGACGATCCCGATCAGGATGACAACCGTGGCGTATATGATGCGCAGAAACATTTTTTTCCCTCCGATGGCTGTTGAGAAGCGGGTTTCTAGCGCGCTTTCCCGATTTCTTCCTGAAGGCGCTCTTCACCGACGTATCCGCGAATGATGGAATCGTCTACAATAAACGCCGGTGTACCGCTGATCCCGAGGTCCATCGCGACCTCGCGGTTCTTCCGCAGCTCGGCGGTGACCTTCTCGGAACGCGAGTCTGCCTTCAGCTTTTCAACGTCGAGTCCGATTTCCGCGGCAATTTTCGTCAGCGCCTCTTCGGACTTGGGACCATTATGCTGCATCACCGCAACGTGGAACGGAAAGTACTTTCCCTGCTCCTGCGCCGCAAGCGCCCAGCGGGCCGCAAGCTCGGAGGTCGGCCCAAGAATCGGAAGCTCGATCAACACGATCCGCAAATTCTTGTCCCCTTCCAAAACCCCGAGCACGTCTTCCAATGCACGCTTGCAGTAGCCGCAATTATAGTCGAAGAGCTCAACGACCGTGACGTCGCCTTGCGGGTTCCCGCCGCCCGGACGCTCGTCGGCATAGAGAAAGGCCTTGTGCTTTTCAAGGTTCTTCACCTGGGACTGCTCCATGGCTTTTTGCTGGTCCCGCTGAAATTTTTCCAGCGCATCGACAATCACTTTCGGGTTCTCCAGGAGAAAATCCCGCACGATGGTTTCGATTTGCTCCTTGTCGGCGCCATCCTGCGCGCGAGGTTCCGCCGGAACGGCGAGAGAGGTCAGGGCGATGAATGTGGCAGCGGCCAGAATGCGTCGTGTCACGAAAAAAGTCCTCCTAGTACGAGCAGTGAAGATTTAATTGAATATTCTATACCAGCATGGTCCATGAAAGGAAATCGTACAAGTTTTCGCTGGTCGTTTCCCTATTCCCGTTCAAGCGCGATGAAAGCGAGAATATCGTTCGCCCGCAGCCACTCGGCGCTTCCTTCCTTCAGTCCCCGCTTTGCCGCGGTGGCCTGCGTCTCGGCAAAATCGAGGCGCGATTGTAGCAGCGCTTCCTCGGCGAGGTGCAGTTTGGCCATTGGCTCGTTTCCGAGACGCCCGTGCGCGGTCGCAAGAAGGCGCTGTATGCGTGAATTGCGCGGTTCCTTCTCCTGGGCCTCGCCAAGCAGACCGATCGCCTTGCGTATCTGCGCTTCATCGCTGCCCGCCGTTTCCATCAGCGCGTGGGCGTAGTCGATCTGGATAAGCGGCGCACTCGCCAGACGATCGAGCGCGCTGCTGTAGCTTGCCAATGCCTCCCCGAGACGACCGAAATCACGCAGCATCTGGCCTTTCAGTTCGTGGAAATAAGGGTTGTCCGGCTCCGCAGCGGCCAGCGCGTCGATCCGTTCAAGAGCCTCGTCCACGCGGTTCAGGCGGTAGGCAGCAATTGCCCGGGCGTAGCGGGCCGCAATCGATTTGTCTGAGTCGCCGTAGTGCCAGACGACCTGTTCCGGCTGGAGAAATCCCATCAGCTTGGCCTTCATGCGCGCATGCTGATCGTCCCAGCGCGCCGGGTAGGATTGTTGCTTCGCACCGATCTCCGCTGCACCGCGCTTGAGCGCATCAACCCGGCTTCGGCTCAACGGGTGGGTCCGCACGTACTCGCTCTGCTGCCTTTCCGGCAACAGCTCCTGATCGCCCAGCTTGTCGAGGAACGTCACGAGGCCATCCGCTCCGAGACCCGCGTGATCGATGTAGGAGAGCGCCGCCTGATCCGCGCTCGATTCCTGCACGCGGCTGTGCGAGAGAAAACGGCGGGCGGCCATACTTTGCGACCCCGCCGAAATCGCCGCGCCCGCGCCGCCCTCGCCGGTCGCAATCGCCACGCCGATCCCAAGCAGCGCGCCGAGCAGGCTCTCGTAAGACGCATTCTCATAGGCCTGCCGCATGCGGATCAGATGGCCGCCGCTGATGTGGCCGAGTTCGTGCGCGATCACGCCCGCGACCTCGCCCGCATTTTCGGACTTCTCCAGAAGACCGGTGAAAATAAAGATGTTCGGACCGCCCGCCACGAACGCGTTGACCGCGTCGCTCTGAACGAGGATCAGATTGACCGCGCCTGGACGCAATCCGGCCGCGCGGATCAGGGGATCCGACCACTCTTTGAGAATCGCCTCGATCTCGGTGTCGCGGACCACCGTCAGCCCGGCGTGCTGCGCCGTCGCCCGGGGCGCACTCGCGGCCATAACGGCAAAGACGAGCAGGATCGAAAAAACGAGATTCCGGAAAGAAAGAGTCATGGTGAGTATGCCATCCTGAAAGACCAACAATAATATAGAATCGAAAAAAGGAAAAACATTGGCGGCGAGTAACGCCGTTCGGCGACGCACACTTTTTTGCAGAAAAAGCGCGCGTCCCCTGCTACCCTGTTTTCGATTGTTTTTTTCGGGAAAAACCATGGGCGACACGATATTCCACTGGATCGACCTCATATGGCTGCCGCTGACATGGTTTGTGGTCGTCAAGGAGCATCGCTTCTACGCTCTTGGCTTTGTTCTCGCCTGCATTTTTTCATTACGTCTGCAATACGAGTTGCTGGTGACCATGCATGCCGAGGAAGAAGGCCTGTTCGGAATTATCGCGATGGACCCCTTCGCGCGCGGTCTGGTTACCTACGGGTTCTTCGTTTTCGGTTTTCTCGTCCTGTCGCACTACTCGCCGCGCACCGGGGGAGTGATCTATATGGCGGCGGCGATCAGTCTTTATTTTGCGGCGTTCATCGTTTCGATGCTATTCATGGCGATATGAGCCACAACAAACCGAAATCCCGGGTACGGTCGGCGCGGGGGCGGAAGACGTCCTCGACACGCTGGCTGCAGCGCCAGATCAATGATCCGTACGTGGAGAAAGCGAAGCAGGCGGGCTATCGCTCGCGCGCGGCGTTCAAGCTGATCGAGATGGATGAAAAACTCCGTGTCCTGAAAAAAGGTTGGCTGGTCGTCGACCTCGGCGCGGCGCCGGGCGGATGGTCGCAGATTGCCGCTATGAAGGGCTGCGAGGTCGTGGCCATCGATTTGCTCGAGATCGACGAACTGCCGGGTGTGCGCTTCGCGCAGATGGATTTCATGGACAACGACGCCCCGGGTAAACTCAGGAGCATGATGGGCGGGCGGCGCGCCGACGTCGTCATGTCCGACATGGCCCACAACACAACCGGCCATAAGGCCACCGACCATATCCGCATCATGGCGCTCGTCGAAGCCGCTTACGAATTCGCCGTCGAAGTGCTGGAACCCGGCGGCGTCTTTATCGCCAAGGTGTTTCAGGGCGGCGCGGAGAACCAGTTGCTCGCCCGCATGAAGCGCGAGTTCGACACCGTCCGCCACATTAAGCCGCCCGCCTCGCGCAAGGACTCGTCAGAGAAATACGTAGTGGCGAGCGGGTTTCGGGGTGCCTGCGGACGGACATCATCCAATCGTCTCGAATCGTGACAGGCCTGCCCGCTGGCATATGCCGTGGTAACCGCACGCAATCGTTGACATAATCTCTATGAAGTTGCTATGATCTCGCTTCATTGGAGAGGCGATATGGACCAGCAGAACGATTCCGGCGACCAGGATGAAACCGGTGGGGGTTCCGTTTCCGGAAAACCGCCGGGCGACGACTCGTACAGTCAGGACCGTCAGCGAGAGGACGCCGAAGCGGACGCTGAAGAGCGCGCGCGAGCCGACGCCGATCGCCGCGTGTTGGACGATATGCGCCGACGATTCCGTGAAAACGCGGAAACATTTGGCAGGACCGGCCCTCGGGAACACCGGCTGGGAGACGGCTCCGTCCTCAAGGAGACAGCTGATTCGTTCGACTTCGACAAACGACCGACCGACCAGCAACTGGAGTTGATCGTCGAGAGAGCCGTCGAGAAAGGCTGGCCCGCGCTTTACGCGCGTAAAAAAAACGGAGGCCACGATGGAGAAACGGCCGCTCGCCTTCAGGCAATCGTCACTAGGAAAGGTCTTGGCGACAGGCTCGCCGTCAGCCTTGACGGTCGTCCGGTCGACCCACCACTCGTCCAGCGCGTTAAAGCGAGAGCTGCAGCTGCGGCAGCAGGCGCTGCTCCGCCGACGCCGGGTCCGGAGTAGGCCCTGGAACTTGTCTCTCATCACGGCCATTGACCATTCTCCGGACACCGCATCTACGGAGTAATGGCATGAGTGATAAAGTTGGCACCGTTCATTGGAACGACTTTCCCGATATCGGCGACGTCCAGCCTCTGACAACCGACGATGAAGCGTGTCTGGCGGAAATACGGGAAGTGCTCCGTCGGCGCGGTGCACTGTCGCGTTTCGGCGTGACATTGATGCACCGCCATTTCGATATGGCCGAAGACGAAATGCTCGTCGAGTACCCGGACACGACCGGACGGCGCCTCGTCACCGTCGTTGAAAAAGCGGTGAATCATAACGCCGCCACGTCCACACCGACTGCATGGTCCCTTGAAGGACTGCGCGCTGCGGTGCGCTGCGTCTGCGCCCGCGACGACAGCAGTCATCTCGGTTATCACCGGGAAGGGTAGACGGTCCGCGGCGCTCTCCTTTCAAAGCCCTTTCTTTTTCAGCCGTCGCGGTGCTATAGTCGCGTGCAAATTTCGTCGACCACCGAAAGAGAGAAATTTGCCATGTTCAAAGCCCGTCCGATCCGTGAGGCCCTGACTTTCGATGACGTCCTGCTCGTGCCCGCCGAGAGCGAGGTGCAGCCGTCCGAAGTTGACACACGGACAAAGGCGACGCGCGAGATCGTTCTGAACGTGCCGCTGATGTCCTCGGCGATGGATACGGTGACAGAGGCGGAACTGGCGATCGCGATGGCCCAGAACGGCGGGCTCGGCATTTTACATCGCAATATGAGCATTGAGGAGCAGGCAAGGCAGGTCAGGCAGGTCAAGCGGTTCGAAAGCGGCATGGTCGTCGACCCGATCACGATCCGCCCCTATGCGACACTCGCAGAAGCGCTTGAGATGATGAAGCGCTCGCGCATTTCCGGCATTCCGGTCACCGAGGAGGACGGGCGTCTTGTCGGCATTCTGACAAACCGCGATGTGCGTTTCGCCGAGAATCCGAAACAGCCTGTTCGGGAATTGATGACGTCTGAAAATCTCGTCAAGGTCTATAACAGCGTCGAGAAGGACGAGGCGAAGCGCCTTCTGCACAAGCACAGGATCGAGAAGCTCCTCATCGTCGATGACAACGAAAGATGCATCGGCCTTATCACCGTCAAGGATATCGAAAAATCGACCCTCTATCCGCAGGCCGTCAAGGACAGTCGCGGTCGACTTCGAGTAGGCGCTGCTGTCGGAACGGGCGATGGAATCGAGCGGGCGCAGGCCCTTGTAGAAGCCGGGGTGGATGTCGTCGTCGTTGACACGGCCCACGGTCACTCGCACAAGGTTCTGGCCACGGTTCGCGAGGTTCGCAGGCTTTGCAAGGATGACGTTCAGATTATCGCGGGCAACATCGTAACGCGCGAAGCCGCCAGGGCGCTCATGGAGGCCGGAGCGGACGCCGTCAAGGTCGGGATCGGACCGGGATCGATCTGCACGACACGTGTCGTCGCAGGAGTCGGCATGCCCCAGCTGACCGCCGTCATGGATGTCGCAGAAGAGTGCTCGAAGAAGGGCGTACCGGTCATTGCCGATGGCGGGATCAAATATTCCGGGGATCTTGCCAAGGCAGTTGCGGGCGGCGCGGATTGCGCAATGATGGGCTCGATGTTCGCGGGTACCGACGAGGCACCCGGCGAAGTGATCCTCTATCAGGGCCGCTCCTACAAGTCCTATCGCGGTATGGGCTCGGTCGGCGCAATGGTGCAGGGCAGCGCGGATCGCTATTTTCAGGCGGGCGTCACCGCGTCAAACAAGCTGGTGCCGGAGGGCATTGAAGGACGCGTACCCTACAAGGGCCCGCTCGGCAACGTGATCCACCAGCTCGTCGGGGGTCTGAAAGCATCAATGGGCTATACCGGAAGCCGGACGATCGTCGACATGAAAAAGGCCGAATTCATCCGCATGACGGCCTCGGGTTACCGTGAGAGCCACGTGCACGACGTTACCATCACGCAGGAGGCCCCGAACTACCGTCAGGGATGACGCCTGCTGGTCCAGACAACGACGCGCCCGAGGGATGACAGTCCCGGGCGCGTTGCCGTAGTATTCTTTCTCGTGTTCAGGCTGCCTCTTCTTCCTTTGGCAACACTTTGCCCGAAAGATTGAGGACCTCAAGGATCATGCCGGGCTGCTGTCCGGCTTCGCGGTTCCAGTCCTTCATAATCCGGTTGTCTGGGGTCGGAGTATCCTCCGGCGCAATCTGGGTGTACTTCATAAGGAAACCTCCTTCGGCAGTGGAATCGCGATAATTTAAAATATCCTGTTTGTTCGAACGGATAAACTGGTCCGTGCGTTTCATCAACACCGGAAAATTTACCATATTACCCGGCAGCGACCAGCGCCTGAGGCACCTTGCGATTGAGATATTTTCGAAGAAGCGCCGCCTTTTCCTGTTGCTTTACAATCTGCGGCATCGGCTGAATGCCAAGGCGGGAGAGGAATCGTTTGTCCTGATCGCGCAAGGGCACAAACCTTTCCGCTGCTACGGTAATGCCGCGGAGAAGATCAGGAGCGGAAATCGTAATCTGCTTGGCGTCAAAGGTCAGTTCACCTTCGATGATTGTGTGAAAATGCGAATCCGTGGTCTCGTGGAGACTGACAAAGGTATCAGTCATATTATTAACCTCCTGTTTTTCTTTTGTTATTGTTCATACAAAATTCCCTGAAAGTCAAGGCCGGTCAACCATGAAATTTTTGGGAACAATGCAAATTCCAACGTACAGAATATCCATTTGCGAAGAGTCTTAATCCTCAAGCATTAAAATTTCATTAACAAGTTAATAAAACTTGCTTTTTTGTGCGCCGCCCGGTAACTCTGGCAACCATTATGAAGCCATCCGCACGCATTCAGGCCTCGATCGACCTTCTGGAACGCATTTCCAGAGGCCGCATTCCCATGGACGCCACCGCGGGCGACTACTTCCGTGTGCGCAAATATATAGGCGCGAAAGACCGCGCGAACATCGCCGAACGCGTTTACGCGATCATGCGCGCGCATGCCCGCCTCGGCTGGTGGCTCGAGCGCGCGGGCGCTTTCGATTCGCCGCGAATCCGTGTTATTGCCTGGCTCGCGCTGAGCGAAACCTTTGATCCCTTTGAAATCTTTACCGGAGAGAAACACGCCCCGGGGAAGCTTGACGAGGCGGAAAACGCTCTCTGGAAAGATCTGCGCGGGCAGTCCATCACCCCCTCCGACATGCCGGTCCGGGTGCGAATCGAGTGCCCCGAGCATTACGCCGATTCGCTGGACGCCTATTTCGGAGAGGCGTTCGAAAGCGAGATGAGCGCCTTCATGGAACCCGCCCCGCTGGACTTGCGCGTCAATTTGACGCAGGCCGCGCCGGGCAAGGTGATCGAGTTTCTCGAAGCCGACGGGGTCAAGGCGAATCAGACGCCCTGGTCGCCGTGGGGGCTACGGTGCGAGGGGAAGGCGTTTCTGTCCCGTACCAAGGCGTTCGCAAAGGGCTGGATCGAAATTCAGGACGAAGGCTCGCAGCTCATCGCGGTTGCGGCCAATCCGGCCCCCGGCATGCAGGTTCTCGATTATTGCGCGGGTGCGGGCGGCAAGACGCTGGCGCTGGCGAACGCGATGCAGCTCAAGGGCCGCATCGTCGCCATGGATACCGAGGAAGGACGGCTTCAAAAAGGACGACAGCGTTTTCGCAAATCGGGCGTTGCGGACATCGTCGAGGTCCGCCCGCTCTCGGACGAGCGCCACCGCAAATGGCTGCGCCGCCAGAAGGGAACCTTCGATGTGACCCTCGTCGACGTGCCCTGCACCGGTACCGGCACATGGCGGCGCAACCCGGACATGCGCTGGCGCACCTACGGCCCCTCGCTGGAAGAACTCACGGCCATTCAGTCGGACATTCTCGACCGCGTCGCGCACACCGTGAAGCCCGGCGGACGACTCGTTTACGCCACCTGCTCGCTGCTGCCCGAGGAGAACGAGCGGCAGGTCGAGGCGTTTCTGTCCCGCCACGAGGGATACGAGATATTGCCGGTTCGCGAGGCCTGGCCCGAAGGCCTGCCCGTCCCGTGCGAAGGCGATTTTATGCGCTTGACCCCGAAACGGCATAATACGGACGGATTCTTCGCCGCCATCCTGACAAAGGCATGACCGGCACCATGACCATCGTCCCGCGTTTCAATCAGGCAACGGCCATTCTTCCGGGCGATCCGCTTTTCTGGAAGACCGCTCTCGACCAGAGCGATCTGTTCGCCTACCGGACCGCGAACGAGGGTAAGGGCGGTCCGTTCGGAGCGCAGCTCTGGCTCGTCCATCCCGAATCCGGCCGGCATGTTCTGGTCGGCACGCCGGACGCCCCGGAAGACTCCAACGCCGTCGTGTCCAAGGGAATCGCAAGCGCCCACGCCGAAGCGGAAAACCTGTCGCCGGAAAAACGCCGGATGGTCAAAGCGTTTCTCGGCGCGCATGTCGGCGAAGGCTGGAAGCTCGTGCAGGTCTCGAGCGGCGAAAGCTGCCCGAGTTGCCGCTCCCGGCAGGTCCTTTTCGCGCGCGAGCTGATTGCGGAAGGACTTTTGCCTGCGGGCGGCTTCCACGTTGTCTTCAAGGCGACCTACGACCAGACGCGCGAAATCGCCGGTTTCAACGACAGCGCCTACGACGAAGCCTTCCGGGCCGTCGCCCGGCTTGGCCTGCTATCGCGCGACGATGGGCTTTTCGCCCTCGAAACGGCGTTTCAGGAAGATGCCGAAACCGCTACGCTGAAAAGTAACGGCGCGCTCGTTTTCAACGCCGTTCACGCGGCGGACACGGACCAGTTTCCCGAAGCGGTGCGCGCACTCTTCGCAGGCGCGGGCGATACGCCGGTCGCCATCGTCGTTTCGGCGAGCGGAGCGATCATGGCGTCGGGCGCGGACACTCGCGCCGAAAGCGGCCTTAACGTTCCAGAGGAAACCGCTATCGTTGCCGCGCTGCACAAGGCGGCGACTTGCCAGCGCGAGAAAGACGGCAAGTTCGAGGCATGGAATCTCGAAGGCGCGCGGCTTTATACCAATATCCGCGATATCGGCCCGCTCGGCTACGCGGAAAGTCTCTGGTATAACCTGTCGGCCATTCACGTTGCCACAGACTTTACGAGCGAGGAGATCGACCGCGCCGCGCAGGAAATGCCCGGCATCGCCAATTCCGTCCTGTTCGCACAGGTCGCGGCCGAGTATAACCAGCCCGATGCGCCCGTTTCGGTTACCCACGGCGGCGACCCGGAGGAAGCCAGCGTTGCGCATCTGCTATGGCAGGCGAAAATGAGAATGGAGGCAATCCGGCAACGTCAGGCGATGCGACTGGCCGAAATTGGGGGCAAGGAAATAGTCCTTATAGACGGGTCCAAAGCATCTATCGCAGAACTTGTAGAACACTCGACGCATTCGAGCAACTACGACGGCAAGCGCGCTGACGCTCCCTCGCCCTGACCGGTCACCGGTCTTACCAGAGATAGATCGCAGCTACCGGCTGAGAGTGGCTCGTCCTTTCCACCGCGCCACGGGGCATCACATAAACC
>RZZS01000120.1 GCA_009929775.1 Alphaproteobacteria bacterium
GGCGATGATGAACAGATGCACCAGCGCGGCAAGGCCGACATACGCGGTGTAGGTGATCTTGAACTGCTCGTGAAACTCTTTCGCCTGCTGCTCGGTTAAGCCCGAAAGGCTTGCTTGCTCAGCCATGGTTGAAGCTCCGTCGTGAGAATGTGTAAATGCGCCGCCGATATCGATCGAGGGGCGAACCTCCGTGGCACCGACTACCTCCACGAAACACGCTTGCGTTCCTTATGGCCCGGAACGTTCGGACTGACTTGCTGTCCTTGTGTGTCATCTTAGCTTGACAGACAAAGATGTCAAGCTTCTTTTACATAAAAAAATAAGGGAAAGGCCGGAGGGGCGGAAAGGGTGCGATTCAGCCGCAGGAGGCGCAACCCGAGCGCGGCATCGGGGCACATTGGGAGCAGGGGTGTCAGCGCGTGGCGCAAGGAGGCAAGGAGAGTCGGGGGGCGCCCTGGATGATCGGCAAGGACGAGGGATGGTGAAGTCGGGAGACTGCGGGAGTGGGCGAACAATCGCCCACGCGGGATCGACTCAGAGGACGGACCGCAGATAGCGAAACAGGTACCCGAGGGCATAGATGGCACCGAAGGCCACGAGGGCGACCTTGATCATATAGAGGATCATGGTCTTGAAGGGACGTAGGTTGTCCATGGGCGTGGCGGCGACCTCCGCACTCCCCTCCTTCCCGGCGACGCCCGAACCCGTCGAGGACGGCTCGGGTGTAGCGTCTTGGCGCGGCGCGCCTCCCGCACCGGCCCTCGGCTCCGCCTGCACAAGCTGGTACGGCGAGGTGTTGGCGATCTTGAAGAACTGAATCTCGGCATCCTCACCCTCTCGCTCGATCACGACCAGCTCGGTTCCCAGGCCGAGGCCTTGGTCGGCGGCGAAACCCAGGGCGAATGCCTCGGCGTTCTCCGCCTCGCCCTTGGCCTCCCAGGATTTGGACTTGTCCGGCCAAGTTCTCTTTGCAGCATATTTCACAGATGTCTTCTCCCGACAGACCGACGTTGAAGCCGGGAGACGCCGTAGATCGGCGTCTCCCCAAAGACTGCGGGGGATTGTATGGCTGGACCCTAAGCTTGTCACCGATCCGTCCTGCGACTCGGCAGCGGGTTTTTCGACTCAGGATCTTCCCTCAGGGCCGAGACAACAGAGTCCCGATCTGCGGCGGTAGATCCGTTTTGGGATCTCCCGTTTTTTGGATCCCAATGGTCCGCCGCCGGATCGCCGACGGAGGACCAGGCTCGGGTCAAGCCGGACCGGAGGGGTGCATCTGCGACTGAAGATAGTTCTCGAGCCCCACCCGATCGATCAATCCGAGTTGCTGCTCGAGCCAGTCGGCGTGGTCTTCCTCGGTGTCTCTGAGCAGTTGCAGAAGAACAGTACGCGTCTGGAAATCCTTGTTCTGCTCGCAGCAGGCGATCGCTTCCTTCAACGCCGACGCGACCTCGTACTCGACCTGGAGGTCGTTGGCCAACATCTCCGGCACGCTCGCACCCACGCGCAGTCCGTCGCGCTGACTGAGATCGGGCGTCGCCTCGAGGAACAGCATGCGCCGGATCAGCATCGTGGCGTGCTCCTTCTCCTCCGTGGCCTCGTGCTCGATGCGCGCGAACAGTTTGGCGAAACCCCAGTCCTCGTACATGAGCGAGTGGATGAAATACTGATCGATCGCGGCCAGCTCGTTGGAGAGCAGGCGTTGAAGATGGGCGATGACTTCGGGGTTACCTTTCATAGCTGGGTCTCCGGGGCTGCTGTGGTCAGATCGCCGACTCGAGATAATTCGGCAGTCCGACGCTCTCGATCAGTGAAAGTTGGGTTTCGATCCAGTCGATCCGCTCTTCGCTCGACTCCTGAATCTCTTCAAGATGGTGGCGGCTCACGAAATCACCCTGCTGCTCGCAATGGGCGATGGCGCCGGCAAGTGCTTCACGGTAGCGCAGCTCCATCGTGAGATCGCAGCGCAGGATCTCGGGAACATCCTCGCCGATCAGCAGCTTGCCGAGGTCTTGGAGGTTCGGCAACCCTTCCAGGAAGAGGACGCGCTCGACGATCCTATCCGCCTCCTTCATGGTCTCGATCGAGGCGTGGTAGACCCGTTTCTCCAGCGTCTTGAAGCCCCAGTTGCCGAGCATCCGCGCATGCAGGAAATACTGATTGATTGCGCTCAGGGCTTCCTTGAGCACCGCGTTGTGATGCTGATTGATGGAGGGTTGGGTTTTCATCTGGACTCGACCTTTAGACCTTGACAGAGAATGACTGAAAGATGCGCCGAAGAACATCTTGACACAAATGCGAATCGTTCCTATTATGCTCCCAACACCAAGGGGATGTCGGGGAAGTCTCATGTACGTATGCGTTTGTCAGGCCGTTACCGAACGCCAGATCATCGCGGCGGGCGAGCGAGGAACGGAGAGGCTCGCCGACCTGAGGAAGGAATTAGGCGTACCCGGCGACTGCGGTCGCTGCGGGAGCTGCGCGAAGGCCTTGTTGCGAAAGGTCGTCGAGAGCCGCCGGTCACAAGCGGTCACGGCTGCCGCCTTTTCGTGATCCTTCACCGCCAACCTCGCGCGAGAGCAGGGTTCATCCGATGCGAAATGTCGACCGATCGCCGCCGCTTCAGTCCCGCACGCTCCGCGAACGTCTATGCGATACCCTGACTAGAATCGGTCGTACTCTTCCGCCGAGCCGGCGACGCCAGCGATGGTTGCTGATGAAGCGGTTCTTTCAGACGAATCGAGATCGGCATCTCACCGAGCCGCCGCATCCGGGGTGAGATAACGTCGAAACGCATTGCTTCAAGTGCCCGACGCTGAATCCAGGCCTTCCGAGGGTCCGAGCGCGCTCGGCGGGGCGGCTCGACCGCGAAGTGGGCGGCTCACCGGCAGGCCAGGTTCGCGCGTACTGATTGACCGACGACATCGTTTCGGCCCGCGCCGCACCCAGCTCGATATACTCGGGCATGCTTTTGAGCATGCTCATTTCGCCTTCTCGCGCAGAGCCGGGTCGTCCGCCGCAGCCAGGGTCGCGACGAACCCCACCGAGACGGCCAAGGCGATCATTCGCCTCGTCATCGAGTTGTCCTCTTTTATCCTCGGTTCTCCGAGGAAGCGCGGTCGTCGCGGAGTGAGCCCGCGCGCGCGCACCGGCCCCACATCGAGTCTAACCTCGCCGCGGGAAAAGGCATCCAAGAAGGCGCTCGGGATATCCCCCAACCCGACTCACTTCGGCATCGAAATCGCGTTATCATCTCGCTGTTGTAAAGCGGAATCGTGACATCGACGATGCGCGCTATGACATGATGTCCGGCACCCGTTTCGAACTCGAACAGCTTGCCTTCCAAGGAATCAGGTCGTGCCGCCCCCAACCCCTCCGTTCGCCGCCCCTTGCCACCCCTGCTCGGTGACGCGCGATCCGGCCATGCCGTCCGAGCGCCCGTGAGACATTCAAGCAACATCCTCATCCCGGTTCTGATCGCCCTCTTGACGGTTGCGGCGTGGGCCCTGCTCAATCGGCCGGCGGACGAGCCACCTTGGCCGAATCGCATCCAAGGCTTCTCGTTCGCACCGATGCGTGCGCACAACGATCCGGCGCTGAAGAACTACCCGACCACCGAGGAGATCGACAATGACCTGGCGCTGCTGCAGGGAACCGTCCATGCCGTGCGGACCTACTCGGTCGAAAGCACGCTCTCGGCGATCCCGCGCTTGGCCGCGGCGCGCGGCCTGAATGTCACGCTCGGCGCTTGGATCGGAGCCGATCCGGACGCCAACGACATCGAGCTCGCACGGTTCGGCGAGATCCTGAGCAAAGGGTATCGGAATCTGGTACGCGTCATGGTCGGCAACGAGGCGATCTTGCGCGAGGATGTTTCGGTCTCCGAGCTGGCCGAATACCTCGACCGGGTGCGCGCGATGACCTGGCTACCCGTGAGCACGGCCGAACCTTGGCATGTCTGGCTCAAATATCCGGAGCTTGCGGATCATGTGGACTTCATCACCGTCCACCTGCTGCCCTATTGGGAAGGCGTTCCCATCGAACAGGCCGTAGCCTATGCGGTCGGTCGCTACGACGAGGTCAAGAAAGCATTTCCGAACAAAGAGGTCATTATCGGCGAGGTCGGCTGGCCGAGCAACGGCCGGCGCAATCGGGGGGCCGAGGCGTCGCTGACGAATCAAACGCGCTTCCTGCGCCGTTTTCTTGCGCACGCCGAGCAGGCGGGTTATGTCTACTACGTCATGGAGGCCTTCGACCAGACCTGGAAGACCAAGCTCGAAGGGGCCACAGGTGCCTACTGGGGCGTCTACAACACCGATCGCGAGCCCAAGTTCGTCTTCACCCAACCCGTGGTGCGCATCCCGCACTGGCAGGAGCTTGCCGGACTCTCGGTCGTCATGGCCATACTGCTCCTGGCGTTTCTCTACCGTGACAGCGCGAGTCTGTCGAGCAAAGGCAAAGGTTTCCTCGCCTTGGTGATGTATGCCATCTCGACCGCAGCGGTCTGGATCGTCTACGACTACACACGGCTCTACATGACGCCGGCCACGGCCATCGTGGGCATCCTGCTTCTCGTCGGGGGGGTCGGCGTCATCGTACTGATCATGGCCGAGACGCACGAATGGGCCGAGGCGTTGTGGCTGCGTCGGTGGCGTCGGCCGTTCCCCTTGCGCGCGGTGCCCGACGAGGAGCTGCCGGTCGTCTCCATCCACGTGCCCGCCTACAACGAGCCGCCTGCGCTTTTGATCGAGACGTTGGACGCCTTGGCGGCGTTGGACTATCCGGGATACGAGGTCCTGGTCATCGACAACAACACCAAGGATCCCGCCGTCTGGCAGCCGGTCGAAGCGCATTGCCGGCATCTGAATGAAGCCGTCGGCGAGCGCTTCC
>RZZS01000121.1 GCA_009929775.1 Alphaproteobacteria bacterium
CGCAAGATCCACTGGATGGAGATCTATGCCGGCGAGAAGTCGACCCGGACCTACGGCGAGGATGTGTGGCTGCCGGAGGAGACGCTCGCGGCGGTGAAGGATTATGTCGTCTCCATCAAAGGCCCGCTCACGACGCCGGTCGGCGGCGGCATCCGCTCGTTGAACGTGACCCTGCGCCAGGAGCTCGATCTCTATGTCTGTCTGCGCCCGGTACGCTATTTCACCGGTACGCCGAGCCCGCTCAAAGAACCCCAACATACCGACATGGTGATCTTCCGCGAGAACTCCGAAGACATCTATGCGGGTATCGAATGGCAGGAAGGCTCGCCCGCGGCCAAGAAGGTTATCGATTTTCTGCGCAACGAGATGGGCGTGACCAAGATCCGTTTCCCCGAGACCTCCGGGATCGGTGTGAAGCCGGTTTCGAGGGACGGGACCGAGCGTCTGGTGCGCAAGGCGATCCAATACGTGATCGACAACGATCGCACCTCGCTGACCCTGGTGCACAAGGGCAACATCATGAAGTTCACCGAGGGTGCCTTCAAGCAGTGGGGGTACGATCTGGCGAAGTCCGAGTTCGGTGCCGAGGAGATCGGCGGCGGCCCTTGGTGCAGCTTCAAGAACCCGAAGACCGGTAAAGAGATCGTGGTGAAGGACGTGATCGCCGATGCCTTCCTGCAGCAGATCCTGCTGCGTCCGAAGGATTACGACGTGATCGCGACGCTGAACCTCAACGGCGATTACATCTCGGATGCCTTGGCCGCGCAGGTCGGCGGTATCGGGATGGCGCCGGGGGCGAATTTGTCCGACACCGTCGCCATGTTCGAAGCCACGCACGGGACTGCGCCCAAATATGCCGGCAAGGACCAGGTGAATCCCAGCTCACTGATTCTGTCCGCCGAGATGATGTTGCGCCATATGGGTTGGACGGAAGCGGCCGACCTCGTCATCAAAGGCGTGGAAGGTGCGATTGCGGCTAAGACCGTGACCTACGATCTCGACAGGCTCATGGAGGGGGCGACGAAGCTGAGCTGCTCGGGCTTCGGGGATGCGGTGATCGCGCGGATGGATTGACGGAAAAGGCCGCCGAGCCTTCGTGAAGCGGGGCGCGGAATCAGGATTCCGCCCCCGGCTGTGGTTGAATGTCGGCGCAACGACACCGGCCGGGCCGACAATCGCGAGCGGTTATCCCTGGGCGATCAACTCACGCGGTGCAGGTTGGCCGCATGAAGGCCCTTCGGGCCCTGGCTGATCTCGAATTGGACTTTTTGCCCCTCGCGTAATGTCTTGTAGCCATCCATATCGATGGACGAGAAGTGGACGAAGACGTCCTCGTCGCGGCCATCGGGCTGCACGAACCCGTAGCCCTTGGCGTTATTGAACCACTTGACAACACCGGTAATCATTTCAGGGCTCCTCCAGGAGTTGCAGGTCTCGCGTTGGTGGTCGTTGTTGTTGTCGTTGCTGATGTCTGGCGGGTGCCTTGAAACCTCGGAATCGCGCCATAACTGCGTAGTATAGTAAGGCGATTTCGGGAGTCAAACCGACATCCGCCGGGGCGCTTCGAAACGATCCTCGTCGCAGATCGGCCCGGTCGGAATCCGAATGCAGGCGCCATGACTCAACCCGGACTCGACGCGATGCCAAACCGTGCGATCGACATCGCAAGCCTCCAAAATTTTCCCAGAATCCCCAATCATGAGTGACGACCTTCCGAGCGAGGAACGCGAATCAGGGCTGACCGTACAGGAGGCGAGACCCAAGCTTCGTCGGCCGCCCCTTTTCAAGGTCCTGTTGCTGAACGATGATTACACCCCGATGGAGTTCGTGGTGCAGGTGCTGGAGACCTTTTTCGCAATGAATCGCGAGAAAGCCACCCAGATCATGTTGCACGTGCATACTCGAGGTCGAGGGGTGTGCGGCGTTTTCACCAAAGATATCGCCGAGACCAAGGTGTCGCAGGTGAATGACTTTGCACGCAGTCACCACCACCCCTTGCTCTGCACGATGGAAGAGGCTTAGAGCCCGACACACCTGGTCGCTGCAGCGGCTCACACCGTTTCGTCAACCCTGCTTGGATTAGGCCAATGCTGAGCAAAGAACTTGAATTTACGCTGAACCGGGCCTTCAAGGAGGCGCGCGTGAAGCATCACGAGTACATGACGGTCGAGCATATGCTGCTGTCGCTTCTGGATAACCCGACCGCCGCGAAGGTGCTCAAGGCGTGCGGGACGGACTCAGAGAAGCTGCGCCGCGAGATCACCGCCTTCATCGACGAAACGACCCCGCTGATCCCGGACAGCGAAGATCGCGACACGCAGCCGACGCTCGGTTTCCAGCGTGTTCTGCAGCGAGCCGTCTTCCATGTGCAGTCGGCCGGGAAGAAGGAGGTGACCGGGGCGAATGTCCTGGTCGCACTCTTCAGCGAGCAGGATTCGCAAGCGGTCTATCTGCTCAACCAGCAGGACGTGACCCGGCTGGACGTCGTCAATTATATCTCTCACGGGATTTCCAAGGTGCCCGGCGAGAGTCAGGACGACGAGGCTCCGGGCGAGATCGACGAGCCTCGCGGGGAGGAGAAGGAAGGCAACAGTCCGCTCGAGAGCTTCGCGACCAATCTGAACGAGATGGCGCGTCAGGGGCGGATCGATCCCCTGATCGGTCGTGCCGCCGAGGTCGAGCGCACCGTGCAGATCCTCTGTCGGCGGCGCAAGAACAATCCGCTGTTTGTCGGCGAGGCCGGTGTGGGCAAGACCGCGATCGCCGAAGGTCTGGCGAAGAAGATCGTTGACGGCCAGGTTCCGGAGATTCTGAGCGACGCGGTGATTTATTCATTGGATCTCGGCGGCCTGGTAGCCGGGACCAAATACCGGGGTGACTTCGAGAAACGGCTCAAAGCGGTGCTCGCTCAGCTCAAGCGCCAGCGTCACGCGATCCTCTTCATCGACGAGATCCACACCATCATCGGTGCCGGATCCGCCTCGGGCGGGGTGATGGATGCCTCGAATCTGATCAAGCCTGTGCTGGCCTCGGGCGACCTGCGGTGCATCGGCTCCACCACCTACCAGGAGTATCGCGGGATCTTCGAGAAGGATCGGGCCCTGGCGCGTCGCTTCCAAAAGATCGATGTCGAGGAGCCATCGGTGGAGGAAACCTTCGAGATCCTCAAGGGGCTCAAGAGCCGCTTCGAGGAGCATCATCAGGTGACCTACACCAATCCGGCCTTGCGCGCCGCAGCAGAGCTGTCGAACCGCTACATCAACGACCGTCATCTCCCGGACAAGGCGATCGACGTCATCGACGAGGCCGGCGCACACGTGCAGCTCAAGAGTCCGGCAAAGCGCAAAAAGCGCATCGATGTCGGCGATGTCGAGGCGATCGTTGCCAAGATGGCGCGCATCCCCTCGAAAAAGGTCTCGGCCTCCGACACCGAGTCGCTTAAGAATCTCGATCGCGATCTCAAGATGGTCGTCTACGGTCAAGATGCGGCGATCGATGCCCTGACCGCCTCCATCCGCATGAACCGCTCGGGCTTGGGGACCGAGGAGAAGCCGATCGGCTCGTTCCTGTTCACCGGACCCACGGGTGTGGGCAAGACGGAGGTGACACGTCAGTTGGCGCGGATCCTCGGGATGGAGCTTCTGCGCTTCGATATGTCCGAATACATGGAGCGGCACACGGTTTCGCGTCTCATCGGCGCGCCGCCAGGATATGTGGGCTTCGACCAAGGCGGTCTGCTGACCGAGGAAGTCAACAAACATCCGCATGCGGTCTTGCTGCTCGACGAGATCGAGAAGGCCCACCCCGACGTCTTCAATCTGCTCCTGCAGGTGATGGACCACGGCACACTGACCGACAACAATGGTCGCAAGGCGGACTTCCGCAACGTGGTCCTGGTCATGACGACCAACGCGGGTGCGGAGGAAACCGCACGGCGCTCGATCGGCTTCACGGAGCAGGATCACTCGACCGACGGCATCGAGGCGCTCAAGCGCTACTTCACGCCCGAGTTCCGCAATCGGCTCGACGCGGTCGTACAGTTCGGCTCCTTGAGCGAGCAGACGATTCGAAGCGTGGTGGATAAGTTCGTGTTCGAGCTCGAGCAGCAGCTCGAAGAGAAGAAGGTGAGTCTCACGATCGATGCCGACGCCCGTACCTGGCTGGCGAGCAAGGGCTACGACCCGAAGATGGGCGCGCGCCCGATGGCCCGTGTTATCCAGAACCACATCAAGAAGCCCTTGGCCAACGAGCTTCTCTTCGGCGATCTGGTCACCGGTGGCAGCGTGCGCATCTACGTGGAGGGAGAGGCGCTCGCGTTCGACATCAATGGCGAACCCCGCTCGCTATGAACGACAGCCCGGCGACAGGCGTCGCCCGGCGCAAGCATCGATCATCGCGTCCCCG
This sequence comes from Alphaproteobacteria bacterium, assembly GCA_009929775.1. GTDB lineage: Bacteria > Pseudomonadota > Alphaproteobacteria > Micavibrionales > Micavibrionaceae > RZZS01. The sequence goes on from RZZS01000121.1 coordinate 4,405, forward strand.
GCGAAGGAGTGCCGGTGAACGCGCAAACCTTTGAAGCAGCGTTTTCGCGACGTCTGGGGTGGCAACCCGCTCGTGACTCCGACACGGCACCCTTGTCCTGGCACTACGGGGGGACTTCTCCCTGCCTTTGCGATGTCTTTTCGTTTCGACCTGGCCTATCGCGCTCGATACACGATGCGGCCTTTGGTGAGGTCGTAGGGGGTCAGCTCGACGGTGACCTTATCGCCCGTGAGGATACGGATATAGTGCTTTCGCATCTTGCCGGAGATATGAGCCGTCACGGTGTGACCGTTCTCCAGCTCGACCCTGAATACAGTGTTCGGCAGGGTCTCGGTGACCGTGCCTTCCATTTGGATAACGTCGTCTTTTGACATAGTT
>RZZS01000052.1 GCA_009929775.1 Alphaproteobacteria bacterium
TTCCTGTATCGGCACGCGCTCCGGGATATTGGAGGCGCGGGCGGCCTTGCGGGCGCGCCAGCCGCGCTTTGCCTTTCGGTAGCGCAGATAGCGGTATAAACCTGCGGACCGGCCTTCGCGACTGTGGATGAAGCGATAGATGGACTCGTAAGAGACAACCCTGCTACCGTGTTCGCGTTCGAGCCAGCCCGCGATGATCTCGGGCGACCACGCAAGCGCAAGGCGGTCGCTTACGGTTTCACGAAGCTGGCTTGAACGCTCGATCCGGCTGCCGCGCCAGCAGCGGGCAAACGCCATCCGGTCGGCGGATATGGCGTTGTAGCGCCTTGTGACCGGCGTCGAATTGCGCTCGATTTCCCGGGATATCGTGGATTTATGCCGCCCGGTCGCCCGCGCGATCTCGCTTTTTGATCGACCGGCTGCATGCAGCCGGTCGATCAAACACCGTTCTTCATCGGTGATCTGTTTGTATGTCTTTCCCATCGCAACACCTTTCTACGGTGTTGCACTTCGTTTGTGAATTCAGGTCCCAGTTTTTGTTACTTCGTACAAAAGATTCGCGATTTGATGTTCGAAGAGTAAAACGAATCTACGCGATACCAACGCTTGTCTTCTCTACGTTGCTTCAGGCCGGGACGGCGGTCATTTGTTGCCTGTTCGGGGGTGCGTTCGTGCGGACAAACGCAGGGGCCCGGGCCGCGGCGGCGGTTCGGTGGATGTGCGCGGCGATGGCCTCCGCGCCCGGCGCGAAGCTTTCCATGCCGTCGGTACCGGGGTGCACGGCAGGGCCGAGGCACAGGAGGCCGGACGGGGCGAGCGCGATGCCGCCCTCGTCGGTGGCGAGGACGCCGGTCTTCGGGTCTACGCGCGCCAGTCCCGCTTTCTTGAGCGCTTCCAGAGCCGGGGCGTTGTGGCGTCCGTGGCCGGTCCCGTTGACGATGAAATCGGCGTGGAGTGTTCCGTCGGGCGCGGCGATTTCGAACCGGCCGCGTTTCAGGGATATGTCTTCGGGTCTCAGTCTTTGTTGGACGAAGCGGGGACTAAAGGTTTGAAGGCGCCGCGCGCTCTCGACCGGAATCGGCGTCGCCCAGTGACGAAGCTGCGCCACCAGCGGAGAATTGCGGAAGGCAATCGCTTCCTCTTCATCCATGGCCGCGAGCGCCGGGCCGAGATTCCGGACGATGTCCAGCCCGATCCGGCGGTTTGTTGCGCCGCGCTCCTGCGCGATGCGGATGTCTTTTTTAACAGCTTCCGTCAGGGCCTCGCAGGTCGCCTGTCCGGCGGCCAGCATGTTAAACGGGGTGATCCTCGTTTCGCTGCCCTCGATTGACAGATCGCGCGTGCCCATCGGCGCGCCCGATGGAGAAATGACAACGAGGTCGAGCGAGTCCAAATCGTCGTTGATAGCGTTGACGAAATCGTAGAGCGCCGGGCCGGAACCGAGAAAGGCAACGGTTTTCCGGCGCGGCCCGTCCATTACGGCCGGATCGAAACCGTCGTAAAGCGAGTGGATATATCCGTTGCCCGCATAAGGCTTCAGGTCCGCAAAATGCGGGTTGGGGCCGTATCCGGCGGCGAGAACGATGCGCTTCGCCGGGAGCGGCGGTGTGGCGGCCTTTCCGTCCGGATCGACGAGCGCGAATTTGTCTCCGTGTTGTTCCGGCGTGACAGCGGTGCGGTGAAGGTTGATCTGCGCGCCCGCCTGCCGGAGCTGCTTGATCGCCCAGAGAGTTTCCTGCTGCAGAAAATCGAGATAGCCTCCCGCGCCGCGCGCTTCGAAGGTGTGCGCGGCATGCACGTTGAAGTGATCGCGGAAAGCCGGACCGTCCCAGGGCGACATTTCCGTTCTTACGGAATTAAGGACCATTCCGGGAAGGGCCTTCCCGTAGGCGATGCCGCCGCATCCGAAACCGTTCGGGTCGAACAGGTCGAACGTGACGCCCGCGAGAGAGTCTTTCGTCGCGTTTCGGGTCAGGTAGGCGAGGACCATGGAGCCCGACGCGCCTCCGCCGATAATGGCAAATCGGTTTTCTGCGGCCGGATATGTCATGGCCCGAGATGCCTTTCTTTCACGATGTCAACGACTTGTTCAAGGTACATCCGGTCGGTTTCGTCGAACGTGCCGGTTTCCGTGCTGTCCACATCCAGAACCATCATCGTGCGGCCGTGCACGACCAGAGGCACGACGATTTCCGATTTCGAGAGCGAACTGCAGGCGATGTGCCCCGGAAATTTGTCCACGTCGGGAACGACTAGCGTTTCGCCCGCTTCGGCCGCCGCGCCGCATACGCCTCGCGCCACCGGTTTGAGCGGGATGCGCGTGCAGGCGAGCGGTCCCTGAAACGGTCCGAGAACCAGCTCGTCGCCCTGCCGGATGTAAAAACCCGTCCAGAGATGGCCGAACGCCTGTGTCAGCACGGCGCAGATATTGGCGAGATTGGCGATCAGGTCGCTCTCGCCTTCGAGCAGCGAGCGGATCTGCGGCAGGATCTCCCGGTAGGTTTCTTCTTTGGTCGCGTCTTCTGTAAGACGAAGTTCTTCAGCCATAGTCCCTCCTGACCGTCCGGCGACGGGCGTCTGATTATCATCCATCATTCCGGGAGGGGGCTTTTGCCTTCTGTCCCCGCCGGGTTCCTTTGATTACGGACCACGGACGGGCTTCGGTTTCCAGAAGTGCCGTGGCGCTTTAGCTTTTTGTGTCGCGGTGCAAGCTGGCCATCAAAATCCGCGTTCGTCAATGCGAAGGGAGAGACTTATCATAACGGTACCGATTCTGTCAACATTCATTTCGGCAGGCCGCAGGGCAATTGCCTGATCGTCGTGCCCGGTCTTTAACAAATTTGCAAAAAATGTCCGTTAATATTGAAATAGCAGGAGAAGGACTTTCCTGCAGGGCGTTGCCCGCTTGGAAACAGGAGGTTTGAATATGGCGAATTTCGAAAAGCAGATTGCGGACTACCGGCTGACGACGGCCAATATCCTCTATCACATGCCCGACCATCCGGCATTCCTGCAGGAGTTTATCTGGCAAGAATACGACATCCACCCGAAATTTCCGGTTTTGAGGAAGTTCCTCGCTTTCTGGGAAAAAGAGATCGAGGGTTCCATCCATTCGGTCTATATCGCGCATATGCCGATCATCACTCCGGGGGATTCGCGGTTTTACGACGCGGAGTTTACGCTGCATTAGGGCGGAACGTCTTGGCTTCCGGCGAAAACCGGGACCTTGCCGTTTTTCCAGTTCATTTCGAACTGGCGGCGAAAAGTTTCCGCGACGACCCTGTTACGGACGATAGTGATTCGTATCGGTCGGCCCCACAAAACCAGCGCGAATTTGTCAGCGTACACATAGTACAAAAGCTGCGTAAAAAGCGACTTCGGAATCCAGCGATAGGTTTTCTCAATATCCAGATATGGCAAAACATTGCGATCGCCCTCGCAGAGCAGGGCACGGGGCGTGATGTTTTTCGCCCGTACCCGCTCGAGGTGAAACTGGACGTAGTCCTTATAGCCGCCAAACATACGCTCGTCGATTCCGCTCAGCAAAACTTCGCCGCCGGTATCCTTGAGCGTGTTGAAAATATCGTCGAGAAGCTGGATGGGAGCTTCTTTTCCAATATAGTTTTGAACTGAAAATATGCTGTCTGTCAGTCGCACACCTGGTCCTTCGGTAAACTCCACGCCCTCTCGCTCGAAAGTTTGGCGCAGGATATCCATCGTGAATTTGCGCGGAGAAACAAGGCCACGTTCGAACTTGTTGATAGCGGCAAGAGAAAGGCCGCTTCTTTCGGCAAGGTCCTCCTGTCGCCATTCGAGAAGGGCGCGCGCCGCCCGGATCTGCTGGACCGAAATCATCGAGTTTCTTTCAATACGTCTCTGTGTGCCAAGATAGTACGTACTAAACGTAAAAGAAACGAAAAAATACGTTTGTTACTTGTCCTCCGATACCCTCTGGCTTTACAAGAGCCTGAGTTTACAGGGGTTTGAGGTAGGCCATGTTCAGATATATTACATTCGTGCTTGCGTTAATCGTGACTTGCCCGGCGCTTGCTCGCGATCACAGCGAAAGCGTTTACGAGCGCGTCATGCGTTCGGGGACGATACGGTGCGGCTATGCGATCTTTCCGCCAAACACGATGAAAGACCCGGCGACGGGGACGTTGTCCGGCATTTCCTACGACCTGTTCAATCGTATGGGCGAGGAAATGGGGCTGAACGTCGAATGGACCGAAGAAGTCGGTTTCGGCGAGCTTGTAAGTGCCATGGAGAGCGGCAGGGTCGATGCGATTTGTACGGCGGTCGGCGTCAACTCCGCAAGGGGCGTCCGCGCCGACTTCGTCGATGTGGCCTATTTTGCGCCTACCGGGCTATGGGTACGAGCGGACGATCACAGGTTTGACGGTAATGCGGCTCTGCTGGATCGCCCCGATATCAAAATCGCCAGTCTCGAGGGAACGGTTTTCGATGCGTTCATCAGAACCTACTATCCGCGGGCGCAAATCTTTTCCCTGCCCCAGCTATCCTCGCTGTCGGACCAAATGCTCGTGGTCGATACGGGGAAAGCCGATGCGACCATTCTCGACAATTATATCGGCCTGCAATATGTGGAGCACAATCCGGGTCGCATGAAGAGGCTGACGCCGAAGGGGGCTGACTTCCGGGTGGATCCTGTGGCCTTCATGATTATGAAAGGCGAAGACGAGTTTAAATCCATGCTGAATATCGCTCAGGAAGAGCAAGTTCTGACCGGTGCGCTGGCACAAATCGTCGAATCGTACGAGTTGCCGGCGGGCTCCCTGTATCTGAAGACAATACCTTTCCAAACGGATTGACGTTCGCCTCTACCCCTCCGGCGCGAGCCTTACGCGCAGGCCGTTCAGTTCTTCGCTCATGATGAGCTGGCAGGAGAGGCGGGAGTTGTCCTGGGGGTCGATGGCCTCGTCGAGCATGTCTATTTCCTCGTTCCGCTGGGACGGCAGTTTTTCAAGCCATTCGTCTTCGACATAGACGTGACAGGTCGCGCAGGCGCAGGCGCCCCCGCATTCGGCCTTGATGGGCAGACCGTGTTCGCGGATGATTTCCATCACCCGCCAGCCTGCGACAGCTTCGAGTTTGTGCTCCGCGCCGTCCCGGTCGATGACAAAGATAAAGAGATCGTCGTCCATTCTATTTCTTTTCGTTGGTTTCCAGCATCTGGCGGAAACCATACGCAACGGCGGCGGTTGAAATCAAGGCGATCAGCGTATCGAAAAAAACCTGCAAAAGCATGGTCAGGACGCGTGTGGTCAGAGGAACGGCAGCGGAATCGCCTTCATAGGGTCCGAGGAGGACACCGGAAAGGCTCGCCAGAAGGATTAGCGGGGGAACGAAGGATAGCAGCCATGTTCCCATGAGGTAAAAGGAAATGCCAAATCCCCGAAGCAGAAAGGCGATCTTTCCTGCCGGTACGTTGATCGCGAGCGGAACGTAGATCCACAGGAACCGAAACACATAGAGCGCGATGCCGAAAAGGATAAGCGCTGCGAACAGTTCCATCTCGCTGACCTCGGCGGGTGGCGGTTCGACCTGGTCGGGCGTCATGACAAAGGCCATGGCGCCAGCCTGGAGGTATTTGATGAGCGTGTACATAATTGCGCCAGCCTTGACACCCCGGTTCCGATCGGCAATGGATGACACGCCGTGCACGCCGCCGCCGGGGTAAGGCGGGAACCAGCGCTCGCCGAAGAAGATGAACCGGACCAGGTTTGCGACAAGCCATCCTTCCGCCAGAAAAGCCGGGAGCATCAAAAGCGCCTGCCGCACAAGATTGCCCTCAAGATCAAAGAAGAAAATCAGGGCGAGGGTTACGAACTTAAGAAAAACGGGAAGCACGGCGAGCTGCGCGAGATAACGGCGCTCCTTCCAGACGAACTGGTAGGCATTTCCGGAGGCGTCGATAATGTCAAAACGTGCCATGGACCCTTATAGCAGCAGCGAAGCGAATTTGACCAGTCCGATTGCCGGAATGGGTATGGTTTTTCGAAGGCAATCGAGTAAAGTGTTGGAAAGAAATTCCTTGAGAAAGGAAACGGCGACGATGGTTTTCAGGCGGTGGTTCGAGGATTCCTCTGGAGCAACGGCGATTGAATACGCCCTGCTTGCTTTTGGTATCGGTCTGATGGTCGTGGCTGCGGTGTTCCTGATGGGGAACGATTTGGGTAATCTCTTCAACACCATTGGCGACCGGGCGGCAGACGTGGCTGCGCGCGATTCGGAGCTTTAACGGTTGTCAGGCAGACGGCCCCTGACCGGGCCCTCCTCCCGCCCCCGCCGCCGGAGGCGGTCCAGCGGTCCTCTCCGCATCACGCTGCGGTTCCCCTCGCCGCTGCAGTTCCTCCCGGATTTCCTGATACTCGCCGGGCAGGGCCTGTCGCGCTTTCAGATTGTCGAGCGAAGGCCGGAGGAGGTCTATCGTCTCCCTGTTACTTGTCCCGTTAAACCGATTGGCGAGCCTTTCCCCGCGCTGCAGTTCTCGGTTGTTTTTCTTATCTTCCCTTCTTTCCTTGTGTGTTTTATGGAATTTGCTCCAGGAACGATACTCCTGATTCGGCTTGTCAAGACTGACCGAAAAGAGTGGGCGACCGCCCATTTCTTCGTGGAGTTTTCTTAATACCGGGGCGGTTAGACGGATACGCTTCGACGAAAGCCCAAACGCGTCGGAAAGGTGGAAACGCACGTCTTTGGGCTTGTTGCGCCACCCGTGAAGGGTCTGATTGAACGCGACGGCGTCTTCGGGGTTCCCGGTCCGTCCATCCGGTTTGGTGAAGCTGAGTTCCTGCCCCATCCAGCCGATTTCCAGTGCCAGTTCGGCAATGTCCCGAACCGTTTTTTCATCCATCTTGCCGCCGGGAGTAGAATAGCGAATGACACCGTCCTGCAGCCAAGCCCGGCTGTTCATGCGACGGTGCGAGCCGAACCAGCGTCCCGGCCACTCGGCAGACTCCGCGACAAGGTGGTGTGCTCTTTCATGATTCAGGCGGGCGCGTTCCTCGGTGGTTCCAGGAGTGCCCAGCTGCTCTTCGATTTCCTTCATCCGGCGTTGCAGGTCCGCCTCGCTGGCTTCGCGCAGGCGGCGGCGGCGAGTGGTGGCTTCGTCTTCTTCTTCTCCCCGTTGCCGACGCGCGCGCTCCCCCGCGTCCCGTTCGCCGGAATTCGTTCTTTCCTCCGCCGGGTTCGGCCCGCCAGCATCATCAGGGTTCGATTCTGTCGTGTCTTCGTCCGCCATAGGCTGTTATCATTTCCGTCGCTTACCATAAACCTTTTGGCTATGGCGCATTGTCCCATGTTGGGCTCGCTCGGCGCAAATTTTCCTGCATTTAATGGTATAACATACAGAAGATAAAGAAAGATTACCGGTGGTCTGTCAGTTCGCGGTACAGCTCCATGTATGCGGCAAAGCATTTTTCCGCTGTGAACTCGTTCCGGTAACGCAGACGTCCGCTTTCAACAATTTTCGCCCGCAGAACGCGGTCTCCGGCAAGGCGGGCGATGGCGGCGGTGAGGGCTTCGACATCGTCCCTCGGAACGACCAGCCCGTCCTCGTCGTGGCGGACGAACTGGCGCGGACCGTCGGCGTCCGAGACGATCACCGGTACGCCCTGCGCCCAGGCTTGCACGAAAACGGTGCCGAAAGGCTCGTAGCGCGAGGTGAATACGCAGATGTCGCACGCCTTGAGCAGTGCGGCGCGGTCGGATCTCCAGCCGAGGAACTTCACGCGCTTCTCAAGGCCAAGTTTTTTGCGCAATGACTCAAGTTCTGCGCGCTGCGGGCCTTCCCCGGCAATCCACAGGTACACGTCTCCCAGCGGGCGAACCGCTTCCATCATGATGTCATAGGCTTTGGCAGTATGCAGTCGACCGAGCGCCAGAAGAACGGTTACATCGTCCGGCGTGCCGAAATCCGCCCGGTTCACGGGGGTGTTCGGCTCTTCGACCTCGGCGAAGTTGTTTATGTGCAGGATGCGGTCGGGGGCAACACCCTCATCGGTTAGGAACCGGGCGATGTCCGGCGTAATTGTCGTGAAGAAATCCGTAGCCGGGAAGTTTTTGAGCTTGTAATAGCCACCGAGACGGGAAACAACCTTGTATTGCGGAATACCCATCTTTGGCGACCATCTCGGCGTTTTGCGGGCGGCGCGCGCCATCCAGGTCTGGAGGATGTCGGGCTGGAAATTTTTGCAGATCGCGACAATTTCCCGCTTTGTGCGCAGGTCGAAGCGTCCGCCGAACGGTAACTCGTGAACCGGGATGCCCGCATCCTTGAGACGCGGGACCCGAACTTCGTTAGGACGGGTGGCGATCCTTACGTCGACGCCCTTTGAAGCCATCAAAACGCACATATCGACACAGGCGGTTTCCGCACCGCCATGGTCGGCACCCGCCATCAGATGAAGAACTCTCATCAGAGGGGCTCGCCGTTGGCCTTTCCGGTCGTGTCATGGTTGGGGGCGTTGTCTTCTTTCGTGTCTTTCTTCTTTTCCGGCAGGGGGATGGAAACGAGGGTCTCCTGAAGTTTGCGGGCGAGGTCTTCCTCGGTCTTGTCCATATTGTCAAGCAGGTACTGACAAGCGTCACGGGTCGTTACGTATTTGCGTTCGGTTTTGGCGCGCGTGAACGCAGCGGCCTTGTCGACGAGAGTCAGGTGATCGCGGATGGCTTTCGGCGAGGGAACACTGTGATCTGCGATTGTCCGATCCAGATTTTCCTCCGCTTCTGCCATGAGCGGGCCGAGGGTTTCCCACCATTGCGCAAAGCGCTCTTCGAGGGCCTGTTTCATATCCGGCTGCGCCGCGCCGCAGGCATCTACGGCGCCCGAAACCATCCCGCGAATATACCGAACCGCCCGGAGGGTCCCGTCCCGCATGCGTGTTGCATAGACGTATTTCAGTTCCTCTTCGTTCAGGCCTTGCAGCAAGGCGTCTGTCTGCAGTTCAAGCTGTTGAATCGGGTCGGCGCGCTCGGATGGCTCCTGAGCGGACGCCGGGGAAACGACAAGCATCATGGCGAGCAAAAAAAGGATCGTGGCAAGAGCCGAAGCAGGCTTTCTCATGGCGTTCTCCGAAGGGATTTCCAACCGCTGGAATACTAGACGAGTTTACATCGAATGGCCAGCCGGGGGCAAAAAAAGAGCCGCCGGAGAATATCCGGCGGCCAGGGGACGTAGTCCATTCACGTCAGCGCTTCCAGACCGGCTACAGGTCTGCGGGGCAACGGACCGGTCGAAAGCTCGGCAAATGAACAAAGGCTACAAACACATCGCAAGTCGGTCTGCTAATCTCGAAGTGACGGAGGCGGCAAAAGATTTTACTCCCTGTCGTTTGGCCCTCTCCGGCTTCAATCAAACCTCCCACTTAACATATTGTGACAAACCCGGGTAAAGTTGGTGTAAAAAAATGATAAAGTTTTAAATAAATTGGGCGGGGTTGACGGCTTTATGGTGGACTTCGCCGAACTGACCCGGTATCTCTCGAAAATATTTCCGCATTCCCCAGGAAGAGGAGCGAACATGAGTCTTAAGATTTCCCGCCGGTCCGATGTTCCGGCATTTCGCGCTCTCGACACGCTGCGCCTCGTGAACGAGCGTATCGCCGACGGGATGGACATCAAACGTCTTGAGGCGGGACAGCCTTGCTTCGGCGCGCCGGAGAAGGCGATCGAGCATGCGCGGGCCTGTCTCCGCAGCGATCCGCGTCAGGGATATACGGAGGCCATCGGCATGACTCGCCTGCGCAAGCGGATCGCGCGTTATTACGGCGAGCAGTACGGGGTCGAGGTGGACTATAGCCGGATCGCCGTAACGTTTGGTTCGTCGGGCGGGTTTCTGCTCTCGTTTCTCAGCGCCCTCGATGTGGGCGACAAGGTGGCGATGGCTTGCCCCGGCTATGCGGCATACCGCAATTTCCTCAAGGCGCTCGGCATCACGCCGGTTGAGTTCAATGTCGACGAGACGACAAATTTTCAGCCCACGGTGGCGCATCTTGAGGCGCTTAAGGAGAAAGTCGACGGGTTGATCGTGTGCAGTCCAGCAAACCCGAGCGGCACCATGCTGACGCCTCAGCAGCTTAAAGATATCGCCCGGTGGTGCGGCGACAATGGCGTGCGCCTGTTTTCGGACGAGGTTTATCACGGCGTAACGTACGACCGTAAGGCGGAAACGGTTCTGAAATTCTCGCAGAACGCGGTCGTCCTCAACAGCTTCTCCAAATATTTTGCGATGACCGGCTGGCGGCTGGGGTGGCTGGTCCTTCCGGAGGACCTGACGGATCCTGTCAAACGATTGGCCGAGAACCTGTTCGTTTCGCCGCCGACCCTCGCCCAGAGCGTGGCGCATGAGGTTTTCGACTATCGCGGTGTTCTGGACGGCTATGTCGATGTCTACCGTGCGAACCGGGAAGTTCTCTTGCGCGAGTTGCCAAAGGCGGGCTTTACCCGGTTTTCCAATCCGGAAGGGGCATTCTATATTTATGTCGATGTGAACGATATTACCGGTGACAGTGTGGAATTCTGTCGCAGAATGCTGGATGAAGCGCACGTTTCGGCAACGCCGGGACTCGATTTTGACACCGGGCGCGGCCATGCGACCGTACGGATTTCCTATGCGGGATCTACCGCCGATATCGAGGAAGCCTGCCGCCGTCTTTATCAGTGGCGCATGGGCGGCATAGATACAAAACAGGCTAGCGCGGCAGAATAACGTGAAAGAAATGGTATGTGTCCGCGGGCGCATTGTCCGCGATTCCGCTGCCCTCGTAACAGCCTGTTGTCGTGCCGGGCGCAATGCCCTCGTTTCCGATGACATCTGCGGCAGTGAAACTCCCGGTAAAAGAGGTGCCGACAGCCGTCAGGCTGACGTTTTCCTGGCCGCCGAGTATGCCGATGCGCTCGTTGATAACGTCGCAAATGGCCTTGGTTATGTTCGGAAGAATCATGACGAGTTCCGCGCAATCGGCACCTCCGCATGTCGATCCGACATTGCTGACCTCAAAGGCACCCGTGATTTGCCATTCGCTGCCGTCGTTGGCTTCTTGCGGAGGCGCGGACCATGAAACGGCTCCGCCACCGGGGTGGAAGATTTTGTACGCATCCGGGGCTTCGGGTGTGTGGCGGTAGTTAATATGCCCCCACGCGGGGGTATGGAAGCTGATCTGTTCATGCGTCGCGCCGCCGATACGCATGCGCATGACAGCCTGTTCGACCGTTGTCGCATGCTGGAGGATCTGGGAGGACTTGATCGCGGCGGCGTCCTCCGCAGTCCGGTCGGCCGGGCCCGTCGCCGAGCTGCGGGTCATGGCGTAGGACAAGGCCGCGAAAAGCATCACGGCGATCAGGATAAGGAACAGGACGCTTCCCCGGGCATCCGAACCCCGTCCGAACAGGGCGAATCGCTCACAACAATTCATAGTGGCATTCTGAGCCCGATTTCCGTGACTCGCAACTAAAAACGAAACCGCCAGCCGCGTTGGAATTGTGGCCGACGGTTTCCGGAAATTTGCTTCGGGAGGCTATTCGATCAGCTTGTTCCACCAGCCCTTCTTCTTACCCGAAGGAGCGGCACTGCTGATCACCTGGTACTCCGCGCTGGACTTCGGTTCTTTCGGAGGGGGAGCGGTTCTTTCGTTCGCTTGCTCGGCGGCAGGCTGTGGAGCCTTCTGAAGCTCCGGCATTTCAGGCTCCGCCTCACCACTTTTGTCTGCCCTCCGGCGTCTGCCCCGGGCCGGTTTTTTGGAAGAGTCGCTTTCGTCTTTTTCCGCTGCTTCGGTTTCGGCGTCGAGTACGGAGGCTACTGATTCCTCTCTGGATCGGTGCCGACGCGGCCTGCGGCTTTTCCCTTTTTCGGCATTCTCTTCTGGAGACTGAGCGTCTTGCGATGCCGGGGAACCGTCCAGCGGCGCTTCATCTGCAGGACTCTCTTCCGCGGATTCCCGTTCGGTGGAGGTGTTTCCGGAATGATCGTCGCGGTTTCCGACACTTTCGTTCCGGTCGTCACGGCGTCGACGTCGTCCGCCGCGTCGACCGCGGCGCCGACCCGATCGGCTGTTACGCTGCTCGCCATCGTCATCCTGCTCCCGCTCTTCGTTGCGAGTTTGTTGCGGCTCCTCCGGTTCTGCGGCGGTTTCGGTATCTTCGCGCCGGAGTGCGCCGGGCTCGACGAGGAATTTGTCCGGAGCGGTCGCCTCGTCACTGCGTATTGCGATCCTGAAGTCGTAGCGGGTTTCGATGGCCACCAGCATGTCGCGCTTGTGGTTAAGGATGTAAAGCGCGACCTCATTCGGCACGGTCAGAAGCACTTCGGCATGGCGACGCTGGGTGCCGACTTCCTCGATGGCGCGCAGCGCGGCAATGGCAGTGCCGTCGAGCGTCCGGATATACCCGACGCCCTTGCAATGCGGGCATTGCCGGAACTGACTTTCGGTTAGCGACGGATTCATCCGCTGGCGCGAGAGTTCGAGCAGGCCAAAGGACGAAATCCGGCCGATCTGGATGCGCGCGCGGTCGCTCGACAGCGCTTCCTTCATGCGGCGCTCGACCTTCGCGTTGTTGCGGCGGTCCTCCATGTCGATGAAGTCGATGACGACAAGACCGCCCAGATCACGAAGGCGCAGCTGGCGGGCGACCTCGTCGGCGGCCTCCAGGTTTGTCTTCAGCGCGGTTTCCTCTATATGGCGCTCTTTCGTGGCCCGACCCGAGTTGACGTCGATGGAAACGAGCGCTTCGGTCGGGTTGATGACGATCGTGCCGCCGGATTTCAGTGTGACGGACGGCTCGCCGATTTCATTGATCTGGCTTTCTATCTGGTAGCGGTGGAAGAGTGGCAGATTGTCGTTTTTATATTCCTGCACCTTTTTGGCGTGCGAGGGAATGAGCATTTTCATGAAGTTTTTGGCGCTCTTGTATGCTTCGGCGCCGGAAACGATGACCTCGTCGATATCGCGCGTGTACAGGTCGCGAATGGCTCGTTTGATGAGGTTCCCTTCCTCGTTGATCAGTGCGGGAGCCGAAGACTTCAGTGTCAGCTCACGGATATTATCCCATAGCCGCGTAAGATAATCGAGATCACGCTTGATTTCCGCTTTCGTTCGTTCGACGCCTGCGGTGCGCAGAATGACCGACATACCTTCTGGGACGCTGAGCGAAGAAAGCATGTCTTTCATTTTTCGACGGTCGCTGAATGAAGCGATCTTGCGGGAAACCCCGCCGCCGTGGGGACTGTTCGGCATCAGGACGCAGTAGCGGCCCGGGAGCGAAAGGTAGGTCGTTACGGCTGCGCCCTTGTTGCCGCGCTCTTCTTTGCTGACCTGAATGAGCATGATCTGGCCGCGCTTGACGACCTCCTGAATTTTGTACTGCCGGCGAAGGTTGGGGCGGCGCGGCTGATCGCCATCTATATCGCCTCCTACGACTTCGACCCGGCGGCTGCGGTGCGGCATGCGGCCCCGCCCGCGACTGTCTCGTCCACTCCGTCCGCGTCCGCGGTTGTTGCGTCCGCTACGCCGCCCTTCAGAGCGTTCAGACTCCCGCTCGCTGGAACGGTTGCCGATGGCGTCGTCGGGTGCTTCCTCTTCGTCTTCAATCCGGTTGCCGAAATTGTCGTCTTCCTCTTCGTCTTCTTCTTCTTCGTGTTCGGCATGAGTTGGTCGTTCATTGCCTTCCTCGTCTTCGGCCTCTTCGCTCTCGTTGCTGTCGCTTTTCTGGTGTCCCTCCGGGTTGCCGCCGACTTCTTCAAGAACATCTTCTTCATCGTCATCATCATCGTCGACGACGACATGTTCGTCGCTTCTGTCGATGGAAGGCGCTCTGTGTTCGTGATCGTCCTCGTCGTCTTCCTCTTCCATCATCGCCTTGTTGTTCTCGGCCTCTTCGGCGAGAAGACGTTCGCGGTCGGCGATCGGAATGCGATAGTAGTCGGGATGGATTTCAGAAAAGGGCAGGAAGCCGTGGCGGTTTCCGCCGAAATTGACGAAAGCGGCCTGAAGCGAGGGTTCAACCCGGGTCACTTTCGCAAGGAATATGCTGCCTTTGAGTTGTTTGCGGACGATGCTTTCATAATCGAATTCCGCGAGTCGGTTGCCATCGACAACCGCAACCCGTGTTTCCTCAGCATGGGTCGCGTCGATCAACATTTTTTTTGCCATATTTATAATCTCCATAGGGCCGTGCGACCGGACCCTTTCCCGCGCGACGTCACGGGAATACGGGCGGCGCAACAGCATGTTAAAAAACACCCTGTTTCAGGCGTCCTGGTCTTTGAGGCTAAAATGCCATGAAATCGCTGCACATCTGTAGGAACCGAACGGTACAGCGCCATGTGAAAAAAGCCGAAACATCAGGACTTTCCACAGTCGTTGCAGCTAGCGAAACCCTTAAATTCCATCAAACTGCTAAAGCTACAACGCGTCGCTGGAAAGCACATTATACGCATCTTGCGAATCACTCAACGGAAAAAGATCGTAAGAGCGCAAATCGTTTTTCACCGATAACTGCAACGCTTTCCCTGCAGAATTCACCGGAAAACCCGGACGGACGGGCGATCGGCTGTTCCATAATGCGGCTAGCCGTGGTAAAAATCAGTATGAATCGATCCGCTCTTCAGGCTTGCTTTGACCAGAGACCTTAAAGAATTATCGATTGCCGCCCTGGTGCTTTTCGTGTTCGCTGTTATGGCGGTACCGGCGGCCGCGCTCGCCTTCGCGGTCAACGAAGTACGCTTCGGGGTTCATCCCGACAAGATCCGGATGGTTTTCGAACTCAGCGATATTTCCGATTTCCGCGCTTTTACGCTGGCAGATCCTTACCGGCTCGTGATCGACCTGCCGGAATTCGACTGGAATGCGGGTTCGGTCGCCAAGCCGCCAACGGTGGGTATCAGCAACGTCCGCCAGGGACAATTGAAGCCAGGTGTTTCCCGGGTCGTTTTCGATCTTGAGCGACCGATGGCTCTTCGCGCCGCCTTCCTCCTGCCACGGTCCGGCAGCCTTCCGGACAGGCTTGTCGTCGACTTTTCCCCGGCGAGCCCTGAAGCGTTCATGGTCCAGAACAGCCGGATTCTTGGGACGCTGAACGTTGGCGATGGCTTCTTGCCGCAACCCGCTGTGCAGAAGGTGTCGGCGACCGGCGTCGCGCCTGTGCCTCCGCCCGCTCCGACGCATGCCGCGCCGCAGGAAAAGCCGTTAATCGTCATTGATCCGGGACATGGCGGCATAGATCCGGGCGCTGTGGGTGCGAACAAGACGTACGAGAAAAATGTTACGCTTGGTGCGGCCAGGGAACTGCGCGACCAGTTACTGGCAACCGGGCGCTATCGTGTGAAGCTGACACGCGAGACGGATGTCTATCTCAAGCTTCACGAGCGGGTTCGTTTTGCGCGGGATCACGGCGCGGACCTGTTCGTTTCCATTCATGCCGATTCGATCCGTGACTCTGGCGTACGCGGAGCGTCAATTTATACGCTCTCGGAAAAAGCTTCGGATGTCCAGACTGCGAAACTCGCCGAGCGGGAAAACCGTGCCGACCTCATCGGGGGACTGGACCTGAGCGGCGAGGACGAGGAGGTTGCCCGGATTCTCGTCGATCTGTCGATGCGCGAGACGATGAACCAGTCGAAATTTTTTGCGAACACGCTCGTTGACACGCTTTCGCACGGCGGCGTCAAGCTTTTGCCGAATACCCATCGTTATGCGGGGTTTGCGGTGCTCAAGGCTCCGGACATTCCCTCTGTGCTCGTTGAAATCGGTTTTATGTCGAACGCCAGCGAAGCCCGTATGCTCAGTCAGCCCGATTATCGTCGCAAGATCGCGGCGTCGCTTGTCAAGGGTATTGATTCCTATTTCGAGCGTGTCCGCCGTCACCAGAGGACCTGAAGCTGAGGAAAAAATTCCGCTGGCGTACGCCAAAAAAACGGGGTAAAAGAGTCCTGAAAAAATTACTTGCAAAAACAGTGTACAAGGCGGGCAGGTAATTTATAATAGCACCGGAATTGCTCGTAAGGGCGAGTTGGTCTTGCAGTTAACATCCAAATAATGAAGTGAGGAATACGATGAAGAAGTTTCTGGCTACCGTTTGCATTTTCGGCACTGCAGTCGCCCTGTCCGCCTGCACCTCCGAAGGCGAAGGCTACAAGGACGAAGCCCCCTACGCTGTTGAGCGCACGGCTGGCGAAGCTCCTGCTGAAGCACAGGGCGAGCGCGTCTTCCGCGCCAGCCAAACCAAGTAATCTTCGGATTTTTGGAAATAAAAAAAGACTGTCTGGCGATCAGGCAGTCTTTTTTGTATCATCATCTTTTTGACTCAGGGATTCTTCCTCGCCATGCCCGAACTCATCCGCATTGTCTGGTTCCTGCTTGTCGGCGCTTTCGGATTCCTGACCGTGAGCATCGTCTTTTTTGTGGCAATGTTCACGGGCTCGCTCCCCGAGAATTTTGCCGGAACGGGGCCGAACTTCGCGCAATTTTTTCTCGGCGGGATGATGTGGGCCTGGATTCTGGGTCTGCTGCTCGGAGTGATGTACCTGTTTGTTAAAAACAGAGCACGGGTTTTCTTCCTTTGGGCTCCGGTCTATCTGCCGGTTCTGTACGCCCCGTTCGTGCTGGCGTTTTTTTCCTGAGAATTTGTTCGTCTTGATGGAACGGCCGAAGGCAGGTTTCTTTCAAGCAATTATCGCCAAACATCGCGGACATTCCAGCATGCGTGAGATCATGAAGGTATGGCCTCATATCGCTTTTTGGTTGGTTTTTTGCTTGTCGGAGCGGGTCTTTTGGTCTTGTCGGTCGTGGCATCGGCTGCTTCCGCAGACTGTTATGTGACCCGCGCCCGGGACCATATTTGCGATGGTTCGACTGGCGCGCAGGAAGCGCAGGTGTCTCCGGTCGTCCGCCGGGACAGGGAGCCGGCTGTTCTGGAACCGGCAGCGGACGCTCCGTCGCCGTCTTCTGTCGAGTCATCATCGCGAACGGTTTTTTATATTCAGGCATCGCCTTCGCCCGCGGATCCGGTGCCGGTTTTCATAGGGGCAATCGAGCAGAAGCCTCGTGATCCGGTGCCGCGCGTACCGGAAACGCCAGATGAGTGGGAAGAAACCCTCCCGGTCATGGAGCAACCCGCGCCTCCGCCCTTTATCGGGCCATCATGTTCCGGGGAAAGTTTGATGGCGACAAATTTTTCAGACGGAAGCGCGACGGGGCCCAATCTTAAGTGGTCTGACAAGAGCGATAACGGAAGCGTCGAAGGCGGGCGGCTCAAGGTTACATACGACGAAGGCGTAACGGGGACGAAGGGTGGTGTGCAGTGGAAGAGCAATATTGGCGCGCACGAAGAGGCTTTTGCCTCCTATACCGTCTGCTTCCCTGACGACTGGGACGGTGTCAAGGGCGGCAAGCTGCCGGGCCTGTGCGGGGGCGATTGTCCGACCGGCGGGGATGACGCCGACAACGGATTCTCGTCGCGCTACATGTGGCGACCCGAGGGCGAGCTTGTTCTCTATCTCTATCACCTTAACAAGCCTGGCAAGTTCGGGGAGGATCTGTCCGTCGGGCGGGTCGAGCCCGGCGAATGCCTTGAGCTTGCCCAGCAGGTTCGGCTCAACGATGTTGGCAGGAAGAACGGAGAGATCACCGTCTGGGTTAACGGCGAACAGACTTTTTCGGCGCAAAACATGGAATTGCGTACAAGCGACTGGACGATCGATACATTCTATTTTTCGACTTTTTTTGGTGGCAGCGGGCCGGAATGGGCTCCGACGAAGGAAGAAACCCTTTACTTTGACGACATAGCTGTCTGCAAACCGGATCGGTTGCTTGCTGCTTCCGGGCGGCCACCCGTGGGCTGACGATGACTGCGTGTCCGGGGGAACAGTGTTCCATGAACAATGGACCGCCTTACGCTGGATCTCCGCTCCCCGGTGCTTCGGTGATGGTTTGGGGTTTCCTCGCGATTGGGACGGGATATCCGCGGCGCTCGCGGATGACTTTGCGGATTGTGGGCCAGTCGAGTGCGTTTGCGTAGTGTCCGGCTGCGCGCAAAATGCGCTTCATGTCCTGTTCGCCCAGGCGGTAAGTGGTAGGCTCGCCGTGAACCTCAACCTGATCCGCCTGTTCGGTAGCCGGATGGGCTTCGAGATAAAGCGTGTCGTCTCGCCAGCCCACCTTCACGGGCTGGTCTACAACGGTTACAGGCATGCCGACATCGACCTTGTCGTAGAGGTCAAGGATCCCTTCCGGATACATACGAATGCACCCTGAACTGACGCGGCGGCCGATGCCGTAGGGCTTATTGGTACCGTGAATGCGGTATTCGGGCCAGCCGAGATAAAGCGCGTGGGTGCCGAGTGGATTTTCCGGGCCGGAGGGAACCACCGCTGGCAGGGTCGGGTCCTCTTCGCGCATGCGTTTGGTCGGTCGCCATTCCGGCCCGACGATCTTGTTGACGATCGTCGTCGTTCCGAGTGGCGTGTCGAGTCCCTCGCGACCAATCCCGATGGCGTACGGAACGGGCGCGGAGCCGTCCGGCGGAAAGGCGAACAGCCTCATCTCCGGCAGGTTGATGACGATGCCTTCGTGCGGCGCGTCGGGAAGGATGTGCATCGCCGGAACGATAATCTCCGTGCCCTTGCCAGGCAGCCACGGGTCGACGCCCGGATTGGCGGCGCGCATTTCGACATAGCCGAGATTGTAATTGCGGGCAATCTCGACGAAAGTATCTTCATGTTTGGCGGCCAGTGAAACCTGGTCGCCGACATAGTCGAACGCGTAACGGTCCTGCGCGAATGCCGGCAGAGGAATGAGCGTGGCAGGAAGCATGACGGCGAGAAGAAGTCGTTTCATCGGCATCTGCGGATTCCCTTTCTATCGTCTCATTCGGGATGTAAGGGCGTCGGCGATTTGAGCCATGAATTCTTCGGTAGTAAGCCACGTCTGATCTTTTCCGACGAGCAGGGCAAGATCTTTGGTCATCCTGCCAGATTCAACCGTTTCGACACAGACCTGTTCCAGCGTCTCTGAGAAGTTTACGAGCGCGTCGTTGCCGTCGAACCGTCCACGGTATTTCAGTCCCTGGGTCCACGCGAAAATTGAGGCGATCGGGTTGGTCGAGGTCTTCTCCCCCTTTTGCCACAGGCGATAGTGGCGCGTAACCGTGCCGTGCGCGGCTTCGGCTTCGACGCAATTGCCGTCGGGCGTGAGAAGGACGGAGGTCATCAGACCGAGCGAGCCGAAGCCCTGCGCGACGATGTCTGACTGTACGTCGCCATCGTAATTTTTGCAGGCCCATACAAAACCGCCTTTTGACTTAATTGCCTGTGCGACCATGTCGTCGATCAGCCGGTGTTCATACCACAGTCCGCGATTCTCGAATTCGGCTTTGAAGTCCTTGTCGAACATGTCTTGAAAAATCTCAATGAAGCGCCCGTCATACGCCTTCAGAATCGTGTTCTTGGTTGACATATGGACGGGATAGCCGCGCTGGAGCCCGTAATTGAAGCAGGAGCGTGCAAAGCCCCGGATCGACTCATCGAGATTGTACATGCCCATCGCGACACCGCCGGAGGGGAAATCGAAGACTTCGAATTCCTGCGTTTCTCCGCCGTTCTCCGGCTCGAATCGCATGGTCAGGCGACCGGGGCCATTTACCCTGAAGTCGGTCGCCTTGTACTGATCGCCGAAGGCATGGCGACCGATGACTATCGGGTGTTCCCAGCCCGGCACATAGCGAGGGATGTTGCCGCAAACGATCGGTTCCCGGAAAACGGTTCCGCCGAGGATGTTGCGGATCGTTCCGTTCGGGGACTTCCACATTTGTTTTAGGCCGAATTCCTCGACTCGCGCTTCGTCCGGCGTGATGGTCGCGCATTTGACACCGACGCGGTGCTGTTTGATGGCATTTGCGGCGTCGACGGTGACGCGGTCGTTTGTGGCGTCGCGGTTTTCGATCGACAGGTCGTAATAATCGAGTTTTATGTCGAGCCAGGGAAGGACGAGCTCGTCCCTGATCATTTTCCAGATGACGCGGGTCATCTCGTCTCCATCGATTTCGACGACCGGATTATCGACCTTGATCTTTGCCATGAAACCTTTCCCGTTGTTTTGGCGGAATGCCACAGATGCGCAACTTATATCGTATAACTGTTAAGAAATTCCAGCCCCGCGAGAGGATTTGAAGCGGGTTAATCACCAAGTACCTCTACTTCGGCGCGGAGACGGTCGAAAACGCGGTCAAACAGGGCGCTCTTCGCAACTCGTCCCTTCCCCTCCTTGTACAGTTCGAACATGGTTGAATTAGGGCCGTTTCTCCGTATCACGAATTGGAGGTAAGGTGGGTGGTTTGGTGCTTTGCAGTAGGTGAAGCTTGCCATGCCTTCGTCAAGGTCGCAATCGACGGCCCGGAAGTTCAGGGTCTTTGCGGCAGCCGCCCGGCAGAATAAATCATCCAGCCGTTTGAATTGGTGATTTGTGAAACCGGACGCATTCTGAAAATCGCGGTTGGAAATTACCTTGAACGCCATTTGGCCATTTTAGCACTTTCGGGAGGCGTCAGACCAGAAAACGGTTACATGGGCATACGGAATTCGGGCGCCTTCGGTGGGCAATTGACGAGGATGGCCGAGGCGGCGGTCTGTAATCCTGCGACCTTGCGAAGGGCGACAAGTGGAAGCGGAAAGGACCCCTCCCCGTGCATTTTCAGCTTGAATTCAGCCTGACGCCGTTTTTCCCGGGACCAGTCCCGAACGTCGTTGAACAGCCGTACGAGGAAAGACCTGTCGTCTTCGGGGCCTCTGCCGCTTCCGGGGCCACCGCCGCCGCTATCACGGAGGTACTTGGCTATAGCGTCCGGTGTTGCAGGTTGAGCGTCTTTTTCCATTTTCCGTCTATCCGATTTCGCAACGGGGCTATGCAGTTAAACGCCTACCCACAAGATGTAGTATTCAACGTATCCGCTGGAACCGGGCCGATTTGTAAAGCCTGTTCGATCAGTCGAT
>RZZS01000053.1 GCA_009929775.1 Alphaproteobacteria bacterium
GCTGGGTGGGGGGTGGTTACGATCAACAGAAACGAACAAGGAGCGCGCTCAATGAACAGAAACCGGCTTACCCCCATCCGCAACAACCCGAACGACGCGGCCGCGCATGCCTATTACAAGGAACTGGAAGTCGACACGCTCGCCCGCACGATCTGGGGCGAGGCGCGCGGGGAAGGTTCGCACGGCATGGAGGCCGTGGCTGCCGTCGTCATGAATCGCGTCGCGATCGCGCGGGACAAGGGCGGTTACTGGTGGGGCGCAAGCCCGATCCAGGTCTGTCAGAAGCCATACCAGTTCAGCTGCTGGAACCGCTCCGACCCCAATTTCCGCCGCGTCGTGGACGTGAAGGACGACGATCTCCATTTCGCTACCGCCCTGCGCATCGCCCGCCGCGCCCTTGCGGGAGCGCTGGCGGATCCGACAGAAGGCGCAACGCACTATCACGCCGCCGGGGCGGATCCGTACTGGGCGAAGAACGAAAAACCGGTCGCCGTGATCGGACGGCACATTTTCTATCGACCAACGGGGACGGAGTAAAACAGGCCTGTTTTACTCCGTCCCCTTTTATGAAAAGGGGTTTTTATGTTTTCAACACTTCTGGCGAAAGTCGGTCTGCCGGTGCTGGTGCGCATTGTGGCGGAGGTTCTGGCGTCTGTGGATAATCCTGTGGCCAAATCGGCGGAAAAGGCCCTCAAGGATGTGGAAAACATCCTTGATAACGGCGGGATAAGTCCGGAACAAATGCGCGAGGCCAACCGGCATCTGGAGCGCATCGCTGAACTCAATATCGAGCAAGACGGCGCAACGCTCTCTGAAATCAACAAAAGCCTGCGCGCCGAGATCGCCTCGCAGGACGCATACGTTCGTCGCATGCGCCCGACCTTCGGCTACCTGATGGCCTTTACGTGGGCGGCGCAGATGTTCGGGCTGGCTTACGTGATTGTTTTCGAAACCGGGAAAGCGCCGCTCGTTTTGAACGCCATGGGCTCGCTCGGCGCGATCTGGGGCGTCGGACTGTCGGTGCTCGGCATCTACGTCTACAAGCGCAGTGAGGACAAGAAGCTTTTACCGCCGGGACCGGAGCGGATTTTCTGGACAGGCGAGCGGGTCGGTTAATTGTACTTCGTTCTCCTCTCCCGTGCGATCAGGTACAGACCGGCGCCGATAATGATGACACTGCCCGCCAGCGTCACGTGGCCCGGCGGGTCGCTGAAAACAAGCCATCCGAGCAACATGCCCCAGAGCATCTGCGTGTACTGGAGCGGGGCGACGACCGCGGCGACCGGAGCTCTCGACACGGCAAAAACCAGTAGAACCTGCGCGCTCGTCAGGCTGGCGGCGTAGAAGAGGATCATTGGCACATGATCGATATCCGGGAGGGCGAAGGAAGCGGCGTGGAGGGGACCGTATGCAAGCAACAGGGCAAAGGCCGGGTAAAAGCCGTAAAGGGGCCAGTATTCCCGGTCGCCGAGCTTGCGCGCGATAACGATGGCAAGACCGTTCAGCATGGCCGCCCCGATGGCTGCGGGGTATGCCGGGTCAAGGTTGGAAAAATGCGGCCCGGCGATGACGAGGACACCGGCGAAACCCGCAACAACCGCAAGGGTTCGATGCAGACCGACCTGTTCGTTCAAAAGAAGTCTCGCGAACAGAAGGACAAAAAAAGGCGCGGTGAAGACGAGCCCGTAATAGTTGGAAAGCGGGATGTCTCGCGACAGCGAGAAGGTGATCAAGAGCGAGGTGAGCACGAAGATGAGGCTTCGGGTGGCGTGGAGACGGTATCTGGAGGTCAGGAATCCTCGGGGTCCTTTTCGGAACAGGATTGTGGCTCCAAGAATCACGCTTCCCGCCAAACCGTTCAGGAATAACAGAAAGGCGATACTGTAAAAGTCGGAGAGCCACTTGACCGAGGCGTCTGCGAAGGAAAAAAAGCTGAACCCGGCGAACGCAAGAAGGATGGCTGAAGAAGCGTTATTCGTGGTATCGTTCATTCGGCTCACTCGTTGACGGGCGGACTATACTAAACCTCGTCGCCTTGTGTAGTACCTTGTTGTCTCTTCCGTGGAATATTTTGCTGGGATTAATGCGTAAATTTCTCTCCAAGACAGAACGAAAGGTTGAGCAGGCCGCAAGAACGGCAGTTGCTGGTGCCGCATCGGCGGTCGGGGACACGGGTGACGCGGCGCTTTGGACCTCCCGGTTTATCGTTCGCCGAACACGGAATTTTTTCAACATGGAAGCCTCGGGCGGCATCGTGCTTGTTCTGGCGGCCATGGTTGCTCTCGTGCTCGCCAACTCACCGTTGTTTGTTGTGTACCACCATGTTCTCAACCTCGTGCATTTCCGTATCGGCTTTGCGGATATGGCGACGGGTGGCGATCTCGAACTCGAAAAATCTGTTCTTCTCTGGATCAACGACGGCCTGATGGCGGTCTTTTTCTTTCTGGTCGGCCTTGAAATCAAGCGCGAGATGGTCGAGGGCGGGCTGTCGTCACGGGACAAGGCGCTTCTGCCGATGCTGGCGGCGATTGGCGGGATGGCCGTGCCGGCGGCCCTGTACTGGTTTATTAACCGCGACCTTCCTGACAATCTTGACGGGTGGGCTATTCCGGCGGCAACCGACATCGCCTTTGCCCTTGGGGTTCTGGCTCTCGTGGGCAGCCGGGCCCCAGCCAGTCTAAAAATTCTCCTGACTGCGATTGCAATTATCGACGATATCGGCGCGATCCTCATTATCGCGATTTTCTATACCGCTGGTATCGAGTTCATCCCTCTTGAGTTCGCGGTGGCGGCGCTTGTCGTACTGTTTGTCCTCAACCGCAAGAACGTGTCCGCGACGGCGCCCTATATCCTGACCGGAATTATCATGTGGGTCGCAGTGCTGGAATCCGGGATCCACGCAACGCTGGCGGGCGTTATAACCGCCCTGTTCATTCCCGTTCGCAGCCACAGGGATCCTGGTTATTCTCCCTGCAAGGAGCTCGAGCACGCTCTTCACCCTTGGGTCGCGTTCGGCGTTCTGCCGCTTTTCGCCTTTGCGAACGCAGGCGTTCCATTTAGCGGCATGACGCTCTCGGATATTTTTGCCCCGGTGACGCTCGGTATTGCGCTCGGTCTTTTCGTCGGCAAGCAGGTCGGCGTTTTTTTGATGATCTCGCTTGCGATTGCAACGGGTCTCACCTCGAAGCCGACCGGCACGAACTGGTACCAGCTTTACGCCGTCTCTCTGCTCTGCGGGGTCGGTTTTACGATGTCGTTGTTTATTGGCGGGCTGGCTTTCGAAGCTGTGGAAATGCAGGCCTCGGTCCGGATGGGTGTTTTGCTGGGATCGGTAACATCTGCCGTTCTGGCCTATCTTCTTCTTCGCTACGGACCCTCGAACAGAAAGGGGACGACGTGACGAGTGCGTGCACAGGTCAGGCAGCGACAAGCGCCGGGGCGGTGCCGTTGACAGGGGCAGGCATTTCGTCGGCCATCCGTTTCGCCAGGGCTCGTCGAAACAGGGCTTGCTGGAAGTAGGCGAAGCGTTCCTCGCCGTCACCGTCGTAAACGCTTTTGATGTGGCCGGAAGCGGTGCCCTCGGCCTTGAGGCGCGCGAGGCTGAGCGCCGCGTCGGCGTGCAAGGGATGATCATCTTTCAGTTCACCGTTCAGCAGGGCGATCCCAAGCTGCAATGTCAGATGGTGCATGCCTTCGTGATGCAAAATTGCGGCGCTTGTCGCCATCGCGGCTCTCGTCAACAGCGAACGCGAGATCAGGATCGGGATATCGGCGGGGTCGTGAATTGTATCGAGCGAAGGAGCATCAACGCTGGCTACCGGACCGTCGAGTTGTGTAACCGGTTCAATCTGCGGAACGGATACTGAAAAGATATTGTTGGCATATACACGCAGGTGCATATCGGTCATTCTTTGGAGAGTATTGACCATGGCAGCTTCGCTGATCAGAAGCCCGTCACGAATAGTTTCGGGGATCGAGGCTTTCTGAAATGCGTCCATGAGAATTTTGCGCCGTTGGTTGGCCCATCTGGAAAGCTCAGCCGAATATTGCGTTGCCTTTGCGATTCTCAGAAGCTGGCAGGTTTCCCTCTCGTAAAATTCTTCCTGCACGCAATCATTTTTCTTATCCTGGTGCCCGTCTCCCCTTGCATCGGCGATTATTGCGTCCTGCAGATAGCGGTAGGCAAGAAACAATTCCTCCTTGTCCATTTCGCCAAGGTTTCTTATGGCGAGAGTCGCCAGGACCCGCTTATGAAGTGCCCGCGAGATCCCATTATCGTAAATTTCGGCGATGGTTTCGCGAAGCATTCCCTGTATTTTCCGTATGTTT
This sequence comes from Alphaproteobacteria bacterium, assembly GCA_009929775.1. Taxonomy (GTDB): domain Bacteria; phylum Pseudomonadota; class Alphaproteobacteria; order Micavibrionales; family Micavibrionaceae; genus RZZS01. Next base: position 4,330 of record RZZS01000053.1, read on the forward strand.
TGTAAATCATACGAAACGGAGAATGCAAGAGCAAGGGCGGACTATCTGGCGCGGCGTTTCGCCGCCTTCACCGTATTCGCCAGCAAGAAGGCGATCGTCATCGGGCCGACGCCGCCGGGGACGGGGGTGATGGCGCCCGCCACTGTGGTGGCACCCTCGAAATCGACGTCGCCGACGAGTTTCGTCTTCCCCTCGATGGACGGGTGCGGGATACGGGTGATGCCGACGTCGATGACGATGGCGCCGGGTTTAATCCAGTCTCCCTTGACCATCTGCGCGCGGCCCGTGGCGGCGACGAGGACGTCGGCGCGACGGCACACATCTGCAAGGTTCTTCGTGCGGGAATGGGCGGTGGTAACCGTGCAGTTCTCGCCCAGCAGGAGCTGCGCCATCGGCTTGCCGAAAAGCAGCGAGCGACCGATCACGACGGCATCGAGGCCGGTCAGGTCTTCGCGCACGCTTTTGATGAGCGCGAGCGAGCCCTGCGGTGTGCAAGGGACGAGGCCCGGGAGACCGGCGAACAGGCGACCCGCATTGGCAATCGTCAGTCCGTCGACATCTTTGTCCGGCGCGATCATCTGGATAAGCCTGTCTTCGTCAAGATGACCGGGCAGGGGAAGTTGCAGCAGGATGCCGTCCACAGAAGGGTTGGCGTTCAGGTTTTCGATGACGGCGGCGATCTCCTCTTCGCGCGCATTTTCCGGCAAAAGGTTCTCGAAACTCTCGATTCCGGCTTCCCTGCAGGCCTTGACCTTGTTCGCAACATAGACCTGACTCGCCGGATCATCGCCGACGAGAATAACGGCAAGCCCCGGCTTGACAGACATTGCCGCGACCTCGTCGGCGACATTCGAACGGAGTTTTGCCGACAGTCCCTTGCCGTCGATGACCTGTGCGCCGCTCATGGAACCTCGCTATTCGAAAACTAGAAGAAAATCTGGTAGACGACCTGCTGAAGCATCATGATGGCGAAAATCGCAACGATCGGCGACAGGTCGAGACCGGCAATGGGCGGAATGACCTTCCGGATCGGTTTCATGACCGGCTCCGTCAGTTTGTGCAGAAGGCCAATCAGCGCTTCCGCCTTCGGGTGTCGGACGTTGATAACGCCGAACAGAATCAGCCAGCTGATGACCACTTCGGCAACGATCGTCCACCAGTAGACTTCGAGGGCGAAAAGGAGGATCTGTCCGAATACCTGCATCATGTCATCCTTGCACTACGCTTTGTTCCCCAAGACATTTAGCATCGTTCTGTTATAAAATAAAGCGAGGCGGGATTTTATTGGCATTTCGATCCGAAAAAGGAACTTCCCATGCCAGGAGGCGGTGTCCTTTTAGCAAGCAGTCTGCTGACTCTGGCTTCGACGTCGGTGCAGTGCACCTTGCCGAAAGCGCCAGAGATCGAGGTCGTTCCGAAAACGGCTCCGACGGCCTACGACTATACGCGGAACCTGCAGGATTTAAGCGAAATCAAGGCAAGCACCGTTTCTCCCTATGGCGGCCATACCGAGCAGATCGTTTTCGGACTGCACGAGGGAACGATGAACCTGTCCTACGAGACCCGGATGGGCGGCACGGTGTGGGAGGAGTACGGACTCGGTTGCCTGTACTACGACAAAATCAAGGTGACGCTTGAACTCAACCCTGTCATTTACGTCGTCCGGGAATTAAAGCCCGGGAGCTGTCCGCACCGCGCGGTGCTCGCGCATGAAGAGAAGCATGTCAAGGTGGATCGGTCGATCGCCAACAAATATGCCCGCGAGATCGGTCTGGCGCTGCAAAGGGCCGTGGACAGCGTCGGCGTGATCGGGCCTTTTCATTTGGCGGAGATGGAGGCGCGTCAGGCGCAACTCGGCGAGCACATCCGGACGGTGGTCGGCGGCATCAAGCATCGCATGGTCGAGGAGCAGCTTGCGGCGCAGCAGGCGGTCGACTCTCTTGAGGAGTACGAGTCGATCAGCCACGAGATAAGCGACGTTTGCAAATTCGATGTGAACAAAAAACTAAAGCGCAGTCTGAGCGAACTTGAACGACGACGAGAACCGAACCGGTAGGCTGTTTTGCCTGATTATTCCAGCGCCTCGCGCAAATCGCCGATCAGGTCGTCCGCGTCTTCGATGCCGACGGACAGCCGGACGAGCTGGTCCGTGATACCGGCTTTCGCACGTGCCTCTTCTGTCATCGCGCGGTGGGTCATGGTGGCGGGATGGCAGACGAGGCTCTCGACTCCCCCTAAAGATTCTGCGAGGCTGAAGCAGCTGAGTCGTTCGACCAGAGCCATGACGTTTTGTGTGCTTCCCTTGAGGTCGAACGAGAGGACAGAGCCGAATCCGTCCTGCTGGCGCGTTGCGAGAGCGTGGCCGGGGTGGGCGGGCAGGCCGGGATAGTAGACCTTGCCCACCGCCGGGTGTGCATCCAGCATTGCGGCGATTTGCTGTGCGTTGTGCGACTGGCGGCGGATTCGAACGTCCATCGTGCGCATGCCGCGTAGCGTCAGGTACGCGTCGAACGGCGAGCCTGTGAGACCGAGATTGCCCGCCCACCACAACAGTTCCTCGTAAACCTCCTTGTCGCGGGCGACCAGCGCTCCGCCGACCACGTCGCTGTGGCCGTTGATGTATTTGGTTGTCGAATACCAGACGATATCTGCGCCGAAATCGAGAGGGCGCTGTTGCACGGGCGACAGGAACGTGTTGTCGATGACCGACAGGCAGTCATTTACCTTGCAGAGACTGACGATTTTCTCGATATCGACGATCCGCAGCAGCGGGTTGCTCGGCGTCTCGGCGATCAGCATTTTCGGACGCAGGGTAAAGGCCTCCCTTAACGCGGCCTCGTCGTTCATGTCGACGAAGACAACGGTGTAAAGCCCCTTTTCCGTGTAGGACGATCCGACCCGGAACGTGCCGCCGAAACAATCATGCGAGACGAGAACCGTGTCGCCCTGCCTCAAGAGTTGCAGCGCCAGAACAAGTGCGCTCATCCCCGAGGCGGTGACGACTGCGCCTGCGCCGCCGTCCAGTTCTGCGAGCGCCTGCGCCAGCAATTCGCGCGTTGGGTTCGAAATGCGCGTGTAATCGTGCTCACGCTTTCCGTCGTACCCGTCGAATGTATAGGTCGTGGAAAGGAAGACCGGCGGAACGACGGCTCCGAAGACGGGGTCGCTTTGCAAACCGCTGCGCGCAAGAATCGTGTTTTTGCCTTTCTTCTTCATGGAGGAAGGTAAGCAGAAAAGGCGGGCTGCGGCAAGAAGGTTACAGAGAACATACAGGGGACAGTTACTTTTCGATGAAACGTAAGTGTCCCCGGACGGTGCGTGTTTCCCGGCAATCCCGACCCAAAGTGAAACCGCTGTCCGGATTGGGGGGACAGCGGTTTCGTATGGCTACGGCGGTTCACTTTTCGCAATGAAGGAGATCGGCGAGGAAACTTGGGACGAAGCTGAGGCACCGAATCTCTTATGTTTAGAATGTCATGCGAATGTGGCGAAAACCGGGCGCGAGTTTGTCGAGATTATTGTTTCTTCACTCCCTAGGCACCGCGATCCTTGTAGGGCAATTCGGCGCGGTTGTGAAATCGCAAGCCCTATTGCTCCCGCGGATTTTCCCGTTAGATTAGTAGGAAAAGATTCGTTGCCACCCTCGTTGAACCAAGAGAACATCCATGACGCGCACCGGACACGACACCCTTCAGTCCCGCAGGACGATCACCGTTGATGGTCGGGATTACGACTATTTTTCCCTCAGGGCAGTTGCAGAAAAAACAGGTAATATTGATCGGTTGCCTCATACACTGAAAGTGTTGCTTGAAAACCTGCTGCGCTACGAGGACGGGCGGAGCGTCACAACCGACGATATTCAGGCGGTTATCGACTGGCAGAAGGAGCGCCGTTCGACACGCGAGATTGCCTACCGTCCGGCACGGGTGCTGATGCAGGATTTCACCGGCGTTCCGGCGGTCGTAGACCTCGCCGCGATGCGCGACGCGATGGTGCAGCTCGGCGGCGATCCGCAGAAGATCAATCCGTTAAGCGCCGTGGATCTTGTCATCGACCACTCGGTGATGGTCGACGAATTCGGCACGCCGCGCGCCTTTCAACTCAATGTCGAGCGCGAGTTCGAGCGCAATTTCGAACGCTATGCATTCCTCAAGTGGGGACAGAAGGCTTTTCGCAACTTCCGTGTTGTGCCGCCCGGCACTGGCATCTGTCATCAGGTCAATCTCGAGTATCTGGCTCAGACTGTCTGGGTTGAGAAAGACGAGAGCAGCGGAAAGGACATTGCTTGTCCGGACACGCTCGTCGGCACGGATTCACACACGACAATGGTCAACGGCCTTGCGGTTCTTGGCTGGGGCGTCGGCGGGATTGAGGCGGAAGCCGCGATGCTCGGCCAGCCGGTTTCGATGCTCATCCCCGAGGTGATTGGTTTCAAACTGACGGGTCGCATGCCGGAAGGGGCGACCGCGACCGACCTTGTCCTGACAGTGACCGAGATGCTGCGCAAGAAGGGGGTCGTTGGCAAGTTCGTCGAGTTTTTCGGTGATGGTCTTGCCCACATGACATTGCCCGACCGCGCCACCGTCGGCAACATGTCGCCCGAGTTCGGCTCGACCTGCGCCTACTTCCCGGTCGACGAGGAAACGATCCGTTACCTGACCTTTACGGGACGTGACGAGGCGCGCGTGAAGCTAGTCGAGGCGTACGCGAAAGAGCAGGGGCTCTGGCGCGATGCGAACACGCCGGACCCGGTCTTTTCCGATACGCTGGAACTCGATCTGGGCGCAGTGGTCCCCTCGATAGCCGGGCCGAAGCGCCCGCAGGACAGGATCGCTCTCTGCCATGCCTCGAAGGCTTTCCTCGACGCTGAGCCCAGCGAATGGAAGATGCCGGTCGAGGGCGAGGGCTATAATCTGTCGCACGGCGACGTTGTAATCGCGGCGATTACCAGTTGCACCAACACCTCGAACCCGTCCGTTATGCTCGGTGCCGGCTTGCTGGCCCGCAATGCCAGGGCAAAGGGGCTCAAGGTCAAGCCGTGGGTGAAAACATCGCTTGCGCCCGGCTCGCAGGTCGTGACCGATTATCTTGATCGGGCGGGTTTGCAGGACGATCTCGATGCGCTTGGCTTCAATCTTGTCGGCTACGGCTGCACGACCTGTATCGGCAATTCGGGCCCGCTCTCCGCGCCGATTACGGCGGCCATCGAGGAGGGCAATCTCAATGTTTGCGGCGTGCTCTCGGGCAACCGCAATTTCGAGGGGCGGATCAATCCGCACGTAAAATCGAACTATCTGGCCAGTCCGCCGCTTGTGGTGGCGTACGCTCTGGCCGGGTCGATGAAGGTCGACCTGACGAAGGATCCTCTGGGGAACGATCAGGAGGGTAACAGCGTCTACCTGAAGGACATCTGGCCGACGAGCGAGGAAGTCCGCGAAACCATCGCGAAATGCATCACGCCCGACATGTTTCGCGCCCGCTACGGGAACGTTTTCGAGGGCACGAAAGAATGGCGCGGGATCGAGGCGTCCGGCGGCGAAACCTACGCATGGGATGAGGACAGCACCTATGTCAAGAGCCCGCCATACTTCGTGAATATGGCGCGCGAGCCAGCCCTCGTACGGGACGTGATGGGTGCAAAATGTCTTGCGATCCTTGGGGACTCCGTGACGACCGACCATATCTCGCCCGCCGGTTCGATCAAGAAGGAGAGCCCGGCCGGTAAATATCTGATCATGCAGGGAGTTCTTTATCGCGACTTCAATTCCTACGGAGCACGGCGCGGCAATCACGAGGTGATGATGCGCGGAACTTTCGCCAATATCCGTATCCGCAACGAGATGGTGCCGCATATGGAGGGCGGCTTCACGCGCTACCTGCCGCGAAGCGAGACGATGTCGATCTACGATGCTGCGATGGAGCATATGCGTGACGGTACGCCGCTGGTTGTTTTCGCGGGCAAGGAGTACGGCACCGGTTCCTCGCGGGACTGGGCTGCGAAGGGGACGCGCCTGCTCGGCGTATGGGCCGTGATCGCCGAGAGTTTCGAGCGCATTCATCGCTCGAACCTGATCGGTATGGGGGTTCTGCCGCTGCAATTCCAGAACGGCCAGACTCGCAAAAGCCTTAAACTGGATGGTTCCGAGACCATCGATATTCTCGGCGTCGAGGGACTGAAGCCCGGCGCCGAGCTTCAAATCGTCGTGCGCCGGGAGAATGGTCCCGAAGAACGCGCCAGGGTTTTGTGCCGGATTGATACGCTCGATGAACTTGAGTATTACAGGAACGGCGGCATACTGCATTACGTGCTGCGCGGGATGGCGGCCTAGCCGCCGCTTTCCTCCCGTGAGCTTTTCATGCTCTTCCAGTGCTCGTATATTACGACGAGAACACCGGCGAAGGTCAGGCCAAAGCCTGCGAGATGCATCCATTCGAACGCTTCGTCGAGAAGGACATAAGAGAGGACGAGGGCGCTCACCGGCATGATCGCCATAAAGACGGCAGAGATATGCCCGGGCACTTGCTCAACGCCGTTGAACCAGAGCAGCGAGCCGAGCGCCATAGTCCCGAGCCCCCACCATGCGAGCGCGCCCCAGCCTTGCGCTTCGACCGAGGAAATATCGACGCTGCCCGCCTGCCAGATTACAAAGGGCAGGAACATGATGGTCGCGAGCAGGGCCGAGAGGCCCGCAAGTTTCAGGGGCGGCATGGTTTTCATCGTGACCTTGCCCATCAGCGTATAGGTAGCCTCCGAGCACACGGCCCCGAAGACGAGGAGAGAACCGAGAACTTGCGTCATCATGCCTGTGTCGCCGCCTCCCTTGCCGGAGGCGAGATTGATGACAACAACTCCGCCAAGGCTGAGGATCAGCGCGAACAGTTTGCGCGCATTCATACTTTCCTTCAGGAAGATGACCGACGCGAAGGCCGTGACCGCCGGGGTCGTGCTCATGACGATCGCGCCGACAACGCCCGAGACCATGCTCATCCCGTTCAGCATGAACAGGCTGAAGACAACGTTCCCGATCAGCGCGACGACAAAAACATGTAGCCAGTCCTGCCTTGAGAGCTTGAACAGTTTTTGCGTGGTGAAGAGCGCCGCCGGGATCAGGAGAGCGGCCGCAAGTCCCATACGAATGCCGGACGCGAACATGAACGGAAAAGCCTCGCCTACCATCTTGCTGACCGGCGTGCCGCTGCCAAAAAAGGCCATGCCGAAAAACAGGAAGAGGCTCGCGTAAAGTGTACGGAAAGAGCTGTATTCTGACATTAAGCAGCCAATTTATCGGCCCGCCCAAAGTTCCGATGTTCCGGTTGACGGGGATAGTTCGTATTTTCAACTCTTAGGGTACAGAGCAGCAGAGGTCTCTCCCTCAATGCTCTCCGTGCTGCGAAGCGGCAATATTCAAACACCGCGGTTGCTGCGTGCGGGACGTTGTCGTTTACATCCGGACGGATGAAGTCGCTCCGAATCCGCTGTGTTCCCTGCGCCTAGACGATCCATTCCTCGTCGTCGAGTTCGCCGGACTCGATTTTTGCCTCAATCTGCGGGGCAAGAATTTTTCTCGCCACGTCTTCGGCTTCGTCGACCATTTTGAAGAAGTCGGGGCGGTCCGGACGGTAGGCGACCTCGAGGATTTGATCGAACTGGCGGATCGCGCTGTTGAGGCGTCCCAGGCGTTTTTCGCCTGCCTCGACGCGTTTGTAGTCTTCGGAGCCGATTTCAAGGAATCCGTAACGGCGCTTTTGCTTGCCCATGCCGACCTGAAAGGCGAGCTGGATGCCTTCCAGAAAGGCGGCGGAAACCGTCAGGCACTGGGAAATTCTGACCGGTCGCCCACCCTTCGGTTTGCCGGTAAAGTTAAAGGTCGTCGTTTTGTCGGCGCCGCGCAGGATGATGCCGCAGCGGGCCAGTTCGGACGTGATGTTTACGACCATTGCGATATTGGCGTCATGGTCGATCCTGACGACCTTGCCCGCCTGTTTGAAGGCGTTTTCGGCCATTGTGATGGAGTGCTCGTAGTCCTGCCGGCTCTTGAAATCGCATGTCTCGATGATGTCGAGAAACGGGTGGTGATTGCCATCGCCGAAAACGACCTTGCCCGCGCTGTAGATAGCGATCCAGCGGTTCGGGTTGTATTTGCGCTCGAAGCCTTCATTGACGCTCTGCCAGGCGTCGGCCCAGTCGAACGGGTGCGGGCGGGACAGGATCGGTCCCTTTTCCTGCGCCGCCGCAACGATCCTGGCGGCCATGCGGATGCAGCTATGCATGTTCTGGGCCCGCACGACGAACTTTTCCTCGCTGCCGGGGATCGGCGTCACGAGCCGGTTGCTCAAAGCCACCACCGGCTCTTCGTCCGAAACCGGAGCGGGGTCCCGAATGACAAATTTTTCCCGCAAGAGGGTGGTGCTGAACGCGTCCATGGGAAATGCTTGAAAAACGGAATGTTGAGTAAAAGCGAAACTACTTTAAAACACTATAAAGGAAACCGCCCTTCAGAGAAAGAGCGGTTTCGGCAACGCTGTTTTTTACACCCTCCGGATCGGACCGCTGTTTGTCCGTACCCTTCAATAATCCGAATGGTACATGCGTGAGGTTAAGGGACGCTGAAGTTTAGATAAAATTTGAAATAAACGGGAGCACGGATTTTTGCGGGTTTCGCGGTTTAGGGGCTTTGAGAGAGGGGGCTCCTGTGTCATCCTTTGCCCTGAATGAAACCACTGTTGAAAGGGAGCGCGGAAATGGACCGGGAGACGCTTGGCATTGCATCCGTTATATTTCTGGCCTTCCTGTTAAGCGCATTCGCCCACGTCGTCTCGTTCACCTTGCCGAATGCGATGTTTGCGGACCATGGCGGGCAGAGGCAGGAAGCACCTCTCCGCGACGACGACCGACACTGAAACCGTTCAGGCGCGTTACGCTATTGCTTGTTTGTTGATCCTGCCGGGTCCGCTGGCGGCTGCTGTTGCTGCGCGTCTGGAGGCGGAGGGGCCATGGGCTGGTCGGGGACGGTTTGTGCGGGCGCGCCCTGTTGCTGAGAGGGCATGGCCGCCTCGGGCGGGGCGTCGGGCGCGGGCGTCGGTTTGGCGGAATCGGCTTCGTACACGTCGAGCACGTCGACGACCGAGAGAATCTGTTCGATTTCCTTCTTGCACTGAAGCGCATGCGAGCGGTTGGTGATGGGCATGTATATATCGCCCGGCTCGAACATGTCGCCGTCATAGGGAATCATCAGGAAAACCCGGTTGCCTGCAAAAAACGTGGCGGTAACGCTCGATCCCTCGAACAGATCGTTAAGGTGGTGCAGGAGTTCCATCATGTCCACGTCGGCAAGGGCCGCGCCTTCTTCGGGCTGGTCGGAATAGACATGGTACTTTCCGCCGGTGACGCCCGGAGCGAACGGAACGTCGGACAGATGTTTCCAGCGCGTGGCGCGGTAGCGTTTGATCATCGCCGGGTCGGCCGTGACGATCGTGTGGCCCTTGAACTTGCCTTTGGGCGTGAGAAGCAGGACGAAGACCCCGTCGAAGACCGGATCCTTGTTTTTCCCGGGGTACATGCGCGCCTCGGAAATGAGCATCTTCGTGCCCTTATACAGACCCATAAAGGCGTCTTCGGCTTCGTAGATGCTATGCGGAGGCAGTATACGCGAGGCAGCGACGGCCTTGAGCGAAATACCGCCGGTCGGATTGAACTTGAGCTTGCCGAGCAGGTGGGCCATGCGCGGCATCAGCGCCGACTTGAATTCCTTGCGATAGGCGTCCAGCGGCTGTTTCGTCCACATATGCAGCAGGACGGGGACGAAGATCACGGCCGCGAGCGAAAGCCAGGCCCAGCGGATATCCACCCCGCCCATCAGCAGGATCCACAGGAAGGCCGAGGACGCCGCCGTAATGACCAGAAGGCTGAGACCGAAAGAGGTCCGCTTGCGGGAGTCGAAGGTTTTGCTGTGACGCAGCCGCGAGTCTTCCGCAAATTTAACCAGCTTGTCTACCGCGGCAGCAAACTCTTCGTCATGTACCTGCCGGACGTCTTCCATTTCGATCTTCCTGCGTTGGCTCAAAGGGAATCCTTCTCTTTCATTTTTACCACGCCCCCAAAAACATGGCAAAACATCCAGCCCTGATCGCGGGAAAAAGCGGTTCGCGGTTTGCGCTTGATTTCGCTGTCTTTCTGCATCAGGATTCCTGCCAGTCCTGAATTACCGGAGAAAATCGATGCGGAGAATTCTTTGCCTGACGACGACCCTGATTGGCACGGCTCTCGTTCTTTCGGCCTGCAATACCGTCGAGGGGGTCGGCAAGGATATTCAAAAGGCCGGTCAGGCCATTGAGGACGCCGGGCGTAAATGAGCGTCTCCTGCGACAGAAAGGCTGTCGCATTGGCTGCGCCATCACCTTGCGCGTCGCACCGTCTCATAATACATATGGGCCAACGCCCCTTTTTTGCAGGAGTTTAGACCACAATGACACAGTATTCGACGGAACGGGAAACAGAGGAATTCGTTGCAAAACTCGGCCCGAGGCCGCTGTTTGTTTGCGATATGGACGGCAACATCATGCGCGGCTACTCGCTTGCGCCCGGAAAATCTCTGGCGCTCGGGGAGGGTGACAATCCGGACAATCAGGCGATTCCGTTCGGTACATCCCAGACAGAGCTGCAGAGGCTCGTGGACGACGGCACGCTGGTGCTGGGGCTGTTCGCGGACAAGGCGATGGATGCGCGGCTCCCGGCTGAACTGGTCGATCTCATCAATCGCAATACGCGTACCGGGAACAAATATTCCCTCGGTTTTCTGACCTCGCGCGGGGCGAAGGATGCCGTCAAGCTGATGAAGGAATCGGGCGTCGAGCAGCCCGAACAGGCGACGCTGGTCGCGGATAGCGGCGGCGCGCTTTATTTCGATGGCGTCCGGACGGACGTGCGCAAGCTCTCGGACGAGGAAAACGATTACATTCTTGCCATCGACGGCATGGCGGACAAGCTGAACAGGATCGTTCAGGGTGCGGTTCGCGACTGCGGTTTCGACCCGGAAAAAGCTCCGGCTGTTTTTATCGAACAGAAAGGCACTGCCTGCAACGTGCACTTCCGCACGATCTTGCGCGCGTTTGACCAGCCGGAAGGCTCGGACCTTGACAAGGCGATTGGTTCGGCCCTGAAGGCGGAATTTGATGCCTACGCGAAAGCCGGACCGGATGAAGACGACGGCTCGAAGGTCTTTAAGGTGCTCGGTGCTCCGGCGGCGGTCGAAATGAAGATCGCCAAGGTCAACAAGGGGCACGGCCTCGAAGCGACCGCCGAAAAGGCTATGCAGCTTGCGAGCCCGCCGACTGCGATCGTTTTTTCGGGCGACGACATCGCCAAGGCGGACGGCGGTCCCGGCACCGACTATTTCGGCATGATCCGGGCCGACGAGTTGCAGGCGCGTTTCGGCATTCCGTTTTTCAACGTCCATACGCACCACCCGGAAGGCGGCAAACTGGACGGCACGACGCCCGATCCGAACAAGGCTCCTGAACGCCTGACGAGCGACCACCCGGTTCCGCGCGTCGACCTCGTGGTGCCCCGTCCGGGCAAGCTGGTTGAGCTGATCCTGAAGACATTGAGGGAGAGGGGACTGGACGCGGCGGCGTGATATATTCTGACAGGCTTGCAGGCGGCATCCCTCATCGGGATGCCGCTTTTTTTATGACCGGGGGGGGTGACAAGAATTTTTGTTGCATTCCGTTTCGGCCCGTAGTTATGTAATATATGATCTGAATTGATGTAAGGACCGAAGAATGAGCCGTTATTCTACGCCTGCCGAGATATCCGCTTTCCGCGCCGGGCTCGGCGCACGGCCGATGATCGTCAACGATGTCGACGGGAACGTCGCGCGAGGCTACAAGCTTTCGCCGGGGCGGACACTGGAACTCGGGCCGGAAGACGACCCGGACAACCAGAGCATTCCGTTCGGTATCTCACAGGCGGAGTTGCAGGAACTGGTAGGCAACGGAACCGTCTATGTCGACCTTTTCGCCAGCAAGGCGATGGACGTCCGGCTGGCGCCGGAACTGGTCGCGGCGGTCAACGAAAATACGAGGGCCGGGCGCCCCCTCGATCTGGCGTTTTTGACGTCGCGCGGCTCGGAACATGTGCTGACGGTGTTTCGCGAGTCCGGGGTTCTGGCACCCGAGCGGGCCACGCTGGTCGCCGACAGTGGCAACAGGCTTTACTATGACGGGGGCCCCTCCGATATCCGTTCGCTCTCCCGGGACGAGCAAAATTTCCTCTCGCTGATCAGCGATATGAAGCAGACGATTGCGGATGCTATGAGAAGCGAGGTTTCCGGCCTCGGTCTGGATGCTGGTTCCATGCCGCAACCGTATATTGAACAGAAGGGGACCGCGACGAACGTTCACTGGCGGGCGATCCTCGATCATTACGGGCAAGCGGAGGGTTCGGATCTCGATGTGCGCATCGGGACGGTAATGAAGGAGGGGTTGACTCGCTATCTCGAACAAAGAGGCCCCAAGGAAGGCGACGGAAGTCCCGTATTCAAAATTCTGGCTGCGCCGGCCTCGACCGAAGTCAAGCTGGCCGGGGTCAACAAGGGGCATGGACTTGAAGCGCTGATTAAAAAGGCAATGGAATTGCCGGAAGATCAAAGACCGACGGCCGTCGTGTTTACGGGTGACGACGTTTGTAAGGAGGACGGCTCGCCGGGTACGGATTATTTCGCGATGATCGAGGCCGACCGGCTGCAGGAAAAATACGGAATCCCCGTTTTCAACATTCACACCCACCACCCGGAAGGCGGGATTGACGGCGTCTCGCCCGATCCAAAGAAGGACCCTCGTAACCTCGCCAGGGCCGGTCACGACGTGCCGCGGATCGACCTTGTCGTGCCGACCCCGCAAAAACTCGTTGAGTTCATCGTTTCCGTTCGGAACACTCCGTCCGCTCCGTTGCCGCAAGGCAGGCTCGCGCCGGGAGGCGGACAGGCGCCATGGTCGCTGGAGCTGTAGACAGACTCGAAAAGGGGACGGAGTAAAACCCCTGTGTTTTACTCCGTCCCCTTTTGCCCCGTCCCCTTTTGCCGTCTGGCGCATAACCGGAGTAGACCCTTTCAGGCGGGGTATGATCTGGCTTATCATTCCCGTGCGATAACTCTTCATCCGGCCACGGGGATCGCTTAAAAAACAAACCGTTGCTGCGAATGTTCGTAAGATACTGATGAGAAACAACTATGTCATCCCGAGCGAACGCGAGGAATCTTGTCGTTATCCACCGTATGAAGATCCCTCCGCTTCCGCCTGCGCCCTTCGGGCTTCGGCGGACAGGTCGCGTCGGGATTGTGTGTTGAAATTTTGCTATAGAAGAGGAAGCGGCGGGCTACCGATCGACATAAGGTACAGTTCCAACGACCGTTGTCATCCGGGGCACCCGCCGCTTTTTTCTGTCATCGTTTGAATGGTAGAAAGAGCTAATGCCTTCTCATTCAAGGTTTTACGCCCGCACACAATCCGAAACAGCAGGAGAAAAACCATGACATACAACTACTAAGGCATCGACATTGCAAAACGAAGCTTCGATGTCGCCGTCTACGCAAAAGCGGCAAAGCCGCAGCGCTTCCAAAGCTGCGGCGAAGGCTTTGCCGCTTTCGCGGCTGCGTTTGCAGATATTCTGCCGGAAAGCTTCGTCGTTCTGGAAGCCACGGGCGGATATGAAACCGCCTTGCCTCTGTATCTCTTTGAGGCCGGGGTCAAAGTCCACCGGGCGCATCCTTTGCGCAGCGCGCACTATACGCGGTCCCTGCGCGTCAACGGGAAGACGGACGCTCTGGACGCGCAGGCTCTGGCCCGGTATGCGGCAGAGAGGCATGACACCTTAAGCGTTTTCACGCCCGCCGACGAAGTCTTGCAGGAATTGCAGCACATGCATATGCGCCTTTGCGACCTCAAGGCCATGCGCATGGCCGAGAAACAACGCATGGAACACCCGCGTTACGAGAAGCTCAAAGAGTCCCTGAAGGCGGTTTGCGACGTCCTGGACGAACAGATCCAGCAGATCGAAGAGAATATGGCCGCGTTCATAGAACAAGCGCACAGCCTGAAGCGGAAGTACGCGGTTCTAACCGGCTTCGCTGGCATCGGTGAAACCACCGCCATGACCCTGATTGCCTGCATGCCCGAACTCGGTGCGTTGACAAGACGGGAAGCGGCCTCACTGGCCGGTGTGGCGCCCCATCCCAACGACAGCGGCGCATATACCGGATACAGGTCCACCCGCGGCGGACGCAAGCCCGTGCGCAATGCCCTGTTCATGGCTACCTTGTCCGCAAAAATCCTATAATCCAAAGCTGAAAGCCTTCTACGACAGGCTCGTCGCAAACGGCAAAAAAACCTATCGTGGCTCTTACCGCCACCATGCGTAAAATGATCGTCATCCTCAATGCTCAGATCAGGGACGAACTTTTTTGCTAAACATGGTAGATGACAAGTTATTTGAGTGCATCACATAGTTCATACCACACTGACCGCGGATCTGTTTTCAGGCGATCCCCGTGGGTATTCCGGAAAATATTTGCAATTTCGAGGGCCGGATTTTACCATAACGCCAATCAATTTTATGTGACCCTGGAGGAAATTGGATGAGCGGCTTCGATCCGGATCGCTATTACACCCAGCTAAAGGCGGAAACCTATGAGCCCCTGATAGCCGATCTGTTATCGTCGGCACAAGGGCTTTCAAGCTTGCCCGTTACAGACGAACTGACCCGGGCGCGCCGCGCGTTTCTTGTTGTTGCTATCAAAAAGGGAACGGATTTCTCCAGGCTGCTTCGGGAGTTTCCCGCTCTGACGGCCGAAGAGCTGCCGGAGGCGGCAAAGCGGTTGCCGGACAAAGAAGGTCTCGGCTATCAAACCGCTTCCGTTTCGGTTTCGGAAGAAGACCGCTTCGCTTTCGCTGCCGCAGCGGACAAGCGTACGCCGAAGGCCCAATGGGATAATCTGTTCCCGGAAGGTCAGGACGATATCGTGCTTCCGCTCGCGGGGGATGCTGAATCGATCGAGGACAAGATTGAATCGTGGATCGCCCGGCATAACGAACGGGCGGCGCGGAAGCTTGAAGAGGCACGCCGCGAAGATGAGCAGGCACGGCAGGACAACCCGGCCGCAAAGCCGCGCGCCGGACGAGCGATTGAGCAGCGAACCATCCGCCGCGATCCTGAAGACCCGTCGAAACTCCAGACACTGAATCCCAACAAGGCCGGGGACATCTGGGAGCCGGGCCCGAGACTCGGGAAGTTCATGCAGGATAGTTTCGAATGGGAACTCTACGATATTTATCAGGGCAGAGAAGCGACCGGCCGATCTTTTTCAGCGGGTAAAGTATCGCTTCGAGACATCGCAAACCGGGCCCTTTTCAATATCGACGCGCTGTACGACAATGATAATTTGCGGGTGGTTGTTTCGCGCGACCCGCATAAGATTGCCGAAATGTCGACCGGGCAGCGCTGGCGCTCCTGCATGTCCATGGGCGACGGCATCAACCGGCATTACGTTCCGAAAGACATCGAGGCCGGGTCGCTTGTGGCCTACCTCGTTCACAAGGACGATGTCGAGGCCCGGTGGCCGTTTATGAGGCAGATGTTAAAACCTTACAGGAATGGGGCCGGGGACACGATCCTCGTCCCGGCGAAAGTCTACTGTCCGGGCGGCATGAAGAATTTCAGGGCGTTTGATGCGTTCAAACAGAGAACGCACGCATTCGCCGCGGAACTGACCGACGGGAAGAGCGGCAGCTACCGGATGGATGAAACCCTGTACGCCGATGGCGACCCGCAGTTCGTACAACTGCAATCGGAATGGTCGGAAGAAGATGTGCGATCGGCGCTGTATGCCTATCTGGCCGGTTCCCTGCAGGAAGCCATGGCGGAAATCAAAAACAACGCTGTGCTGCTGGCGGCCGGACGGAGCGGTCCTCACGGCGAGGACCCGGCGAAAAATATCACGGCCCGGAGAAACGTCATAAAGCGCCTTATGACGCCGGACGATTCGTTAACGGGATTGCCGAGGATGTTTTATCGCTCGATGGTCCGGCAAAATCTCGGCACGCCCGTCGATCCGCGCAGGGTTGACGAGACGACCCGAAACGACCCCGTACTCCGGGCTCAATCGGAGGCATTCAAGGCTTTGTCGAGCGGAGATATCGCCAAATGGGGTTTCGTGAGCGCGAATTTGCCCGCGGAGCAGAGAGTGCAAGCCGCCGCCGCCGTCGTGGCGATTACAGACGAGGGGGTTGGCCGGTATGAGCCGGCAGTAAACGCTGTCGTGAGGAGTTTGAAGGATATCTCCGATCCAGACGCGCGTCTTGAAACGGTTCTCTCGTTGCACACAAATGCCGTCGGTGGATCTTTGTTCAGGGAAAGAATGTCGGAGGAATTATCGAATGCGGTGGGCGAGGCAAGCATTGGAGCAGTTTCCAGATATTCTCAACGAATCCTGGATGTTCTGAAGAACGACGCAACGCATTTTGAACCCATCGCCAACCGTTTGCTTGACGAA